>CACZCT010000014.1 GCA_902779745.1 uncultured Prevotellaceae bacterium
TAAACGCGAGCTACAGAGCTCTTACGACGACCGATTGCATTAATTACTTCCATCTTCTATCTTATTATTTATACTGGTTAATATCAATTGCTTTTGGCTTCTGTGCCTCGTGCTTGTGCTCTGTTCCCTCATAGATATAGAGGTTGTTCAGCAAACTGCGTCCGAGGGGACCTTTGGGCAGCATGCCCTTGACAGCGTGCTTCAAGAAACGCTCCACACCATATGTTGTCTTACGCAACTCCGCAGGAGTGCTGAAACGCTGACCACCGGGATAACCAGTATAACGGGTGTATACCTTGTCAGTCTCTTTCTTGCCGGTAAACTTCACTTTAGCGGCATTGATGATGATAACGTTGTCTCCACAGTCCTGGTTAGGAGTGAAGTTGGGCTTGTACTTTCCGCGAATCAGTTTTGCGACCTTAGAAGCCAAGCGGCCCACTACCTGATCGGTAGCATCGATGACCACCCACTGCTTCTGCTCACGGGCAGCTTCCTTTGATACGGAAATGGTCTTGTAACTTAAAGTGTCCATTTTACTTTTAAATTTTACTACTAAAAAACAATTTTTCTTTTCTCTTATACACAAACAACACTACGGCAGAGAGTCTAACGCTCCGCAGCAGTCTAACGTCTGTGCCTTTCGGCTGAATCGTGATTCACAAACCGCAGTGCCCGGCCAAAGACACTGCTATTTACACACAATCCACGGGGATTCTAAGTCTCTCCCCAATAATCGGACTGCAAAGGTACGGCTTTTCTCTCAAATGTGGAAAACGAAGAACTGGACAAGTCGAATATTTAATATTATTTAACTTATCCAGTTCCTTTATACCTTATTATATAATATAGGAACTATAGATATCCCAGCCAGCGCAGGATGTCGTTGAGATTCGCCACCACCATCAAAAGGATGAGGATGCCGAAGCCGACATACTCGGCACGGATCATGAAGGTCTCGGAGGGTTTACGACGTGTGATAATCTCATATAATAAGAACAAGACATGTCCGCCGTCCAAGGCAGGGATGGGCAGGATGTTCATGAAGGCGAGGATGATACTGAGGAAAGCGGTCATCTTCCAGAACATATACCAGTCCCACATGGGTGGGAAAAGGCTGCCGATGGCTCCAAAGCCGCCGAGCGACTTCGCTCCGTCTGCCGTAAACACGTATTTCATGTCGCCCACATAGCTGCCGAGCACATCACAGCCGTATTGGATACCGGCAGGGATACTCTCCAAGAAGCCGTATTCCTTGGTGACGGGTTGATAGAGTCCAGCAATGCTGCTCACCACAAAACCGAGTTTGAGGTCTGGTGTGAGTTGGGTGGTCACGGTGTCAGTCTTGCTCTCATTACCAAAGACAATCGTGACGGTACGGGCCTTGAGACTGTCTGCGGGGGAGGTGGCGGTATCCAACAGGTCCTGACGACGACCTAAGAGGTCAACGAACTCGTTATAGGAGTCAACGGGAGAGCCGTTCATGGCAAGGATATGGTCTCCTGCCTTGATACCAATCTTCTCCGCAGGTGTACCGGGGACGACACTGTCGACCTTCGCAGGTATCAGGGGGCGAACAAAAGAGGGATCAGCCTTCAGCATTCCCAATAAGTTAAGATTACCAGGCAGGCTGATGCTCATCTTCTTACCATTGCGGAGGATATCCACACGCTTCGCCTCAGAGATGTCACGGTAAAGGTCGGCACTGAAATCCTTGAAGGCGTTTTTCTCCGTACCAATCAGGATATCACCGTCCTTGAAACCATACGACTTCGCCTCTTGGTTGAACTTCATACCCAGCGTCATATCCTTTACGGGGATATAGGTGTCGCCCCAGTAGAACAGGATCATCGAGTAAATGAAGAGGGCGAGGAGGAAGTTGACAAGTACGCCGCCAATCATGATTAGCAGTCGTTGCCATGCAGGTTTCGCACGGAATTCCCAAGGTTGTACAGGTTGTTTCATCTGTTCTGTATCGAAACTCTCGTCAATCATACCTGCTATTTTGCAATAGCCGCCTAAAGGCAACCAGCCGATACCATATTCTGTGTCACTGCCTTTGGGCTTGAACTTAAACAGACTGAACTTCCAGTCAAAGAACACATAGAACTTATCCACGCGTACTCCGAAGAGTTTGGCGAAGAAGAAATGTCCTCCCTCATGGAGCAATACCAACAGGGAGATGGCAAGGATGAATTGTAATACTCTTATTAAAAATACTTCCATAATTTATGAATTCATTAATTCTGCCGCGATACGTCTGGCTTCGGCATCGGTGGCGATGTAAGTGTCGTAATTGGGTGTGGCATCGAAGGTGCAACGCTGCATGGTCTCGGCGATGATGTCGCTCATCTGGAGGAATGTACATTTGTCTTCCAAGAAACCGCGGTTGACGATCTCGTTGGCGGCATTGACGATACACGGCATGTTGCCACCTTTCTGAATCGCCTCGAAGGCAAGGGCAAGACAGCGGAACTTCTTGAGGTCAGGTTCGAAGAAATCCAGATGCTGGGCTGCAAAGAGATCTAGTCTGCTTCCACTGAGCGACAGTCTGCGAGGATAGGAGAACGCATACTGGATAGGCAGTCGCATATCAGGCACACCAAGTTGTGCCTTGACGGCACCATCTTCAAACTGTACAGCACTGTGTACAATACTCTGTGGATGTACCAGTACTTGTATCTGTGACGCTTTCACGCCAAAGAGCCATTTCGCTTCAATGACCTCGAAACCCTTGTTCATCATCGTGGCAGAGTCGATGGTGATCTTCGCCCCCATATCCCAGGTAGGATGGCGCAGGGCATCGTCCTTCGTCACCTTGGCAATCTGCTCCATCGTCATATTACGGAAGGGGCCTCCACTGGCGGTGAGCAGAATCTTCTCGATAGGATTATGGTCTTCGCCTACCAGACTCTGGAAGATGGCGGAGTGCTCACTGTCCACAGGCAGGATAGGGGCGTGGTATTGTGTGGCAAGGTCTTGAATCAACTCACCAGCCACTACCAGTGTCTCCTTGTTGGCGAGGGCAATAGCCTTACGTGCCTTGACAGCATGAATCGTTGGCGACAGACCTGCGAAACCTACCATTGCTGTCAGTACCATATCGATAGGACCAGCCTCTACGATCTCGTCGAGGGCTTGCTTGCCTGCATATACCTTCACGTCGGGCAGGTCGTCCATTAGCCGTTTCAACTCGTCGTAGCGAGCCTCATTGGCAATGACGATGGCGGCAGGCTTGAAGCGATGGGCTTGTTCTGCCAGCAGTTCCACCTTATTATTGGCAGTCAGACAATACACTTCATAGAGGTCGCTATGCTCCTCGATGACCTGTAATGCCTGTGTGCCTATCGACCCTGTGGAGCCGAGAATGGCTATTTGTCTTTTCTTCATAGTTCTAACAATCCTTCTGGGATTTCCATTTTTATAGTTCTGTCCTTGGTATTGATATCTGTGATAAGGTCATCCGTGGCTGGGACGAGTCGTCCGTCTTCCAGTTCGAAGAGGATATTGGCTGTACTGTCGTCAATGGAGGCGATGGTGCCTACTTTTTTGTTGTTGGATGCTTCGACTAAGTCGAAACCTACAAGAGAGGCAAGGGTAGGGGTATCGTCTTCGTCCGCCAAGTCACGTGGGAAATACACGTCACAGCCAGTCAGTTCAGAGGCACGCTCCTGGGTGTCGATATCGCAGAACTTCACCAGGGCGAGGGAGTCGGAGCGGAAACGATATTCCTCCATGAAGAACGGCACGAGAATGCCGTCTATCTCCAATACAAGGTAGTCGGCATCCACACGGTCGAAGACATCGTCGTCGAACTGGAGCGATATCTCTCCTTTGATGCCGTGTGACTTACCCAGCCTGCCTATCTTGTAAACTTCTTCGTTCTTAATCATTTCTAGTTATCTTAGCCCCCAGCGCATTGAGTCGCCCTTCGATGTTCTCATAACCACGGTCTATCTGTTCGATATTGCTGATGGTACTGGTGCCGTTGGCACTTAGGGCGGCAATCAACAGGGCGATACCTGCACGGATGTCAGGACTCGACATCCTGCTGGCGCGGAGTGTCAGTTTGCGGTCATGTCCTACGACGACGGCACGATGGGGGTCACAAAGGATGATCTGCGCTCCCATGTCAATGAGGCGGTCGACAAAGAACAGACGACTCTCGAACATCTTCTGGTGGAAGAGGACAGAACCACGTCCCTGTGTGGCTACTACGATGAGTACACTCAACAGATCGGGTGTTAGTCCAGGCCAGGGTGCATCGGCCAGTGTCATGATAGTCCCATCGATAAACGAGTCCACTACATAGTGCTTCTGTCGTGGGATATACAGATCGTCACCGTCAGTCTCCACCTTGACGCCTAATCGTCTGAAGGCGTCGGGGATGATGCCAAGGTCTTTTAGTGACACGTCTTTGATGCGGATGCCGTCGCCCACCATAGCGGCCAGTCCGATGAAGGAACCCACCTCAATCATGTCGGGTAACAATTTGTGTTCCGTACCATGCAGGCTCTCTACACCAACGATGGTCAGCAAGTTGGAACCGATGCCGCTAATATTTGCTCCCATATTATTGAGCATGTGGCAGAGTTGTTGGATATAAGGTTCGCAGGCAGCGTTATAGATGGTCGTCGTACCTTCTGCGAAGACGGCTGCCATCACTATATTCGCCGTACCCGTCACGGAAGCCTCGTCGAGCAACATATAAGTGCCTTTCAGTTTCCTAGCGCCTATCTCGTAGACATTACGGTTTTCGATATGGTGGAACTTAGCACCTAAGCATTTGAAGCCCATGAAGTGGGTGTCCAAACGTCTCCTTCCTATCTTGTCACCACCAGGTTTGGTGATGATAGCCTTGCCCATCCGAGCCAACAGCGGACCTATCATCATAACAGAGCCGCGCAGTGCTGCGCATTTCTGTACGAACTCGTCGCTCTCCAGGTATTTCAGGTCGAGTTGATCTGCTTGGAAGGTGAATGTTCCAGCCTTTTTGCCTTTCTTTACCTTCACTCCGATATCCTTCAATAGTTGGATGAGGTTATTCACATCACGGATATCAGGGATGTTATGTATCGTCACCTCCTCACTGGTGAGTAAGGTAGCACAAATGACTTCCAATGCCTCGTTCTTGGCACCCTGTGGAGTAATCGTACCACTGAGCAGTCGTCCGCCTTCAATCTTGAATGATGCCATTTATTTTTTCTTTTTACCGTTGCGCTTTCCGTTATCATTATTCGAAACCGCTGCGATATGGTCGAAGCGGAAGGAAGAAAGGTCAATCTGAACCTTTCCGTCCGTGAAGCGTGCGAGGTCGTCAGCCACCTTCTCATCGTCCATCGACCCATGTCCCCATGCAGCGAGGTTGCGCTTCATCTGATTGGCTGTCAGGCGCACCAGTTCATCACGTTCCTCTCCCTCAGGCATGGTCTTAAGTTTTTCGAAGACCTCTTCCATGAGTCGTCCGTAGTGGCGCAAGCGGACATTCCCTGTCGGATGCTCCAGAGGGGCTGGCTTCGATAGGATTTTCTCTGCCTCGCTGACATCAAAGGGCCAGTCGATATCCAGTTGCTTGTGACTCATCAGATAGAGATGATCCCACAAAGCCTGCTCATAGTCCTCATTGTCTTTTAGCTGGGGATTTTTGCTCTCCATCAGGTGGATGATGGTATTGGCGCATTTTTGTCGCTCCGCCTTGTCGGGCAGACTGACTGCATGGTCCACCATCTTCTGGATCTCACGTCCGTATTCGGGCATCAGCAACTTCTCCCGTTGCGTGTTGTAGTCTAATCCTTCTATATTCATGGGTTATAATAATTTCTTGGGTTTCAAAGCCACAAAGTCTTTCAAGTAGTAAGGCACGAAATAGGCGACATCCTCCGTCTTCCCGTTCAACAGACGCTTCTCGGCAAGAGGCTGCATCCACTTGGCAATGGGCTCAATACCGTCAATGAAGTGGGCGTTGGGATGGTTGATAACCTCCATACACTTCTTGGCACCATTACCGAAGAAATACACAGGACGCTCGTCGAGCCACTGCTTGTAGGTCTCTACATTGACAATGTCAGCACTGACGGGACGTATCTCATGGAGAGCCCGGTCATATAGGGCGGCATAGACCTCCATCCGTCGTGCATCGAGCATCGGGCAGAGCAGGGCATTATCCTCTATTTCTTCTCTTAACAATACTGGCACACACAATAGTTCGAGTGTTGGGACCGCAATCAGCTTCAAGTCACGCCCGTAACAGATACCCTTTGCCATCGACACACCAATGCGCAGACCTGTATAGGAACCAGGACCGCAACTCACTGCGACAGCATCAAAGGGGATGGCATGGTTGTCGGTAAACGACAATGCCTCGTCAACCATCGAGCCCAAGCGTTCTGCATGGTTCGGACCGCTATGGTCTTCCTCATGCCAGATGCAGTGACTGTCTTCCGATACGGCAACAGAACATACTGACGTACTGGTCTCTATATGTAAGATACATGACATGTTTTTGTATTCTCTATTATTTTAAGGTGCAAAGGTAGTGCAAAACGAACGAAAAACCAAATTTATTTTGAGTCTTTTGGAAAATATTCATTAACTTTGCACCATCTATATAGGATTTATGAATAGAGTCGCTCTTGGCAGGATGGCTTTGGTGACAGGTATTTCTCTCCTGTCAGGAATGTCTTTGCCAGTCGGTGCACAGAATGCACACCGTTTTCTGCATCGGGTAGACAGTGTTCTTTCCAAAAGATACTGGCGTTCCAATGTCGATACGAACTATATTGTCCGTCCGAAGACCAAATGGACCGTTACAGGACGTCTCAATGTATCGGGGGCTCGTATCAAGACGGAGGGAGTGGAAAATGGATGGAAATTCAAGTCCCAGATGGATGCCGATTGCAAGAGTACGGTCAGTGTAGGGGTGAATTATCTGGGTATCTCGCTTAGTGTTTCCCTGAATCCCGCCAAACTGCTAGGACGCTATAAAGACTTTGAGATGAACTTCTGTTCGTATGGCAATAGGTTCGGTTTTGACATGGCTTACCAGGATGCCCGCAATTTCAAGGGATGGCATGAGTTTGAGGGTATGGAGCGCATTACGCTGCCTGCTGATGTGCTCAAAGTCAAGACGCTGAACTTGAATGCCTATTATGCCTTCAACCACCGCCGATTCTCCTATCCTGCCGCTTTCTCCCAATCGTACATACAATGCCAGTCGGCAGGCAGTTTCCTGTTGGGAGCATCCGCCCAGGGTCAGTGGGCTACTGTCAATGGTACTTATGACACACAACTCAAAGTGACGAATATTGCTGTCGGAGCAGGATATGGCTATAATTATGTGCCTGCTTCCAAATGGCTCCTGCATATCTCAGCCTTGCCGACCATAATCTTCTATAGTCATGCCTCGTTGACCATTGGTGACGAACGGATTCCGTTGCACTATCATTTTCCTGAGGTTATTATCACAGGGCGCGGAGCCGTTGTCCGTCAGGTTGGGAAAAATAAGTTTGCCGGTCTTTCCATGGTCTATAATTTCACCAGTATCGGCGATAAGGATGCCTTGATAGTGCAGAATACCAAATGGCGTATCCGCGGCTTCTTCGGATTCAGATTTTAAGTGCCTGTCAATTCTATCCCTGATAGAGTTTCGCTGCCAAAGCCCCGCTGATGTTATGCCATACGCTGAAAATGGCTCCAGGAATGGCTGCGAGGGGATAGGCGGCGAAATGAAGCACTGCCAATGAGGAGGCAAGTCCTGAGTTCTGCATACCTACCTCAATACTGAGGGCGACACACTTTGGTTTAGGTATATGTAACAACTTGCCTATTAGGAGACCTGTGGAGAGTCCTAACAGATTGTGCATCATAACGACGAAGATAACGATGAGCCCACCCATCAACAACCTGTCGGCATTATGTGATACGACGACGCCCACCGTCAAGGCAATGACGATAGACGAGAAGGCGGGCAGATAGGGCACAACGCTTTTGGTCAGTTTTGGCAGGAAACGCTGACACAGTAATCCCACGATGATGGGTGCGATGACGACATACACGATGCTTTGTAACATGCCGAGGGTGTCTACATCAACCATCGTACCTGCCAAGAGCCATACCAACAATGGGGTTAATACAGGAGCAAGCAATGTGGAGGTTGCTGTCATACCTACCGACAGTGCCAGATCGCCTTTCGCCAAGTAGGTGATGACATTCGAGGCAGTACCACCAGGACAACACCCCACCAGCATGACACCCAATGCTAACTCTTTAGGCAGTGCGAACGCCCATGTCAGTCCCCATGCTAATAATGGCATCACTGTAAACTGGGCGAGACAACCAATCAGGATATCCTTTGGACGACTCAACACGATGCGGAAATCGTGGGGTGAGAGTGTCAGTCCCATACCAAACATAATGACGCCCAGCAACGGATTGATTGCCCATGTGTCTATCCATAGGAAAAACGCAGGCCTCAGTAGCGATACTGCTGCCACAATCAATACCATCAGTCCCATCCATCGGGCTATAAAGTCACATATCTTCTTCATCGCAGTTGCAAAGGTACGAAAATTTCGATTAAGAGAGGACAAAAGTAATAATTTCTTTTGTCGAACGTGAGAAATCGTATCATTGACTGGCGTCGAAGATACTCACACTCGAGAAAACTCAAATAATATTTGGTTTTCTTCTCACTTAATCGTACCTTTAAGACGAGTCTCGAAGGTACTTTCGTTCGAGAATGAAAAGAAAAACGAATTTTCCTTTTGCATTCTGCTCACTTAATCGTACCTTTGTACCCGATATTAATAACGTAACCAGATTAAATCATTAAAATACATGAAATTATCAACCAAAATCATGATGTCAGCATTGGCAGTGATGTTCGTTGTCAGCACACCTGCTGAAGCGCAGTTTGGCAGTCTGATAAGAGGAGCTCGCAAGGGCTTGGGTATTAAGACTAAGAAGGAGAAGAGAGAAGAAGCTGCTGCAAAGGAGGCACAGCGCAAACGTGACTCTGTGCAGGCAGTGATTAACAGTATAACGCCTACTATTCCGCAACCAGCCCCCGACGGTACGAGGACGATGGCGATCTTGTGGCAGGGTAAGACAAAGATAGCTACATGGGATCCCGTGAGATTGGAGATTACATTCAACAAGAAATATGAAAGTGGCGAACTGGCCGGTCAAGATGTGAAGTATATGCTTGACCCGATAACGGGTGTTGTGAAGAGTAATCTGGGCAACGAAGTGGGGCGTATCAGCAATGATGGTACTATCGTGACTTCGAAACTTGGTACGCTCAACTATGATGCGAAGACCAATAAAGTGTCGTTTAATGGTGAAGTGATTGGCGAGGCTACGATGCAGAAAGCCACATGTTATCACATGACTGTTGGTACATTCGATGGTCATGTGAGTCCGCTGCTGACGACATTCACACTTATTGGTGCACTGCTATCACCAGAGCAGGTGGCTGATATCCATGCTGATAAAATAAAACAAGACCAAGAGAAAGCTGCCCGTGAGGAGAAGGCACGTCAGGAACGTGCTGCCCGCGAGGAGGCACAACGGAAGGCGTGGGAGAACTTGAATTGTGAGATTATGGCAAGCAATGGTATGACATTGGGTTATGTTAAGTCGAACGGTGTCGTCGAGAAATCGAACCACATGACCATCGGCTACATCAAACAGAATGGTGTTGTTGAAGCCTCGAATCATATGACCATCGGCTATGTATCTGGTAACACGGTAGAGAAATCGAACCACATGACACTCGGATACTTTGATGGTCGCACCTTCGAGAAATCGAACCACATGACCTGCGGCTATTACAACAGTGGTACTTTCGAGGCGGGTAACCATCTCACCATCGGCAAGTTTAGTGGTCAATACAACCATACAGTCATAGCCGCCTGTTTCTTCTTTTTCTTCTTCCCAGAACATGTTGAATAATTAGTAAATTAAAATAAAGAACTCATTTAATAAAAGACATTATGAAAAAAATATTTATATTGGTGGCTTTCGCAGCCATGACTATCACAGCAAGTGCACAGAACAGTTTCGAAATGAGATTTCTTGGTACATACCCCGACATCATCGACTTTGCATGGAACTTCGTCACCATTAACGACGATGAGCCAGAGGGAGAAACCGACGAATCGACGAATGCCGTCAAGGCAGCATTGGAGAAGTATCGTACGGGTATGGATTTGGATGAAAATGAGACACTTACCGTTGACAAGAAAAACGGTTTTCTGGTCTATGAGTCCAGATATGAGCAACATTTGTTGAGAGTTGAGATGTGCTACTGGAACGAGGCTGACAAAAAGCATAAACTGTTTGCTTGCTCCACATGGTGCTATGAGAATGGCAAGCCCAGTCTGGGACAGTTTGATGGCATGTGTTTCCTTCGTTATAACAATGCCACGAAGAAGGTGACCTTCTGCGAAGCCCCTGGCTTTGAGGTGAGTTATGACAATACCACCTACTCGCTGCCCCGTACTGGCAAAGACATCATTGTCACCAAGTGGAATGCCAATGGAACAAAGACGGAGAAGACCCTGAAGTGGAACGGACATGGTTTTAGAAAGTAAACATTTGCAATTATGATACAATCAATGACGGGCTATGGCAAGGCTGTCGTAGTCTATGAGGGAAAGAAAATCAATGTAGAAATCAAGTCGCTCAACTCGAAGCAGTTGGACCTGACAACGCGTATTGCTCCCCTCTATAGGGAGAAAGAGATGGAGGTCCGCCAGCTTGTCGCAGAGAAACTGTTGAGGGGCAAGGTGGAGATGAGTGTCTGGATTGAGAAAGAGGCATCAGCAGAGGCGGCTCCTGTGAATACAGCACTGATGGAGAGTTATTATCAGCAGTTGAAAGGTTTTGCGGATAGTCATGCCTTGACTGGTATGGATTGGATGCAGACACTCACCCGTATGCCGGATGTCCTGACGAAGACAGAGGTTGAAGTGCTTGAAGACGAAGAATGGACAGTGGCACGTGGTGGCATCGAGGAGGCTGTGCAGCATCTGGTAGACTTCCGTACACAGGAAGGTGCCGCCCTGGAGAAGAAATTTGCCGAGAAGATTGATAATATAGAGCGTCTGCTGGTGAGTATCGAGCCTTACGAGAAGAGCCGTGTAGAGAAGATCCGTACCCGTATCGTGGATGGTCTGAAGCAGATTCCCGAGGCAGAATATGACAAAAACCGCTTGGAACAGGAACTCATCTACTACATCGAGAAACTGGATATCAGTGAGGAGAAGCAGCGTCTGACGAACCATTTGAAGTATTTCCGTGAGACGATGGCTGACAAGGCCGGTCAGGGTAAGAAACTCGGTTTCATCGCCCAGGAGATGGGACGTGAGATCAATACGACAGGTTCGAAGTCAAATCAAGCTGAGATGCAGAACATCGTGGTGATGATGAAGGACGAGTTGGAGCAGATCAAGGAGCAAGTGCTGAATGCGCTGTAGTTCATAATTCATAGTTCATAGTTATGAAAGGGAAACTGATTATTGTAAGTGCACCGTCAGGTAGTGGTAAGTCGACCATCGTGAACTGGTTGATGCAGGAGCATCCTGAGTTGAATCTTTATTTCTCTATTTCCTGTACATCACGGGCTCCTCGTGGAGAAGAGAAGGACGGTGTGGAGTATTTCTTCCTGACCCCAGAGGCTTTCAAGGAGAAGATAGAGAACGATGAGTTCCTGGAGTATGAGGAAGTCTATGAGAACCGTTTCTATGGTACGTTGAAGACCCAGGTGGAACGGCAGCGTGAGGCAGGACAAAATGTGGTGTTCGACGTGGACGTAAAGGGTGGTGTGAATATCAAGAAGCATTATGGTAAGAAGGCTCTTAGCCTATTCATACAACCACCTTCTATAGAAGAACTACGCCGTCGTCTGGAAGGTCGTGGAACGGATACTCAAGAGGCTATTGAGCAACGGCTTGCCAAGGCGGAATACGAGTTGACTTTCGCCCCTCAGTTCGACCGTGTCATTATCAATGACGACTTGGAGACGGCTAAACAAGAGACCTTGCAAATCGTCAATGACTTCCTGAAATGATGAAGACTGGCATCTTCGGCGGCTCGTTCAATCCCATCCATTGCGGTCATATCGCATTGGCAAGAGAGATACTCCGACAAACAGCATTAGACGAGATATGGCTGATGGTATCGCCGCAGAATCCCTTAAAACGAGGGGCTACCAATCTGTTGGAGGACGACCTGCGTTTCCAACTGGCACAGAAAGCACTGGAAGGGGTAGAGGGCGTTGAGGCTAGCGACTATGAGTTTCATCTTTCCAAGCCCTCGTATACGTGGCATACACTCCAGCATCTTCGTCTGGACTATCCCGACAGGGAATTCACGCTGGTGATAGGAGGAGACAATTGGGAACGTTTTACACGATGGTACCACTGGAAGGATATCCTGCGAGGATATAACGTGGTGGTATATCCCCGTGAAGGACAGACAGGTACGATACAAGCGGAACTGTTGCCTGTGTCGAGTACGGAAATCAGGGAACGGGTGAAACGAGGGGAGTCTATTGAAGGTTTGGTACCTGATGTGATTATAGAGGATGTCAAACAACTGTACAATAAACAATAAACGTTGAATAAGGTATTGCAGATAGTAGGATGGCTATGGAAACCCATACGTGTGAATGCGGCATTCTTCGTGTTCATGTTCGCCTTGGGTTATCTCTGTACGCAGACGGAGATTCGCCTGCATCTGAAAGGAGCCAAGCCCTATGAGTTGTCTGCTACCGAACTCTTCTTCGACCTCTATGCCCTCTGTGTCATATTAACGCTAATACCCCAGAAAGTTCGTGTGTGGATTCGTGGTGTCATTGCTTTCATCCTTTATGCCGTTGCCTTGATAGACATGTTCTGCTATGTGCATTTCGAGTCGACACTGACACCGACAATGCTCATGCTCTTTTTCGAGACTACAGCGCGTGAGGCAGGTGAGTTTCTGGATTCTTATCTGGGCAGGGATATCTTTACCTCGAAGACGGGTTGGATACTACTTATCGCTCTGTTGCATATCCTCTGGGCGATATTCAGTGCATGGTGGAAGAAGAGGAAGAAAACGATAGGGCTCCGTCTGGATCCACAAATGATACTTGTTTCGCAAGCTGTCATAGGCGTGATAGCCTTTGGTTTGTTTGTCTATTGTGCTACCGAGTGTTGGTCAAACAAACAGGCGATGGTGCGATTGATGACAAAAACAAACATCGGAGAGGTGGAGCATGAGTTGACGAAGAAGGGATGTGCCAACCTCTATCTGCCGATTAACCGTATGGTGTTCAGCCTGTATGCCAACCATCTCGCCTCTCAGCAGATCACCTATCTGCTGACAACGACAGAGAAGGTACAGGTCGACAGTTGTGACTTCCGTAGTCCGCAGATAGTATTGATTATTGGAGAGAGTTATAACAAGCACCGTTCCCAGTTATATGGCTATGACAAGCCTACCACACCCCGCCAGTTGAAACGTATGCAGGATAGTACGCTCATTGCCTTCACCGATGTGGTTTCGCCATGGAACCTAACGAGTTATGTATTCAAATATGTGTTTTCACTATATGCCGTCGGGGACAAAGGCACTTGGACTGACCTGCCGATGTTTCCTGAAGTGTTCCGCAGGGCAGGCTATCATGTGACCTTTCTCACCAATCAGTTCTTGCCAAAGGCTAGTGAGGAAGTCTATGATTTCAGCGGTGGCTTCTTCCTGAATAATTCTGAACTGAGCCGACAGTTCTTTGACACTCGTAACAAACGGCTCTACCCTTATGATGATGGAATGCTGAAAGAATATGATGCACGAGAGGCGAAAAGACATCATCGGCATCAGTTGACTATCTTCCATTTGATGGGACAGCATGTGGACTATCGGGGACGTTTCCCTGTGAAGACACGTAGGAAATTCACGCCTGCCGACTATCCCGACAAGAAACTGACAGAGAAACGCTTGCAGATCAATGCCGACTATGACAATGCGACTCTCTATAACGATTCCATCGTCGAGGAGATTATCCGTCGTTTCGAATATCAAGATGCTATTGTTATCTATATGCCAGACCATGGAGAGGAGTGTTTCAATACCCTCGATTACTATGGACGTAACCACTCGGCAACCATTGACTACCGACTTGCCCGTGAGGAGTTTGAGATACCTTTCTGGATATGGGCTTCGAAACCTTATCGCTTAGCGCATCCATACGGATGGGCGGCTATTAAGCGTTATAGGAACCGTCCGTATATGATAGATCTATTGCCGCATACCTTGTTATACTTAGGCGGTATCCACACGAAAGACTATCGGAAGGAGTATGATGTGCTGAACAGCGAGTATAATGAGAAACGTCCGCGCATCTTGAAGAATAGCGTTGACTATAACAGTCTGCGACCGAAGTCAAAAACGAAAAGTGAAAAGTAAGAAGTGAAGAATGAGTTTCTAACACGGGATGAGTGTACGGCGATGCGAGGTATTGCCATCCTTGCCATCATGTTGCATAACTTCTGCCATTTCATCATTGGCAGGATAGTACAGGAAAACGAGTATCAGTTCTTTGTCTCCCATAACGAGGAACTCTGGCAGGTCATCACACATCCTGATGCACTTTTGCCTGTTCATCTTTTGTCGTATTTCGGACACTATGGTGTCCCCGTATTCCTTTTCCTCAGTGGTTTCGGACTGGTGATGAAATACGAGCGGAAGATACAAGGGCAAGTGGCCGTCTTCCCTTTCGTACGCTACAACTACCTGAAGCTGTTGCGGATGCTGATAGTGGGTTTGACGCTATTCTTCATAGTAGACATTGTCACGCCAGGTCGTTTCCAATATCACTGGGAAAATGTCATTGCCCAGTTGTTGATGTATATTAATTTACTACCGCAACCTAACCATATTATATGGCCGGGCATCTATTGGTTCTTCGGATTGATGCTCGAACTGTATATCGTCTATCGGTTGTTATTTTATCGGCGTGCCTCATGGTATGTTGTGGTATTGCTCTTGGCTTGTTGTGTGTTCCAGATGTTCTTCGATCCGGAAGGTGAGCGTTTGATACGTCTGCGTTATAACTTCGTCGGAGGAATGTTGCCTTTCGGAGCGGGTATCTTAGTGGGACGGTATATAGAAAACTTCCGTGTGTCTATGTCCCGCTGGTTATGGGCAGTGGTTGTCGTCATTGCCTCTGCTTTTGTGTTTGTCATGGGCTTCTATTTCCTGTCGTGGTTGTGGATTCCATTGTTTATCATCATCGGCACCGTTGCGCTCGTCAAGGCGATGCCTCAGAAGGTGATGAACCTGATGGTTTGGTTTGGCAGTATCTCCGCCGCGATGTTCGTAGCACATCCAATTGCCCGTAAGATATTTATTAATGTTGCTGTGCGACAGGATATCTACGACGGACTGATGCTCTATGTTATCACCACCATAGCCCTCTCATGGGCAGTGAAGAAAATCATCGATCAAATACCGAGTCCGAAACTATGAGTCTGAACGAGATCACATGGAAAGACCTGAGTCGTTATCGGGGGGAGTTGATGGGTGCTGCTATCCTCTTCATAGCCCTTTTCCATGTGGGACTGCCTCGTAGTGATGCCTTTTTCGGTTTGCGTCGTTGTGGAAACATCGGTGTTGATATGTTTCTTTTCCTGAGTGGTATCGGACTCTGGTTCTCATGGGTGAAGAATCCTTCTGCTAAACAGTTCTATAAACGCCGGTTGCTACGTATCTTCCCTGCGTGGCTTATCATGTCGTCGCTTTATTATATCCCACGTTTCAATTGGCAGACAGGTAGTATAGTAGACCTGATAGGCGATATCACCATCAACTGGGATTTCTGGTTGCATGACGAAGGGACGTTTTGGTATATTCCTGCCATCATGATGCTTTATCTGTGGGCACCGTTATATATGCGACTGATACAACGGAGTCCTTCATGGCGTTGGCTCCCTGTCCTGATGATGGTGTGGTGTATCTGTGTACAGTGGGTCATCCCGATTCACAAAGCAGTGGGACATATCGAGATATTCTGGAGCCGTTTGCCTATCTTCTTCCTGGGTATCAACTGTGGTGAGTGGGTGAGGACGGAGAAGAGGATGGAGAAGGAAGCTTGGGGACTGGTGCTGTTGACCTTTCTGGCTACGGCAAGTGCGTGTATCTATCTCGAACAGGTGCGGCACGGTCGTTTCCCATTATTTGCGGAACGGATGATCTATATTCCCTTGACGGTATCTTTACTGTTGTTACTTGCAGAAATGTTCCGTCATACACCTTCCTGGCTGAATCGTGGGAGTGCCTTCCTTGGTATGATCAGTCTGGAACTCTATCTCATCCATCATCATTTCGTGATGGTGTATATCTCCCCTTATCATCTGGGTTACTGGCCTACGTTCTTGTTGACGATGCTGTTTGCCATACCCCTGTCGTGGTTGTTACATTACCTGATTAAACGTGTCATGCCATGAAGAAGATCGTCGCCTTTGACTTTGACGGGACACTCACAACCCGAGATACGCTTCTCATGTTTATTCTTGATGCCAAGGGGATCTATACTTTTATAATAGGTTTCCTATATCGTTTGCCGCTGATTATCATGATGAAGTTGAGGCTCTATCCCAACTATCGGGCAAAACAGAAAGTGTTCTCATATTTCTTTAAGGGGATGACGATAGATACCTTCAATTCACTGTGTCGTCATTTTGCAGAGAAAAACCATCATCTGTTGCGCCCAGAAGGACTGAAGACATTGAAAAAGGCTCGGAATGCAGGAGCAGACGTACTCATCATCAGTGCGTCTATTGACAACTGGGTACAGCCTTTTTTCCCTGATGTGAAAGTATTGGGGACACAGGTTGAGGTGGAGGATGGACGACTGACAGGTCGTTTCCTGACGAAAAACTGTTACGGGCAGGAGAAAGTAAATCGTATCAAGGAACTGTATCCTCATCGTGAGGAGTATCATCTGACTGCCTATGGTGACAGCAATGGCGATCGTGAACTGCTTGCCTTTGCTGACGAGGCGCATTATAAACCTTTCCGCTGATGAGATTAAGACGTGAGGAATGGATATTGGGACTTGCAGTCCTGTTGCTGTTGGTCATCCTGAACGGGCTGCTGATAGCCAAATACGACGCGCTATTCTCGGTAGTCTGTGACGACTATGGTAAGTTATTGTCGTATAACTACCATGTCTCGGGCTTTGATGCCACGACCTATTCCGTATTGACGGAGTGGGGAATGAAGTACGACGTGCTGCGTCATCCGTTATTGCCTTATCTGATGTGGTTGCCTTATGGACTCAATCAGATACTGATATCACTATTGGGTATCAATGGTGCCTTGTATATCGCTGCCGTCATCATCCTTTTCTTTGGCTTTTGTACTACCATCATCCTCTATCGTATCCTCCATGAGTTGATAGGATTAGATAGATGGGGTGCCACCTTGTTGACAGTATTCTTCTTCAGTCTTGCCTATGTTCTGGTGACCTATATTGCCACTGACCATTTTGGCATCTCCCTGTTTTTGATATTATGGTCCCTCTACCTGATTGGTAAGGCATCGAAAGAAGGAAAAGTACTGAGTACGTGGAAGTCGGCATTGTTGGTCCTCCTGATTGCTGGCGTAACCTTAACGAACGGGGCTAAAGTACTGGCAGGAGAGTTGATAGCACGTGGCAAGGGTTTCTTCCATTGGAAGTACTTTTTTGTGGCTGTTGGCTGTATGGTATTAGTTGTCGGCTTGGGATTATGGGAGGAGCGTGTGTATGTCTATCCCAAAGAGCAAGCGGAGAAGAAATATTTTCAGGAACACAAGGCGGAGATGATCAAGAAAGCACGGGAGGACCATGAGCGGTATAAGCATGCACCTTGGGTCATCCACAAAGGAAAACCCTTTGGGAAGGGCAGTATCCTCAAATGGACAGACAAGACGACTTCCCGTTGGGAGACACTTAAGGAGAATGTTTTCGGTGAGTCTCTCCAGTTGCATGAGGACTATGTCTTGGATGATGTCCTGAACAGTGCGCGTCCCGTCCTGTTGTCGTATCATCATCCGTGGAACTATGTGATAGAGGTTTTATTGGTACTCTTATTACTTGCAGGTATCTGTTGCGGTTTTCGTGAACGACTGTTGTGGATGTGCCTGTTGGGTATTCTTCCTGATGCCTTGATGCATATAGGTTTGGGCTTTGCCATCAACGAGATCTATATCATGTCTGCACACTGGATATACGTCTTCCCCATCGCTTTTGCCTACTTGTTCAAGCGGTTCAATGGCCATGGTCCAATGGTCATGGTTCTCAGAATACTCATCGCCCTCTTGACAGTCTATTTACTGATACATAATGTTGCACTGATAGTGGAGTGGTCGCAACAGCCTCCCGTCTCCATCGCATTCTGGTTTGACTAAAAGATAGAAGGTATGAAGAAGATGTTTGGTTTTCTGCGCATCAGAAAAGAAGAAAAGGGACCTGTCATAGCCTTCGTGCTCATCAGCCTTTTCCTCCATGCGTGTTGTATCTGGTGTTTTTCAGACTCGTTCTTGAAGGAGTCGATAGACAATGGCGGTGTGTTCTATAGTCAGTTTCATGTATCAGGCTATGACCCTATCACCTATGCTGTCGTCACCCATTGGGATGTGACCTATCAGGTGTTCCGCCACCCTTTGCTCGCCTGGATGGTCTATCCCTTGTTTTTGCTGAACAACGGACTCATCGCACTGACTGGTTACAACCTCGTACAGTTTCTCTTGGCGGTGATAATATTGGTGTGTAATATCTATTCGGTTGTCTTCCTGTATCGTATCTTCAAGGACATCATAGGTGTGAGACGGGTCGACGCCATCCTCCTGATCATCTTCTTCTATGGCTTTGCCCATATCATGGTGGCGAGTATCGTACCTGACCATTTCACGGTATCAATGTGTCTGTTGCTGATGGCACTCTACCTGTCGGGCAGTTATATGCGACGAGGCAAGGAAATGACGATTCTTCAGACGGTCGTCTTGTTTGTCATCACGGCAGGTGTTACGTTAAGTAATGGTATGAAGATATACATCGATGCCTTGTTTACCAACGGCAGGCGCTTCTTCCGTCCTAAATACCTGTTGTTGGCGGTCATCCTGCCTGCTGCGTTGATGTGGGGTTTTGCTAATTGGGAATATCTTACTCATGTACAACCCAAGGAGAAAGAACAGCGGAAGGAAGTAATAAGACAGAAAAAGGAAGCGAGGCAACGTGCCTATGAGACGTTTATGGATACTACCTCGATTACCAATCCTGATGAGCGGCAGACGGCATTCACACAGATGTACCGCATCCAACAGAAAAAGGAGGCCGAGGAGCGATGGAACAGTATGCACAAGGGAATGCCCATCAAGAGCAAGAATATGTTTATGCGATGGACGGACATCACGACACCACGTTGGGACTCGATGGTGGAGAATTTGTTCGGGGAGTCGTTGATGCTGCACCAGGACCATCTGCTGGAGGATACCATGGGGAGCCGTCCTATGATCGTGCGTTATCGCTGGGTGATATGCTATTTTGTGGAAGGTGTGATCGTCTTGCTATGGCTGATGGGCTTATGGCTGGGGCGTAAGAGCCGTTTCCTGTGGATGGCGATGGCTGGTTTCGCTTTCGACATGGTCATCCATCTGGTATTGGGTTTCGGACTAAATGAGGTGTATATCATGGCGGCCCATTGGGCTTTCGTACTGCCTGTCAGTATCGCTTTCCTGTTGAAGTCTTCCGACTACAGACGGCTGACATTTTACTACCTCATTCTCCTTACCGCTTTCCTCTGGCTTTACAACGGTAGTCTGTTGGTCAGTTACCTTTTAGGAGGTGTTTCCTGATACTCTTATAGTAATGTACGAAGAAATAACTGATACGCGGCGGCAACAGAATGGCTATGCGGTCGGCAAGGGGAATCGACTTTTCTAGCAGTTTTCGCACTGGACGGTAATACTCCTCAAAGACATGGAACTGCCGTTTGTCGATGAATTTCTCATATACTTTGACTTGATGTCCTACGAAGGCAGAACGATAACGTTTCCACTGGGGCTTGAGCGTCTTCCGTAACTCTTCGTCATAGATGCGGATCATTTCCAAGTCCTCTATGCGGTCGTTGGGCATATCTTCGTAATGCAGGTAGGCTGGATCTTCGACGAAGAATACCTTCGGCTTTTTCATCAGACATTTAATCTGCATCAGGGAGTCTTCCCGTTCCACAATCTCACGGGGGGCTCCTAAGCAACCCTCTAACAGTTCTCGCTTGAAGATGATACCCCACAGGACACAGAAGGAGTTACGTGTGGCAAGGAGGTCACGCACCAAAGGGTCTATATCCACAAAGCCGCGCAAGCCTGAGTCATGGCGATGTCCGTACTGGTCGTCATAGGGACCAATCACTTCATCTGCATCCGTTTTTTGGATGGCATCGTACATCCGTTTCAGGGCTCCCTCTGTCAACAGGTCATCGGCATCTGCAAACATGATGTACCTGCCGTTGGCATGTTCCAGTCCATAGCGTCGTGCCGCCGTCACACCGCCGTTGGGGGTATGGTATACGCGCAGACGGGGTTCCTTTTCCGCCCATTGGTCACACATCTTGCCCGATGCGTCCGTACTGCCGTCATCCACGGCAATGACCTCAAACGACGGGAAGTCCTGTGAGAAGATGCTTTCCAGACATCTTCCGATATACGACGTTTTGTTGTAGACGGGTATGATGACGGATATTTCCATGACTATTGGTAATTTATATGGCCTGTATTCTTCTTGACTCGGAAGACAACAGCGTTCCAGATCGACCTGAAGTTTCCGTAGCGGAGGTTACGCCATAGTTCCTCGAGACTCCTGCCGATTTTGATCCAGGGATGTCTCCATGCCATGATGCGGTAGATACGCTGCTTGTATTCCACATTCTCGATGACATATTGCGGATGCCTTAATGGAAACTCCATCTCGTACGTCGGCATCGTCAATAGTCGCTGCATCCGCTTGGGCAGCGTCTTCATCGCACTCTGGTAATGGGCTGACTCTTCTGAGACGGCAGTATTCTGTATCATGTTACGGGTGGGTACGATGGTGAGTCCGGAATGCAGCATGTTATAAGACCAGTAGACAGTTTCATAGATAGGATTGCCTGCCTCTTTGTGCTTGCGGAGCTTCTTGATCATCTCCTCCCGTTCCCCATGTGCCTTGACGAATGCTTCCAACTGATGCATATCGAATGTATGGTCGACTACTTTGTACTGGTCGTCCCACTGGTTGACAACCCTGTCCCATGATGCCCATCCCCAGATGCTGAAGACAGACGTAAACAGATAGTCGTAGGGCGCCTCTGTCTTTTCCTCATGGTTATAGCCGGCTATCATCGTGATGCGCTCGTCGTGCTCATAACGGTCAAGCATCTCCTTGCAGAAACGTATAAATGAGACGGCAGGGGTGGAATCATCCTCGATGACGATACATTTGTCATACAACGAGAATGCCCATCGCTGTGCCTGATAGTTAGATGCCCAGGCTCCCGAGTTTTCTGTATGGTAGTTGCGATGTACCTCACATTCCCAGTCGATTGCCTCGTCAGCGACAATCTGTTTCGCTGCCTCAATCTTCTGGGCTTCTTCCTGATTCCTTGGACCGTCCTGATAAAGCAACAGTCGGGATGGACGTGCCTTCTTGATAGCGTCAAAGGTACGCTTGAGCGTCTCTTGTCGTGTGAAGAAGATCAACAGGACGGCGACATCGTTTTCTGCAGGAGATTTCGTCATGCTCTATTTTACATTTTTACGTTTTATGAATTGTATACAGTCCTCCATCATCTTTACCTTTAACAGTCGCATGGTGGCGGCATAGAGGATGACGGCAAGAAGGATGCGCAGGAACAGCAACAGGTAACAGTTCGTGATACTGGCTGTGGCAAACCAGATGACGGCCATGATAGCGGCACTGATGAGGGCAAAGGGTATCGTGTCCTTGCAGACATCCCAAAGACGTACGCCAATCAGTCGTTTGGCACATACCTGCCAGACCATGAGCCATACGATATTCAAGGAGGTATAGGCACATACCACTGTGATAATGCCATACTGATAGGTGAGGAAGATTAACAGCAGCTGCAACAGGATCTGCGAGATATTCAGCCACATATTGATATCGCTGCGCCCCTGACTGATAATCAAATTCTTGTAAAGTGAATAGAATGGCATGAAGGCACCACCGACACAAAGGATACGCAGGATGGGTACACATGCCTCCCATTTTGGTCCGATGGTCGAGAGGATAAACTCATGGGCCACCAATGCCAGTCCGAACATGGCAGGGAACGCTAGGAAAGCCGTAAAGCGCAGCATCTTGCGGAATACAGGAATCTCGCCTCTTTCTACAAGTACTGGCTGTGCCACCTGTTCAATACTGCCGCTGACGAGTTGGTATGCCATCGTGTTCCATTTGGATGCTTGGAAGAAGTTACCCACTACTTGTGGTGTCTTCGTAAATAGTTTTCCGAAGATGAACGTCAGGATGTTGTTATTGACAGTATTGATGACCATTGTCACGAGGATGTTCATGGCAAACTTCCATGTACGGCGGATAGGGGAGAAGTCTATCTTCAAGGAGGGTCGCCATTTGACATAGCAGAGTCGGCCGATGACTAGGATAGCAGCATTCACAACCTGTTGCCACGCCAGGCTCCAGTAGGAGAAACCGTTGAAGGCAAGGACGACGGCAATGATACCTGAGCAGACTAACGCACAAGTGTTGATAATCGTGATCTCTCTGTTCATCATATTCTTCGTCATATAGGCATGTGTCGAGATACCGAATGACGAGATGAAGAAGGCGAGGAAGATAAAACGCGACAAGTCTGTCAGACAGGGCTGTTCAAAGAACAGGGCTATCCAAGGGGCGGCGATAAAGAGAAAGACATAGATACAGGCACTTGCCAGAATGTTAAACCAGAACACGGCGTTATAGTCGTTGTCCGTCGGCTCCTTCATGTTCACAATCGCCGTAGAGAAACCACTCGACTGTAAGTTGCCTGCAATAGCGGAGAAGATGGCAATCATTCCAATAGGAGCCCATTCCGCAGGAGCGATCATACGTCCCAGCAGAATGCCGATGACGACACTCAATACCTGTGTGGCTCCACTGTTCAGTGTTCCCCAGAAGAGTCCCCTTGCCGTCCGTTCCTTTAGATTCTCCGCACTCATTTGAGCGACAAAGGTAGTGCAAATTGAGAGAAAATGCAAATTTATTTGCAATTTTCCGAGATGTAGCCTACTTTCGGTGAAACCAAAGTACGAATAAGAGAGTAAAATGCCAAATTTTATTTGGTTTTCTTCTCAATTCTTCGTACCTTTGCATGAATATGATGAAGAATATGAGATACTGGTTATTGATCATTAGTTATTGGCTATTGTATGTCGGCTGTGGGGCAAAAGGTCCTGCAAAGATGGAACATGCCATGGAGACGGAAAATGTTGTCGAAGATACCATTGACATGGACGTGGAATACACGAAAGCGGACAGTGCACTGGTCGTGAAACTATTGACGGAGGCGAAGACGCAAAGGGGTAAGGAGAACAGGATGATGTATTTCGGCAAGAAATTCCTAGGGTTGCCCTACGTGGGTTTTACATTGGAAAATGGCGACAAAGAACATCTGATTGTCAACCTGCACGGACTTGACTGTACTACCTTCGTGGAGACGGTACTTGCCCTCTCCCTCTGTGACCAGCAGGATGCACGGACATTTAAGGACTATTGTCGGAACCTCTCCACGATACGCTACCGAGATGGTAAGATGACCGACTATACCTCACGCCTGCATTATTTCACATGGTGGGGCGACGACAATGTGAAACTAGGTCTTGTGAAGGAAATCGGGAAACTGGATCCGCAGGACTTTCCTTTCGATGCCGTGCAGACCATCCATATCGACTATATGTCGAAGCACCCTAACCTCTATAAGCAACTGAAGAACCATCCCGAGTTCGTATCCGTCATCAAGCGGTATGAGGAGGAGACCAATGGGAAGAAATATGCCTATATCGCCAAAGAAGACTTGAAATTTCATCAGTCAACACCGTTGGGTCAGATTAAGGACGGGGACATCGTGGCGATGCTGACAGACAGTGACGGTCTCGACACGCGGCATATCGGTATCACCTTCTGGAAGAACGGCAAACTGCACCTGCTGCATGCGTCGAGTCTCTATAAGAAAGTGCTGATGAGTCCGGAGACCTTCTATGAGTATGAGAAGAAACAGCCGAAGCATACAGGAATAAGGGTGTGGCGGATGGTGGAGTAGTTCATAGTTTATATTCATAGTTAGGAGTTATGAGGAGGATTACAGATATCAAAGAATTGCGGGACATCCAGATGGGGATCCTGGATGATGTCCATCATTTCTGTGAGGCACAGGGCTTGCGCTATTCTTTAAGTAGTGGTACACTTATCGGTGCCGTGCGCCATCAGGGCTATATCCCCTGGGATGACGATATCGACATCTATATGATGCGCGAGGACTACGAGCGTTTCCTGAAGACCTATCATGACGAGCATGGACGTTATCGGGTACTGGATCCGAAGAAGGAAAGCCATTATTATTATACCTTTGCCAAGGTTGTCGACCAGCGTACGAAGATGGTGGAGAAGGAGACGGAGGACTATGAAATCGGTGTGTATATCGATGTCTTTCCCGTCGACTATGTGACGGCCGACCAGAAAAAGCGTGAGCGCATCTTCCGCTGTAAAAAACTGCTATATAAGATACGCCGCTGCAAGATATCCCAGTCGAATCCGCTGAAATCCCGCCTTGCCTATTGGTGCTATCGCAGTCTGCCTATCTCTGTAGGCATGATAGAAAAGATACTGGAACACCTGATTGTCAGGAGAACACCTACAGGAACATTGTGCCACATGACAGAGGCGGGACCTGCTACCTCCAAGGGTTGCTTTCCTGCTGCTGACATGAAGAAGATGATGGACATGAAGTTTGAGAATCGTGTCTATAAAGCGATGATCGGCTATGATGACTATCTAAGCAGGACCTATGGCGACTATATGAAATTACCGCCAGAAGACCAACGCACTACGCATCAGTTTGAAGCCTATTGGCTTGACTCGACACGCTAAACTATCCTACCTGACTTCCTGGTTTTACATCCTTCGTCGTTGTTACCACGCTGAGGCTTTCGTCAAAGTCGACGGCAGAGAGAATCATGCCCTGACTCTCAATACCCATCATCTGACGTGGAGCGAAGTTGGCGACGAAGAGGATGCGCTTGCCAACCAATACGGAAGGATCCTCATAGAAGGCAGCAATACCGCTAAGGATGGTACGATCCGTACCTGTGCCGTCGTCAATGGTGAACTGCAAGAGTTTCTTCGACTTCTTCACTTTCTCGCAAGCCTTGATGAGTCCGACGCGGATATCGAGTTTCTCAAACTCCTCAAAAGAAACGGTATCTTTGATGGGCGCAGCTTTGTAGGTGGCAGCCTCATTCTGTTTCTTGGTAGCCTCCAACTTATCAAGTTGCTTCTGGATGGTCTCGTCCTCTATCTTTTCGAAGAGCAAAGCAGGCTCACCCAACTGGTGACCAGCCTTCAGCAGGTCGGTACTGCCTAACTGCTCCCATTCGAACGACTCAAGATTCAGCATCTCGCGCAGTTTCTTGCTGGAAAATGGCAGGAACGGTTCAAAAGCAATAGCAAGGTTTGCCGTGAGTTGCAGACAGATATTCAGAATCGTCTCACAACGCTTCGGGTCTTCTTTCCAAACCTTCCACGGCTCACACTCCGTGATATAACGGTTACCGATACGTGCCAGGTTCATCGCCTCAAACTGGGCATCGCGGAATTTAAACTGGTCGAGCAGTGCCTCAACCTTTTGTTTCACGTCCTTGAATTCCTCCAAGGTTTGGCGATCAACGTCAAGCAACTCGCCGCAGGCAGGTACGATACCATTCCAGTATTTCTTGGTCAATTGTAAAGCACGGTTCACGAAGTTGCCATAGACGGCAACGAGTTCGTTGTTATTACGATCCTGAAAGTCCTTCCAAGTGAAGTTATTGTCTTTCGTCTCAGGAGCATTGGCTGTCAATACATAGCGCAGCACATCCTGTTTACCAGGCATGTCAACGAGGTATTCATGCAACCATACTGCCCAGTTACGTGAAGTGGAAATCTTATCGTTCTCTAAGTTCAGGAACTCGTTGGCAGGAACGTTGTCAGGCATGATATACTTGCCGTGTGCCTTCATCATCGTGGGGAAGATGATACAGTGGAACACGATATTATCTTTGCCGATGAAGTGTACCAGACGGGTATCCTCATCCTGCCACCATTTCTGCCAAGAGCCCCATTTCTCCGGCTCTTTCTCGCAGAGTTCAACGGTGTTGGAGACATAACCGATAGGTGCATCAAACCAGACATAAAGCACTTTTCCTTCTGCTCCTTCGATGGGAACAGGGATACCCCAGTCTAAGTCACGTGTCATTGCACGGGGTTGCAGGTCCATATCGAGCCAACTCTTACACTGTCCGTAGACATTGGGGCGCCATTCCTTGTGCTCTTCGAGAATCCACTGCTTCAACCATTCCTGATACTCGTTCAGGGGCAGATACCAGTTCTTGGTCTCTTTCAACACAGGGGTAGAACCACTGATGGTCGACTTCGGATTAATCAACTCCGTAGGACTGAGGTCACGACCGCATTTCTCACACTGGTCACCATAGGCTCCCTCGTTATGACAGTGAGGACATTCGCCTGTCACATAACGGTCTGCCAAGAACTGCTTGGCTTCCTCGTCATAGAGTTGGGCGGTGGTCTCTTCTACCAACTTTCCCTCGTCATAGAGTTTGCGGAACCACTCGGCGGCAAACTTATGATGCGTCTCACTGGTTGTACGACTATAGATATCGAACGAGATACCGAACTCCTGGAAGGAGTCCTTGATCATCTTATGATAGCGATCCACCACATCCTGTGGGGTGATGCCTTCTTTACGGGCACGAACAGTGATGGGTACGCCATGTTCGTCAGAGCCGCCGATAAACAGCACTTCCTCTTTCTTCAGTCTCAGATATCTTACGTAGATATCGGCAGGCACATACACACCTGCCAAGTGACCGATATGTACACCGCCATTGGCATAGGGCAGTGCCGATGTCACGGTCGTTCTCTTGAATGTTTTTTCTGCCATGTTTCCTTCTTTTTTATTTTATGGCTGCGAAGGTACAAATTATTTTTGAAACAGCAAAATAGAAGAAGAAAAATCCCTCATTCATCTTCCAAGTCTCTTCTGTACTTGATTATGCAGTGTAAGTATCATTCTCTTTTTTATCTCTCTCAATTTGAGCCATTATCTTTGCTTTTGCCACCTTATGCATCTTTACACAAAAGAATATGAGAACAATGAAACACAGTCCACCGATATATGAATCCACAAGTTCACTCATGGCTAAGGTATCATATACTCCGTGAGCAAAAACAGGCACCAAGAGGACGCAAGCAGCAATCTTCGGGGAATGATCTACGAAGTGATAGATGGAATAATAATAACCCATCAATATTGCAAAGGCATAATGACCTGGCACAGCCAACAAAGCACGGGTAATAGCCACGCCTGCCCATTCTTCTGAACTTAGCACATAAAATACGTTTTCTATCGCAGCAAAGCCCAATCCTACGCATACCGCATATACTATACCATCAAAATGCTCATCAAAAAACGGATTCTTTCGCAACACACTCCATAAGACATACAATTTGAATGCCTCTTCTGGTAGTGCTGCTACAAAAAATGCCATCACAGTTGTACCCGCTAAACTTGATGGTTGTCCTCCTGTTCCGAACAACACGCTTTCAATTACCTCTTCCAAAAAGGCTACGGGAACACATGCCACCACACCCCATAAGACCGCCTTAGCCAACCATGATGTCGGTTCTTTTTGTGGGTCTTTCTTCCATATATAAGCCAACAACAGTACAGCAGGCAGAAGAGCAGCAATTAAAGCTAGTATTGTGTTCATTTCTATTTTCCTCCGCTATCAGCCCTCAATTAAACAGCACTCTCTGCCACTTCATGCCTTGCTGGGCGGTTGAGCCGTCGGTGTTCTGGCGCAGAGCGTTCCATACCATCTGGCCGTTGGCGATGCTGGCAATTTCCCACCATTCGCGCAGTTCGTCTTCGCCCTGATTCTTCCAGCGCGTAGCCAGCAGCGTGCCGTCCACAAAGTAATCCTGGAACTCACGCGTGGTAACAGCTTCCCACTCGCCTACGTCATTCTTACGCCAGTACTTGTAGGTGCCGTCGGCAAAGAACTCCAGTCGTGCATTAGCGTCGTTGAAGGTTTCAATGCCCGTCAGTTCCGTACACTCCCACAGGCCGAGAACTGACTCGGAGTAGTCGGAAGTAACTTTCGTGAAGCGGAGCTGCATTTCTGTGACTTTGATTACTTGGTCGTTGCGAATCACGGTGTGCTTGTACGCGCAGGCCATCTCGTCAGCGGTAATAGAAGTGACGACGTACTCGTTGATTATCGTATTAATTTTCGTGGGATGGTCGGTGAGGGTCACTTTATTGCCGTCGATTAAGGCTTCGTATTCGCGAGCGGGACTCCATTTGACAGCCGGACCAGCATAGTCGGCCTTCGACTCGCTGACGTATGCCATGGTAGCTGAGGGGAAGGTAAGTACAGTCTTGTCGTTTGTCAGTGCAGGTCTGCCGTCAATGTCAGAAATTATCCACTTTCCGATAATCTTCTCAGAGAGGTTATTGATGTTAGAGTCTTTATCATCGTTGCTACAAGATGTGAAGACCATAGCGCCGCAAATCAGGATGGCGACCATCATCCATAATACCTTTCTTGCTTTCATGCTTATTGTTAGATTTTGTTTCACTTTCTGATATTCTTTCGACTACAAAGATATACAAAATTTCAGCAACAACCAAATATTTTGTGATTCTATCGAACAACGCCCCTCTTTTTTATATGATTAACAAAACCCCCTTCTTCGTTAACCTGTAGATTTGAGATGTAGACTTTTCCTCAAAAAACAAAGGGATGCCTTCTCTGCTTTATTCCAATGCCTGTTATGGGGGTAAAGGAATGCCTCCCATGGGGGTATAGGAGGCATTGGAATGAAGTGTGGGAGATATCCGAACAAGTGATAGAAGGCATCCCCGTGTTTTCACCAGCAGATTTTAATAATGGTGACAGTGACAGATATCTTTGGATAGACGGTTACATGGTTACAGTTGTAACCGTAACCGTTTTTCCCAAGTTTGTATAAGATGTTTGCGAAGTTTGGACGCCCATACGAAGTGAATGGAGCGTTCAAATGGGGCGTTTGTAAGCCGCAAATGGGCAAAATGGTGTACTCCAGTCGGCAGGTCACTGTTTTAAAAAAAAGAAGTCGTATTGTTCCTGTTCTCAGATATAATTATTATCTTTGTCGACTGATACAGATAATCAAACAGATACATATGAGAAAACTAGTTACACTGGCCGTTGTCATGATGATGGCGATGACGGCAACATACGCCCAGAAGCGTACAAGTTACAAGTTCACGTTTAAGTATGCCATTGAAATTGAGTCGCAAGATGAAGTTAACTGCGACGTCTTGTTCGAGATTGTTGACAAACCAGGAGAGACTCCGTATATCAACCTGGTCAACAATGCGGACAATGACATTGAACGCGAGGAGTTGAAACCTGTCGTCGTATATAAGGAAAACGACAATAGCGTTTTCTTCTTTAAGGAGGATGGTTCCGAGTTTTACCATCTCAGTATGTCGGCCAAGGGCGGTGATGCCCCCATCTGCATCTTGCTTGTGATGGAAAATGATGACAACGGTACGCCAAAGCCCCAATATGGTTTTAGCAACGAAGAAGGCACACCCGATAACGCAGAGTGTGCCGCCACCTTCAAGGTCTTTACTGATAATGTGAAGGCTAATGCACTGAACAACTTTACTGTCAAGACCCTTCAGTAAGACGAAGTGTCTTGCCCTGAAAAACGTTGAATCAAAACAACGTTTTTCAGGGCAAGATAATAGGGGGAGGTTACAACTCTGAGTCAGAACACTGGAAGGTGTTTCCCTTGGTGATGTCACCCGTCTCCAGTCCGAGTTTGAACCACTTCATACGCTGTTTACTGGTGCCGTGGTTGAACGACTCCGGAACGGCATAACCGCGTGCCTTCTTCTGCAGATAGTCATCACCGATAACTTGGGCACAGTTGATGGCTTCCTCGATGTCACCGTCCTCCAAAGAGCCGAAGCGCTTGTTGTCATGATGTGCCCATACGCCAGCATAGAAGTCAGCAAGTAGTTCGAGGCGCACACTGAGTTTGTTGGCCTCTGCCTGTGGGAGTTTTGCCATCTGTTCATGGACTTTCTGCAACGTGCCTGTGAGATACTCTACATGGTGACCTACCTCATGGGCGATGACATAGGCATAGGCGAAGTCACCATCAGCACCTAATGATTTCTTCATCGTGGTGAAGAACGAGAGGTCGATATACAGTTTCTGGTCACCTGAGCAATAGAAGGGACCCATAGCAGCCGATCCCTGTCCGCAGGCTGTCTGCGTACCGTCAGTATAGAGTACCATCGTAGGCACCTGGTACTGTGCGCCATTCTGTTTGAAGATCTCCGTCCATACATCCTCTGTACCAGCCAGGATCTGTGTGGAGAACTTCGCCAGTTCCTGCTCCTCCTGTGTGAACTCCCGCTGACCATCCGTCACTTCGGTATTCGTGCCGGATAGTGAGCCCAGTCCACCGTTCTGCACTTCCTGCATCACGGCACTCACAGGGTCACCGCCTGTCAGCCAAGCCATTAAGGCTACTATGATAATACCACCGATTCCCAGACCGGCCTTTGCGCCACCGCTCATACCACGGCGGTCTTCTACATTGGAGCTTTCGCGTCTTCCGTCTAATCTCATATTTCTTATGTTTTTAGGTTTCTATTTGTTTGCAAAGATACAAAAAAATGAGAATTGGAAATTGAAAATTGAAAATTATTTTCCGAAAACGACAGAATAAACGTAGTTTTTCTCTTCACAGACCACTGTTTCAATCTCTTCCGTTCCTGTCAATACCTCTTTCATGCTACGTCCACCGATACCCTCACCAATGAGTTTCAATAATGCTTCCTTGCGTGTCCAGAGTTTCGTGAATGTCAGGGCTGGATTTTCAGAACGAGTAATCTGCCGGGCTTCGTCATCGTTCATGGTATAGTTTACCAGACTTTCTTTATATTCACGGACGCTCTCAACATCTACTCCTACAGGGCGGTCACTGATGGCACAGATGACAGCCTCACGGCAATGGCTGATGTTGAAGTGGATGTGGGGAAAACCGGCAAGCACGGGTTTCCCGTGTTCCCCATACTCAAAGACGGGCTTCTTCGTGATACCGTATTCCTTCTTCAGTCCCTCGCACAACAGCAAGTAGGCTGCCGCGCAGGTCTTACGTCCCTGTTCGTGTTTGAACTTCAATGCCTGTTCCCTCCTTTGGTCAGACAATAACGGCAGTGCCGCTTCGAAGTTGAAACGGGCGATATCGTCATTCAGGTAGAGCATCTGGTCTTTCTTCTGCTTTTGGAATACGGCGGTTGGGATTCTCCTTGCCTCCGAGGTCGATGAGTTCCCTGCCTTTCTGTACCACACTCTGTCGGCCTGTAAACAGTTTATTGCCTGCCGCCTCGTATGCCCGATGTGCCAGGTCCAGTTGTTCACCCACTTTCTGGTAACGCTGGATGAAGTCGCCCAAACGGTCGAGCAGTTGTTCTGCGATGCCGAACACCTTCTCCTGATTCTCTGCCTGCTGGTTCTGCACCCATGCGATATGAATCATGTGGAGGATGCCTAGGAGATTCTGCTCTCCCGTCACAAAGACCTTCTTCTCGAAGGCTTCGCGCCATAGGGTAGGATCGTTGGCTAGGGCGAGTTGCAGTGACGATTCAAAGGGTACGAACATGATGACGAAATCCACCGTCTCACGTCCGTTCTTGATATACTTCGAATAGTCCTTACGTGCCAGTTCGTTCACATGGCTGCGTACACTCTTGATATGTTCCTGCAGATAGCGGTCCTTCTCTTCCGGTGTCTTCGCATTCACATATTTCTCATAAGCCACGAGCGACACTTTCGAGTCGACGATGGCATCCTGTCCCTGCGGATAATGGAGGATGACATCCGGTTGCATCTCCTTGCCTGTATCCTCGTTCTTCAACGGTCGTCCCAGCTCGTCGCGCAACCGCGCTTGTACCTCATAGTGGATCCCCTCCGTGAGTCCCTGCGAGGCAAGCAGGTCGCCCAGGATGATCTCGCCCATGTTGCCGCTCACCTTATTGTCACGACGTAACACGTTGGTAAGGCTCTCTGCCTTCTCACCGAGTTGCTGTGTCTGCTGCATCATCTGTATCATCTGTTCACGGAAGGAGGCGGAATGGGCGGCACTCTCCTTCTGGTTCTCATGAATCGCCTTCTGCATATTCGTGATGGCATCCTTCAGCGGCTGGGTGATAGAGCCAAGATTCTCCTTGTTTTCCTCCTTCAACCGCTGTGCCTGCGCATTAGCTAACAACATACCCATGTCGTGCAGTTGTTCTTTAGTGGTCTTCATCATCTCTACCTCAGTCTCTTTCTTCGCCAGTGCCACACGCAGGACATCCAGCCGTTTGTCCATCACTACATAGAGGATGACAGCCCCGATGGCTATTCCTATAATAACAGATAATACTATCCCAATCATCATTCCATTTTGTTGTTAATACGACTTCGTCGCAAAGATACAACAAATTTCATAACATACCAAATTTAATTCTTCACTAATTATATATTTTCTTACAGAATGTATTCGAAGCAGTCGAAATGGATGAATCCCATTGCTTCGAGTTGCTTGCGACTTTCAGCAATGTCGGCTTCTGAATTATAGTCTGGAATATGGGGCAGACGGATGGTTACTTTCTGAACGTCCTCATGTGCAGAAAGCCAACGGAGATTCTCAATCACCTGGGAGTTGTCGACAGAGGTGTATTGACGGTAGATATCAGGATTCATGTCCTTGACATCAATATAATAATGATGGATGAAGGGAGTCACAGCCTCCAGATGTCTGCGGTTCACATTCAGTGAGGTCTCTATGTAGATGTGCCATTCCACAGGCATCAGTTTGCAGAAACTGATGATCTCGTCACTTCTCAACAACGGTTCTCCTCCTCCGAAGGTAATACCTCCGCCAGTTGCCTTAAAATAGAGGTCGTCCACCATTGCCTGGTTCAAGATATCCTGTGCATCCATCTGTCGCCACACGCCGTCGGGCCTCAGGCACTGCTTGTTCAAGCAGTATTTACAGCGCAACGGACAGCCGTGGAATGCCACCAAGGTAGTGACACCCTGTCCGTCTGTAACCAGACGATGGCGACAGATGCCTATCAATGGGGCTTTCATTTCAATTGGAACACTTCTTCTCTGTCGAGGAATCCGTATCGACACATACGACATCACCAGCAAGTTCCATCATGCCATCGACCTGCTCCAGTTTTCTGATACTGTCGCTATCCACCACTAATTGTTGCTGGTCCTTCCCGGCATTCGGGTCTTTCACTTTGTTGGTACAGCCTGTCAAGGCGAAAAGCCCTGCAGAGAGCCCCACGACAGCCACTGCCTTGCCCAGTTGCCTGCGAATGTCCAACTGTTGTTCGATATACCTCACTTCTGCCTCGCAAGCCGGACAGGTGCCGCGACACTCGCCCTGATGATGACACTCACGCGGCTCATACTTAATCTCATTGGCATCAGCCACCTGCTTACGGATGGTCTTCAGCACACTGCAAATAGTCTTTCCTTTTGTCATAGTCTTCAGTTATTGATTCCGATGCAAAGTTACAAAAAAAAAATCATTTTGTCAAGAGGCGCAGTGCAATTGACACACGAGTAACTCTTAATTCTTTGATAGTCAGCAAGATGTAATTAGCATCCTCCTTTAGCAAGATTAGAAAGGAGGATTCTGAAAATACGAGACAATGGGATTTGCTCGTGACACGCCTGATTGAGGGGAACGTCATCCCTGTGATTGGACCAGGGTTCTTGGTGGACGACGAGAAGGGCAGTAATCCGCATCAAATACTGATAGACGACTTGGCGGAGGCCTATGAGATCAGTTCACATCCGAAGTCGTTCTCGGAGTTGCTGTACGACAAGAACTTCGATGCAAACGATCGAAAGAACATCTACGCCATGTTGGGCGACGCGTTCAGCCAGCCACTGTTCCAGCCTTCCCAACTACTGAAACGGTTGCTAGGCAGCAAGAGATTTCCCTTTGTGATTACCACTTCATTCACTCCCGTGGTGGAGGATACGATGAAGGAGGTCTGGGGTTCCGATCTTGTTCGTGTGATGAAGTTTACAAACGACCCGTCGCATAACGATGACATCAGCACCAAGAGCGATATCAACAAGCCGACGGTGTACTATATGTTTGGCAAGGTGTGTCGCTCGGAGAAGAAGTATGTGGTCACCGACTATGACATGCTGTCATTCTGCCGCTCGTGGCTGAGTTCAGCAGAGCGACCGCAGAACCTGGCCGCTGAGTTGCAGTCAAAATACCTGCTCATTATGGGTAATGGCTTCTCGGACTGGTTAAGCCGCTTTGTGTGTTTCTCGCTGAAGGGTAAGATAGACAGCCAGCCTATAGGCATGGTGGTAGACCCCATCGCTGAGGATAGTTTCCTGCAGTTCATGAAGCGCATTGATGCTTTTACGCAGTTCAATGCCGAGGAGGTGGTGGACAAGATGGAGCATCTGGTGGCTGAGCGTGAGGCCGAACTGCAGAAGACGCGTTTCAACTCGCCGCAGCAAAACACGGATGTCTTTATCAGTTATTCACGGGCCGATGCCGAGGTGACGGCCCAACTGTACGAGGCCCTGACGGCACGCGGCATCAATGTGTGGTATGATCGCAACAGCATTAGCATGGGGGGTAACTTCATGAACGAGATCGTTGCCGGTATCCGCAGTACGAAACTCTTCGTGCCTATCATGACCAAGAATATCCAGGCGCAGAGCAATGAATATCATCCCTACCGCACGGAGTGGAAGACAGCCATCGACCTGGCATCGGGCTATGGACGTACTTTCATCGTCCCCGTTAGCGAGAAAGACTTCGATTTCTATGGCAGTAATATCCCCGACGAGCTGAAAGCCTGTAATGCTTATCTCTACGAAGCTGACAAGCCGGACTTTGGGGTGTTTGTCGATGAGATAGAGAAACTGCTGGCTAAGATATAGCCCTTTTCGAACAAAGACAAGTACGTGATATGAGTAAGAGAAACGATAATCCATGGAAAGGCCTTGACTCTTATAAGGAGAGCGACCGCTTGTATGGACGCGATGAAGAGATCGAGTTACTGTTCAGCCGCATAGAATATAATATCCAGACAGTGGTGTACAGCCGCTCGGGCATTGGTAAGTCGTCGATCATCAATGCCGGCATATTCCCCAAGGCACGGCGAGCCGGTATGTTGCCGATAAGTATCCGTTTGCAGCATACTACCAATAAGGACTATCCCACGGTCCCCTATATGGAACAGGTACGCCAGGCTATTGAGAATGAACTGCAGTCATCTGGCGGTCGCATCGAGGAACTGGTACCCCATAAGGACGGTCATGAGGAGACACTCTGGGAATTCCTGCACCGGCACCGTTTCTGGTTGAGTGATGAACAGAAACCTGCCGTCCCTCTGCTGGTGTTCGACCAGTTTGAGGAGATATTCACTCTGGAGAAGGACCATCACCGGGTGACTGACTTTTTCAGTCAGGTGGCCGACCTGCTGAACGGTATCATGCCCGACTACCTGACGGAAGCCGACCATATCGAGGGGACGACAAGCAATGGCATGCTGAACCGTCAGGCACTCTTCCGCGGACTGCGTGGACGACAGCGTGCCACCATCCAATATCTGACGGAAGATGCCTTCCATATTGTCTTCACACTGCGTGAGGACTATCTCTCCTTCTTGGAACGCAATACCAGTCACATCCCTTCGCTCAAGATGAATCGCTACTGCTTGCTGCCCATCAACGAGGAGCAGGCGGCCACTATCATCATGGAACCCCGGCCGGGGCTGGTAGACCTGGACGTGGCCAAGCTCATTATAGAGAAGGTGACGGGCGAGACCGACTTTGAACTGGACGGCCGACCGGCCATCTTCGTCGACTCGGCCATCCTGTCACTCTATCTGAGTCGTCTGTACGACATCCTACCTGAGGGCGAAGAGAAGATTACTACCCAGTTGGTGAACCAGTTTGGTGACAATATCATCCAGGACTTCTATCTGGAAGTCATCGATGGTGTGCGTAAGGAGTCCGTCGTCTACCTGGAGGACAACCTGCTCAACAATGAAGGACGTCGGGAAAACATCTCCGTGTATAACGCCACCCACGTGGGCGGCCTGACCGAGCAGGAACTGACCTATCTGTGTGAGGAGAAACGACTGTTGCGTCGCTTTGCCTATAGCGGGGACATGCGTCTGGAATACATCCACGACATCCTGTGTCCTATCATCAAAGACCGCAGGGATATCCGGCAGATGATGAAAGTGCAGGAAGAGGAACGTCAGAAGATTCTTGCGAATGAACGCCATAAACGTGAGTTGTTGGAACTGAAGGCCAAGGCCGATCGCCGCCGCTACCGTAACTACATGATAGCGGGCTGTGTAGCCGCTGCCGCCGTATTCTTCTTGTGGCTGTACAACTATTACATGAATGTAATGCCTTGTAACTATTATTACGAGTCATTCACCCAGGCCAATGGATGGCCGGTGGGTGTCGGACCGCGCCTGTCAGAGGAAGAGGCCTTGAAGTTGTCTGTAAGCTACAAGTTGAGCAAGAAGGGCCACAGTCCGGGTACTCCGTTCAACATGATAGAGGTGATGAGCAGTGACGGTAAACTGTTGCACAACAAGATGCGCACGCCGCTGGTGAAGCATAGTGAGGTCTCGGATGTGAAGGGCAAGGTCTTCTCGGCCATGCTTAACAGCACGAAATACTATAAGTTCAGTGCGATAGAGAACTCCACCACGGCACGTGTGGATAAAATGGAGGCCTTCGATATCAACGGGAAGGTCCTATATGTCATTACCTATTTCAAAGCCTTGGAGGACAGGGAGAATTCTGATGGGGATACAGGAGCCTCGTATGTGTGGGCCGTATATACAGACATGAAGGGAGCCCCCCTGCAGGTCCGCGACAACGGTGCTGACCGCTTCCAGGTATTCTATAACGAACAGGGTATGGAGGAACGTTATATGTTCTTCGATGAGACTGGTGCCCCCAAGCAGAACGACCTGGACTGTTTCGGCTACCGTATGCACTATGACAAGGAGAACCGTGTGGACTCGGTATGGACACTGGATCCCTTTGGTGAGGAGGAGTCGCTGGAGGTGCGGACCTATTCACCGCAGGTGGATACATTCACCTTTTACGACCTGAAGGGCCATCGGGCAGTACAGAAGAAACTGGGCTACCACCAGCGTGTGGAAACGAAGGACGAAAAGGGAAATATTACTCGTAAGGACTACTACGGTGTCGACCAGAAACTGGTGGACAACAGGCTGCGCCCAGCCATTACCGTCATTAAGTACGACAAGCTCAACCGTGTGGCAGGCACCAACGACTACGACAATGCCAACCAGCCCTATACGCAGAACCGTAAGTACTATGCCCAGCGCGAGTATACCTATATCGGCAATACAACAGACGTGCTGAGTGAACTGGACTACCGCTGGAACAGCAAGCGGAGGAAGATGGAGCAGGTGAAGAGCTATGTGGCACGCCTCTTCGGCAGTGTGACGGAGGAGACGACGATCGATCTGGACAAGAATTATTACCGCATGAAGCGTGTGGAGCATAATGAAGATATGGAACCCGTGTCCATCTCATACTATGGAAAGAACGACAAACCGATGTTCGACAGCATTGACTACTTCCACAAGCATATCACGGAACAGCGCGTACTACCCAACGGTCAACGCGTCGTCGTACACCGCTTCTATGACGTTAACGGTAAGCTGTTCTCTGATCCCGAACACCGTAAATATGCCATCGACTCCTGTATCTACAGTCCCCGCAACCAGTTGCTAAGCCGCGTCTGTTACAGCAGCGACACCGTGGTGGTGCAGTCGCAAGGCTATGAGTATAAGGACGGTATTGAGGTGGCCCGCTTTGCACGCGGCATCCATGGCCATCCCATCCGCTGTCCAAAGTGGGAACGCGACGGACTGAGCTATTACAAGATGTTGAGCGTACGGTCGATTACCGATGCCCTTTCCTATGTGAAGCCTGTCAGTGAGTACGGCTGTACGTCGTGGGCTTATGACGGTCAGGACCCCTTCGGCAAATTCGAGAGCCGCGATCAGACACTTACTACTTACCGCATGGGTAGTAACTGGACGAAGACGGCCATTACCATTGTCTATGCCGACCATGTCCCCATGAATGCCCACTCCGTGGTGTATGTCCACCTGACGCGTTATAACTTCCCTGCCGACCGGTTGGGACTGCGCGACGGTGACCTGCTGCTCAGTATAGGTAGTTGGAAATACACCTCCGACCCGTCTTCCACTGCCGCCCAGGGACAGTGGGACAGGATAGGGAAAACCCCTATGAGCATGACGGTGGGACGCTACAACCCCAAAGACCGCAGTTGGAAGGTGCTGACCTTCAAGGTTCCGACTTTCCGTGGAGACTTCGGATGCGAGATATACCCCGTCTACTATACGGATGATGAATACAAGGAGTACGAGAAACTATTAGCATTATGACACAAGAGCCCTATACAAACGAGCAGACGATCAGTACACTGAAGGAATCCGTCTTGCAACAGGTGGAGAATACTAACGACCCCTCGGTGCTTACTCGCTGTCTGGAGATGTTGGAGGCAGCCCAGAAACGGCGGGAGGAAGGTGACGAGATTGTCAGGGAGATGGCCGTTATGGGCCAGTTACGCAATAGTACGTCAGACAAGCAGCAGCTAGTCAGTCATTCCCTGGCCAGCAAAGTGGAGAAAGACAGACTTCAGGAAGACAGTGATGCCGCTGATGCTGACGAACCGGCTGCCGACGACAGTAAGCGGAAGTTCTCGCCTTATGCTCTCCTGCACGACACCGTATCCAATCACCGGCAGGTAGTGGGTGTGTTGACGGCCATTGCCGTCTGTGCCGTCATCGTGCTGGCCAGCAAGTATTTCCACTGGAGTTCTAACGATGACGAGAAGGAAGTTACTACCGTGGCCACGAAGATAGAGACCATCGAGGTGAACGGCTATCGTTTCAATATGGTACATGTAGATGGAGGTACTTTCACAATGGGAGCTACTGTCCGTGATGGTGAGCAGGATAATGACGAACTGCCCGTACAGCAGGTAACTCTCAGCAGCTATTCCATCGGTGAGACAGAGGTGACGCAAGGCCTATGGAAGGCCGTCATGGGTTACCTGCCTGCCACTTTCGACGGTGACAACCATCCGATGAAGAGTATCAGTTGGGATGATTGTCAGGAGTTTATTGCACAGTTAAACAAACTGACAGGTCATAAGTTTAGACTGCCTACTGAGGCTCAGTGGGAGTTTGCCGCACGTGGCGGAAACCAAAGCAAGAACTATAAGTATGCAGGAAGCAATAACATCGACGAGGTGGCGTGGTACTCAGGTAATGCATGGGATATGGGAAAGGAGTCGCCAGCATTCGGCAACCATGCCGTGGGAACCCGTAAGCCCAACGAGTTAGGACTGTATGATATGTCAGGCAACGTATGGGAATGGTGTCAGGACTGCTACGAGCACTACGACGGCAAGCCGAAGAAAGATCCCGTCGGACCGCTCGACTCGAAGAATTCCTATCGCGTCAATCGTGGTGGCTCGTGGGACTATATCGCAGAGAGTGCACGCTCCTGTAACCGCCGCAACCGAACTCCCGACTTCCGTAACTTCAATCTCGGCATGCGTCTGGCAGAATAGTCTGCACCTTCGGCCAGTTGACGAGATAGAGGTGGTCGGTGGCTCGTGTGAAGGCGGTATAGAGCCAGTGGATATAGTCTGACGTGAGCATCTCGTCCGTCATATAGCCTTGGTCGATATAGACATGTGACCACTGACCGCCCTGTGCCTTATGACAGGTAGCTGCATAGGCAAACTTGATCTGGAGGGCGTTATAGTATTTGTCTTCCTTGAGTTTCTTCAGGCGGTCTTGTTTGTAGGGGATGTCTGCATAGTCCTCCATCACCTTGAGATAAAGCTGTTCCTGTTGCTCACGCGTGAGGGCAGGGGCTTCAGAAGTCAGCGTGTCGAGAATCACCATTGCCGTCAACTCATAATCGTCATAGTCAGGGAAGGTCATCGTTACCTCAGCGAAGCGAAAGCCATACTGTTCATGAACATTACGTACCCGTCGTACCACCGCATGGTCGCCGTTGGCGATGAATTCCATTGGCTGTCCTTCACTCCCCTTTCCTTTTGGAGAGAGGGCGGGGCTGAGGCTGTAGTTGTTCTTCACAATCATCAACTGATCGCCAGTGGTGAGCTCCTCCTCTCGTCCCAGTACCATGTTACGGATTCCCTGATTATAGATATTTGCCCGTTTGTTGCTACGGGTGATGACCATCGTCTCGTCAATGCCTACCTTTGAATAGCTGCTAGCCAACGACTCTATCAACTCATCGCCCGGCACCACCTTGATATCGGAAAAGCCTACAAGACGAATCTGAGGCAAGGAAAGGGCCTCGCGAATTCGCGTCGCATTAAACAAGATGCCTGACTCCTGACTCTGCCGCAACACCTCGTTGAGGTCACACTCATGGACATGCAAGCCATAGGAACGCAGGACCTCTGACATCAGGGCAGGACTCTCTTCCTCACCGACAGGCGGCAACTGGGCACGGTCGCCGATGAGCAGCATCCTGCAGTTACGACCGTTATATACAAACTGGATGAGGTCATCCAGCAATTGTCCGTTAGCGAAAGGAGTGTCACCGAAGTTCGATGCATTGGCAATCATCGAGGCCTCGTCAATGATAAACAACGTGTCCTGCATCATGTTATAGTTCAACTCAAAAGCGCCCTCCAAGGATTTCTGCCGATAGATACGGCGGTGGATAGTATAGGCAGGATGGCTGGCATAGAGCGAGAAGACCTTGGCGGCACGTCCTGTCGGGGCTAGTAATACGATTTTCTGTTGTAGTGATACCATGGCTTTGACAATGGCAGCGGCAAGGGTCGTCTTACCTGTTCCTGCCGAGCCTCGCATCACCATTGCCGCATGCTCATGACGGTCTGTCATGAACATTGCGAAGACATCCATTACATGCTCCTGTTCTTCTGTAGGAATATGTCCGAAGACAGAACGGATGCGGTATTTCAGTTCGTCTGTAATCATATTTTCATGCAAAGATACAAAAAACTCTAAACTCTAAACTCTAAACTCTAAACTTTTTATTACCTTTGCAAACGAAATGAAGATGAACAACCGTATTGTCAATGTGATACTTCTTGTAGTGGCCGTCATCCTTGCCGTGCTCTGTGTCATGAGTATCATACAACACTGAATATGAAGATGCAGGAGAATAGTAACATCAACCAGTCGATGAGACTGATCATCCGGATCAGTCGTAATAGTCTATCCTTTGCTACTGTCAATGGCGAAGGTGACGGTGACGGACATGTTAACTATATGCCTTATTTTCTCAACAGCGGCATCTCCATGGCTGCCAACCTGCGTGAGGCTTTCCGTTCTGAGGCTATTTTAAAAGAGTCGTATGCACGTGTCTTAGTGATGATTGACTCTCCAGTGTTGATGGTTCCTATCGAACAGTTTCATGAGGAAGAGCGGCGTACCCTATACCTGTATACCTTTCAGGGACATGAACAGGACGAGATGGCCCATACGGTATTGCCCGACTTGAACTGCGTGGCGGTATTCTGTATCAACCGTGATCTGAAACTGGTGATAGACGACCATTTCCAGCAGCCTACTTTCATTGCTGCCATCGCACCCGTCTGGCGTTATCTCCATCAGCGTAGTTATATGGGTGTCAGGGGAAAACTCTATGCCTATTTCCATGACAATCGTATGGAGGTGTTCGGATACGGTCAGAATCGTTTCAGGTTCTGTAACACCTTCGATGCCAAGGATGTTCATGATGCCCTCTATTTCCTGTTGTATGTGTGGAAACAGATTGGTCTTCAGGCAGAGCGGGACGAACTGCACCTGGTGGGTAATATCCCAGCTTGTGACTGGTTGACAGAAGAGTTGCAGAAATACCTCAAGAGGGTATATACCATCAATCCCGCCGGTGATTTCAACCGTTCTGCGGTGACACAGATAGAGGGGATGCCTTACGACCTGATGACTTTATTCGTGAAAGGAAGATGAGAATCATCACAGGAAAATACAAAGGTCGGCATTTCGAGATACCATGTTCGTTCAAGGCCCGTCCGACGACGGACTTTGCCAAGGAGAATATCTTCAATGTGCTCAACGGCTATCTTGATTTCGAGGAGGCCACGGCACTCGATCTCTTCTCTGGAACAGGGAGTATCACGTTGGAACTGCTCTCCCGTGGATGCAGTCAGGTCATCAGTGTAGAGATGGATCGTGACCATCACCGTTTTATCCAGGAATGTCTGAAAAAGCTCTCCACTCCCAACTCTCCACTCTCAACAGTTATCCCCATTCGCGGTGATGTCTTCCGCTTCATCAAAACCTGTAAGCAGCAGTTTGACTTCATCTTTGCCGATCCGCCATACGCACTGAAGGAGTTACCCACCATTCCTGATTTCATCTTTGAGAAGAACCTACTGAAAGAGGACGGCATCTTTGTCTTTGAACATGGCAAAGACTATGATTTTTCAGCGCATTCACATTTCGTGGAGCACCGTAGTTACGGCAGCGTGAACTTCTCGTTGTTTAAAGCAGCGGAGAAAACAGTCGGGTAAAACTTTCCCACAGCAGTTTCTTAAATTTAGGATGAATCCTTTGAGGTAAGTCACTCAATGGGATAGCATGCTCCTGGTCACGCAGGAAGATGTTCTTCATGCGCAAGGCAATACCCTCATCATAGATAAAGACATTCGCCTCGAAATTATTCTCGAAGGAGCGGAAGTCGACATTCGTAGACCCGCAGGTTGTCAGGGAGTCGTCGCACACCATCGTCTTGGAATGCAGGAATCCTGCCTGGTAGAGATACACCTTCACACCAGCTTCATAGACCTCGCGGAGATAGGAACGGGAGGCCCATTCCGTAAAACGTGCATCAGAGCGACGGGGGCAGAGAATACGTACGTCGACTCCTGCCATCGCTGCCGTCTTCAAGGCGAAGAGTACAGGTTCGTTGGGCAGGAAATAAGGTGTCTCGATATAGATATAGCGTCGTGCAGCGAGGATGATGCGTACAAATCCCTGCATAATTTCCGGATAAGGATTGGTGGGACTGCTGGTGACAACTTGTGCAAGGCAGTTATTCGTTGAGAGTGGGGAGTCGAGGGCGGAGAGTGCAGGGTAGTAGTCACGGTTGGTGATAAGGGTACGGTCTACGAAATACCAGTCGATGAGGAAGGCACGCTGGATACCGTATACGGCACCGCCTGTGATACGGAACATCGTATCACGCCATGGCTGGTTGACACCTTTTACATAGCGCAGGGCGATATTCATGCCTCCGATATAGCCTGTCACACCGTCGATGACGATGAGTTTACGGTGGTTACGATAGTTTACTTTGCTTGTAAACGAGGGGAAGCGGACGGGCAGGTAGGCAATCACCTCAATACCTTCTTCACGCATCCGTTCGAAGAAACGATGCTTAACCTTCCAACAGCCTACGTCATCATAGATGACACGTACCATAACACCCTCTCTCGCCTTGTCAATCAGTGCATCGGCAATGAGATATCCCAGTGCGTCATCCTCGAAGATATACAGATCCATATGGATATGGTGCTTCGCCTGGGCGATGTCCTTCAGGAGTTCTGGAAAGAGGGCATAGCCGTCTGTCATGATGTCTATCTGGTTGTCTTTAAAGGGGAGGGAGAAAGATTGGTTGACGAAGAGATCGACCAGTTGTTTCTGTCGTTCCGGTACTCGCAAGTTTTCCTGTTCCACAAAGCCCAGCATGGAGCGTTTCGTCAACTGGTCGAGGGAGCCTTGGCTGACCAGTCGTTCCTTCCGGTGACTGATGCCAAAGAAGAGGTAGAAGACCAGTCCGATCACAGGTACGAAGATAATCACCAGTGCCCATGCCATCGTTTTGGCAGGTTGCCGGTTATCCATCACCACATGGATGACTGCCATAGCAATGACAATCCACATGAGGGTGACTCCTATGATATATAATAGTGATTGCATCCTTTCTTAGCGTCCCAGTTCCTTTCCTAACTGCTGGAATATCTTGTTGGCCTCCATATATTCACTCACCAGTTCTTTCATCCTTGTCTCGTCAGGATGCTCTTTCAGTTCCCGGTTAATCTCCTTCAGTCGCTGTTGTACGATGATATAGCGGAAGTCCATCAACAGGTGCTCGATATGCTGACGGAGTCCCTGTTCCGTATGCTTCATCTCAAAGCCTTTGCCTAACTGGTAGTCATCCACAGCGAGACGAGTAGCCAATTGACTGATTCCGATATCGGGATGTTGGGTGAAATAGGTCTCGGCCTTGAAGCCTTCCTCTATGGAATGTTCCACGGCCTCCTGAAGGATACGGTTGTAGATGTCCTGACCGAACGACAGGTTGTCGCAACTGAAGGAATAGTCAATATACTGTGCCACGTTTAAGTCGATGAAATCACCGTCCTGTGTCTCTACTCCCTTCATAATGACCTCGTCGCCGTGACGGATAATCTGCTGGATGAGGATTCGTTCTACGGCGGCTGTCTGTTCTTGAGGGGTATGTAAACCAATCGGCTCTGACGGTTTCGCAGTTTCCTGTTGACGTGTCTCCCGTTCTGCCTCTTTCCGCTGTTCCTCTCTGTCACCGGCGATGTATTTGTTGGTTTGCGAGATGAGGGTACGCTCATCTACTTCCAGTCGACGTGAACATTCCGTGATATAGGCGGAACGGACGATGGAGTCGGGTATGACACTCACGCTACGGACTATCGAATTGATTGCCTCGGCACGCTTGATGGGGTCTTTGACACCTTTTAGCAACAAGTCAGTCTTGAACTGGATGAAGTCGGTCTGGTGCTCCTCGATATACTGCTTGAACTCAGCAGCCGTATGCTTGCGGGCAAAAGAGTCGGGGTCGTCACCGTCAGGTAGGAGCAGCACCTTCACATTCATACCTTCTTGCAGGAGCATGTCAGTACCACGCATCGCAGCATGGATACCAGCCTCGTCACCGTCATAGAGCAGGGTGATGTTCTGGGTGAAACGGCGCAGCAGACGGATTTGGTAGACAGACAATGCCGTACCAGAGTTCGCCACTACATTCTCCAATCCGCACTGGTGCATCGCAATCACGTCGGTATAACCCTCTACCATATAGACAGCATCCTCCTTGACAATGGCTTTCTTCGCCTGGTAGATGCCATAGAGTTCACGTTCCTTATGGTAGATCTCCGAGTCGGGTGAGTTGACGTATTTCTGTTGTACGCCCTTGGTAGCGGAATCCAACTTACGACCACCAAAGGCCACCACCTTGCCACTGACGTTCAACCATGGGAAGATAGCACGACCAGCAAAGCGGTCTATGAGTTGGCTGTTGGCATTTGGCTGTTGGCTGTTGGCATCACGTTGGTAACACAACCCCGTCTTGATAAGATATTCATCCTTGTAGCCTTTGCGGTGTGCCTCGTGGACAAGAGCATCACGTTTGGTAAGGGCAAAGCCCAACTGGAATTTCTTGATGATATCGTCACGGATGCCACGGCTGCGGAAATACTGTTTCCCAATGGCCTGGCCGTCTACGTCATTGTTCAGGATCTCATGGAAATACTGGCACGCCCATTCGTTGACGATGAACATCGACTCTCGGTCGCTCTGTTCTTTCTTCTCTTCGTTAGAGAGTTCACGCTCCTGTATTTCGATGTTGTATTTCTTCGCCAGCCAGCGTAATGCCTCAGGATAGGTAATCTGCTCGTGCTTCATGAGGAAGTTGACTGCATTGCCACCTTCGCCACAGGCAAAACAATGACAAATCTGTTTTGAGGGCGATACCATGAAAGACGGTGTCTTGTCGTCGTGGAAGGGGCATAGCCCTTTATAGTTAACCCCGGCCTTGCGTAGGTTAACGAATTCGCCTACCACATCCACGATGTTGACGGCATCCAGGATCTTGTCAATGGTCGCCCTGTCAATCATTTAATCAGATTGCCAAGGATATCACGGGTCAGTTCCTTCGTAACGGAACGAGTGGCGGCACTGGTAGCGTTCTTTGCCACGCGACCTGTGACAGAAGTCCTTGACTTGGTCTTCTTACCCGTGATCTTGTCGCTAACATAAGTACCGAGGATAGCAGCAAACGTCGATGTAATAGCAGTTATGACGGCTTTGAGCACCTTACTGAAGATACCCGGCTTTTTCTTTTCTTCCTTCTTGCCCTTCTCGTCTTCCTTTTCAGCTTCGGCAATCTCGTTGGCCTCTGCTTCTGCCAAGGCTTTTTCCTCAGCCTCTTTTAATAATACCTCAAAGGCACTCTCACGATCAACAGGTGTATCGTATTTGCCATAGATGCGACTCTGCTTGATGATATCCATACGCTGTCCCTCTGTGATAGCTCCAATCTGAGAGAGAGGGAAGAGTACTTTCGCACGTTCGACGATAGAGGGTGCACCTTTCTCGTCAAGGAAACTTACTAACGCTTCACCTGTCTCGAGGTTCATAATGGCCTCGTCGGTCTTGAACTCAGGATTGGCGCGGAAGGTATCAGCTGCTGTCTTAACCGCCTTCTGGTCTTTAGGTGTATAGGCACGGAGGGCATGTTGTACACGATTACCTAACTGTCCGAGGATGTTTTCTGGAATGTCCGAAGGACTCTGAGTAATGAAATAGATACCTACACCCTTCGAACGGATGAGTCGGATGACCTGCTCAATCTTGTCGAGTAAGGCTTTCGATGTGTCTGTAAACAACATGTGGGCCTCGTCAAAGAAGAACACGAGTTTGGGCAGGGGCAGATCGCCTACTTCTGGTAGTGTTGTATATAGCTCAGAGAGTAACCACAACAGATAAGTGGAGTAGAGCTTGGGCTGCAGCATCAGTTTGTCGGCAGCCAACACACTCATTACACCCTTACCAGAGGCATCGCATTGTAAGAGGTCATAGATGTCAAATGATGGTTCTCCAAAGAACTTGTCAGCACCCTGACTCTCCAACTGCAACAAAGCACGTTGGATGGCTCCTATGGTGACAGCAGAGATATTACCATATTTCGTGGTGTAGTCTTTCGCATGCTTAGAAACCCAGTCAAGCATCGAACGCAGGTCCTTGATATCGATGAGCAGCAAGCCACGCTCGTCAGCGATACGGAACACAATGTTCAGAACACCATCCTGTGTCTCGTTGAGTTGCATCAGGCGACTGAGCAGCTGAGGTCCCATTTGTGAGATGGTGGCGCGCATGGGATGTCCCTGTTCACCAAAGACATCGTAGAAACGGACAGGGCATGACTGGAACTCTGGGTTCTCGATACCGAACTCAGGAAGTCGCTTCTCGATAAAGCCACTCATCTTACCAACCTGAGAGATTCCACTGAGGTCACCTTTCATATCTGCCATGAAACAGGGAACGCCTGCCTGACAGAAAGTCTCTGCCATCACTTGCAGCGTGACGGTTTTACCGGTACCTGTAGCTCCTGCAATGAGTCCATGACGGTTAGCCATCTTACCTTGGATACTAAGTGCACCCTTAGCGCAATGGGCAATATACAGCCCGCGTTCTTTGTCTAACATAGTTTGTAGGTTTATTAATGATAGTGCAAAGATAGGAAAAAATTCTCATTTCGAGAGAACTTTTTCCTATCTTTTTGCAAAAATATGGGCAAACAGGGTTCAGAGACGACTCTTCTCGTTGTTTCCGGCACCAGTTCCCTTATACTTCGAACGGGTGGCGTTGAAGTTATAGCTCAGCGTTAATCCCACGCACTGCGTATATGTGTAGTAACTCTGGGCAGTCAGACCTATTTCGTAGTATGTGGTCACTTTATTCTTGCTTGTACGGAAAATATCGTTGGCATAAAGTGAAGCCGTCAGTCGACCATCCCAGAAAGTTTTCATCATGCGAGCACCCATACTAAAATTACTGCCGCGATACATGAATGCCCAGTGGTTGCTACCAGTATAGTCGACTTGTAACAGTGCTTTGGTGGTGGGATTGATAACGAACCAACTCTGCAAGTGGAAGCTGAATTCGGGTTTATTCAGTTTTTCTGGTACTCCATACGCTTCTGCGTCAAACATCTGCTGATAGTAATGAAGTGTTGCAGTGGGCTGCCAGAAACCTAACTTTGGCGAGGCTGTAAGGGTGGCATAGACACGATCCTGATGGTCGAAGTTGACAGGTCGGAAGATAGCTATCTCTTTCTCTTCGTCATAGACTTCGCCGATGTGGGAAATTAAGTCGTTCTCGCGAGTATAACCAGTTGCGAAGTTCAGCCATGAATAGGTCAGGTTGAAATCAATGCTTTGACGTACTGATGGGCGTAACAACGGATTACCGCCTTCATAGAACATACGACTGTCATAGACAATCATCGAAGTCAGCATGTGGTAGAGGGGGCGAGTGATACGTTTGCTATAGCTCAGCTGAGCGCCCCACTTGTCTTTCTGCCATGCTACTGACAGATTAGGGAACCAGTCGTTATAGGTGCGGCTGGGCTCTTGCTGCCATTCGCCAAACGAGTAGTAGTCTGCTTTTACATGCTCAAAACGGAGACCGGCATTCAGTCGCCATTGTCCTACCTGGCACTCATATTCAGCAAAACCGGCAATGTTCTGTTCTTTCATTTCGTTATCTGTCTCTGGTATGATGCCTTCTTGATTGACATTGTGACCATAACTCTTCGTGCTTGTGGCTTCTGTTCCACCACTCAGCACTCCTTTCCATACAGGATAAGCCAGCACCAACTTTCCTGCCATCATCTTGCGGTTTTCTTTGTTAAGGGTGGTGATGGTGCGATCACCCAGTTCTTTACTGAATTCCTGCTGGTTGAGATGATTCTCCGTTTTACGTTGCAGAATTGTCGCATTCAGGTCGATGTTCAGTTTTCCTGCCTTTCCCACATAGTATGTATTCAGTTCCCATACAGGTTTGTCGAGTTCATCGATATCAGTTTTCAAAAAGACGTCACCGTAGAAGGCACCATTCTTGAGATAGTCCTGCGTCATGTCAGAATGATACTTGTTATAAAGAATATGCTGCGAAGAGAAACTCAGTCCGACAGAATGGTCGGTATTGAAATCGTAACTCAGACCTGCCTGATACTGAAGTTGCGTCCAACTACTCCTAATGGGTAAACCTGCATCAACGTCAAACTTGTCTTTTTTGATATGCAGTTCCTGATGAATATCCTGATCATTGCTATAATGTCCGTTGTCAAGGGCAATATTGGCAAAAGCCTCTAGTCCACCTATACGATATTTCAATGTCAGATCATTGTAGTTATTCCATTTGTTGTTTTTCCATGTATCGCTGGTTACCATCAGACTCAGTCCCTCGCCTTGTGCCTTCAGTGTCTTGATACGGATGACGGCATTCACCTCAGCGTTATATTGTGCACCAGGAGCGGTGATGATATCTACACTCTTGACATCCACCGACTTGAGTTGTTTCAACTCACTGGCGTTACGTACCTTTTTATTATTGATATAGATTTCGGGTTCACCTTTGGCAAACACTTCGAACTTACCATCTTTACCTTGAATCATCGGCATCATTGAGAGTAAGTCGTCGGCAGTGCCTATATCGCGAAGAAGAGAATGCTGTATATCGATGGTCATGCCCCCTGTAGTCATTTTATATTGGGGTATCTCACCCTTTACCACGACACCATTGATCGTATAATTGTCAGGTTGTAATTGTATGGTTCCAACGTTCTCTTGTGTACAGATGCGATAGGTAGTCTTATAACCGACGAAGGTAATACGTGCCAATATTTTCTCTTGTTCGTAGGGTACCACAAATTGACCAGCCTCGTTGGACACACCACCTGAGAGCAGTACAGAATCAGCTGGGTTGAGGATAGCGACATTGGCAAAGGGTAATGGCTGTCCATGTTCGTCGATAATCGTACCAGTCAAATGCCTTTCTGTCTTGTAGGTACACTCCAAAAAGAATTTGTCATTATCCTTTGCGATGCGTACAGGATAGAAACCTACCACAGTGTGCAGTGCTTCTTCAAGACTCAGATGCTTGAAATTACATGTGACGGTGAAATCCTCCAGGTCGTTATATATGAAGGATATATTGTGGTTCTCTGTGACGGCATTAAGGTCTTCGAGTACCTTGCTGAGCGACATACCTTTGTACTGTCGGGAGATAGTCTGGGCTGCTGCAATGCAGGCAATCATGCACAGTAATAGCAGTATGATTATTTTTTTCATAAATCGTGTGATGGGGCGTTAGGGGTTTACTATCAGTTTGTTGTCCTCTATAGAGATATTCACGTGATTAAAGTGGTTGAGGTCGTCGACTACGCTTTCTATGGTAGCCGTACGGTCCCACTTGTAGTACAGACGCAGGTTGTGTGCCTGCTCACTTTTGATGTCAGCCGCCTTATGGTAATAGAGGACTATATCCTTGATTATCTCATCGAGTGGTACATTCTCGAAGACATATGTCAGAGCAAGGGTATCGACAGGGGTAGCCTGACTCTCCGTGATGGTTTGTTGATGATGGACTTTCACAGAGGTTTGTTCCGTCTGTTGTGGTTGTTGTGACTGGCTTACGATGTGGATGGCAGCGTATGCAATACCAGAGAGCACGAGGATGCTGATGAACATGGCAGCAAGTTTCTTGAATGAGAATGCTGAGGATACTTTGTCTTCCTTGGTTTTGAGACGTAGCAGGTCGGCAGCCTCCAACAGACCGTCGTAGTACTTTCTGCACTCAGCGCATTCACTGAGATGGCGTTCACATTCAACCTTTACCTGGGGGTCTACCTCTTTGTCGAAGAGATCGACTACGATATTTTTGAATTCGTTACACTTCATACATTACTATTGTTTGATGATTGTTATCTGATGCAGAGGAAGCGCGCATTCCTCGCCTGATTTTCTCTAATCCATACATGAATCTTGACTTGACGGTACTGAGGTTCACACCGATGATGTCTGCAATCTCCTTGAAACTCTTCTCGCCATAGAAACGCAAGCGGATCACCTCTGCTTGTTCATCGGGTATCGTTTCCAACAGTTGACAAATGCGCCGGTATTCATGTTCCATCTCATCCTCTTCATCGAAAGATGGTGTTTTGAAGTTCTCTCCGTTCTTATCTGACAAAGGAACCATCTGTATCCGTCCTGCTGACCGTTGCTTGCTGATGCATAGGTTCATCAGACTGCGATAGAGGTATGCCATTGGATTTTTGATATCTGTTGATAGCGAGTCGTTATCGTCGGTCTTCTTCATTCGCTCGTGAAATTGCAGGAAGAGGTCTTGTATGGCATCTTCTGCATCTTCGCTGTTACCTAGTCGGCAACAGGCGTAATGCACCAGCCGTTGACGTTCGTCAGCCATCAGTCGTTCCAAGAACCTATATTTGTTTCTGATGCTAAAGAGTTTCATGCTCGTTTTTTTCTTTTTTATCTATTTGACGCAAAAATAACAAAAAAGACTTAATCTGCTATGAAAAATTTTATAGAATAGTTGGAAGTACAACGAAAAAGCCTCTTGACGTTGTGTCGTCAAGAGGCTTTTATCTATATATTTATAACTTATCCTTATTTGAGATTGGCGAGTTCGATGACTTTATCAACGGCAGCACTGAGCCCATCGACATCCTTTCCACCTGCTTGTGCGAAATGAGGCTGTCCGCCACCACCGCCTTGGATGAGTTTGGCTGCCTCACGAACCATCTGACCTGCATTCAAGCCATGGTCGCTGACCATATCGTCGCTCATCATGATGGACAGTTGAGGCTTGTTATTGTCGTGAGAGCCGATGACACAAAGGAGTGAGCCTTCGATACTGGCACGTACTTTGAAGGCAAGGTCCTTGGCAGCGGCAGGAGCCATGGGCAGTACGGTGGTGACGACCTTCACACCGTTCACCTCACGAGCCTTCTCAACCAGTCGTTGGGCAGCACGTTCGACGGCTTGTGCCTGGAAACCTTCAATTTCCTTCTTCATAGAGTCGTGTTCCTCGATATATTTCTGGATAACGCCCTGTAGATCCTTCGCGTTATTGAAGAACGACCTGATATTTTTCAGGATGTCTTCCATCTGGTAGAAACGCTCTTCGCAGTCCTTACCTGTAGTGGCCTCAATACGACGGATACCGGCAGCTACACTGCTCTCAGAGATAATCTTAAAGAAACCGATACGACCTGTGCTTGTGGCGTGAATACCACCACAGAACTCACAAGAAGGACCAAAGCGAACCACACGTACCTTGTCACCGTATTTCTCACCGAAGAGGGCGATGGCTCCGAGTTTCTTCGCTTCTTCGAAAGGAACATCACGATGCTCGTCGATATGGATGTCCTGACGAATCATATCATTGACCATCCGTTCTACCTCACGTAACTGTTCGTCGCTGACTTTCTCAAAATGGGAGAAATCGAAGCGCAACGTGTCAGGAGAAACAAAAGAACCCTTCTGCTCTACGTGGTCGCCCAAAACCTGCTTCAACGCATAGTCTAACAGGTGAGTAGCGGTATGGTTGGCAGCAGAGGCATTCCGTTTGTCAGTGTCCACGCATGCCATAAACTCAGCCGTCGGGTCTTTGGGTAGTTGTTTGACGATATGTACGCTCTGGTTGTTTTCACGTTTGGTATCGATGATCTCGATGGTCTCGTTCTCATTGACAAGTACACCGCAGTCACCTACCTGTCCACCCATCTCACCATAGAAAGGTGTGGCATCAAGTACGAGTTCATAGAACTCATTCTTCTTCTGTGTCACCTTGCGATAGCGCAGGATATGACAGTTGTACTCAGAATAGTCGTAGCCCACAAACTGCTGCTCTCCCTGAGCAAGTTCTACCCAGTCGCTATTCTCCACAGCGGCAGCATTACGGGCACGCTCCTTCTGTTTCTGCATCTCTACATTAAACTGCTCTTCATCAACAGTGAAGCCGTTCTCACGACAGATCAGTTCTGTTAGGTCGAGGGGGAATCCATAAGTGTCGAACAAACGGAAAGCCTGAACGCCATCCAATTGATTCTTACCCTGTGCCTTAAGTTCTTCCATTGCTTTGTCAAGCAAAGAGATACCTTTGTCAAGGGTGCGCAGGAATGAATCCTCCTCTTCCTTGATGACCTTAGTAATCAATTGCTGTTGAGCCTTCAATTCAGGGAAGGCATCGCCCATCTCATAAACGAGGGTAGGCACGAGTTTATAGAGGAAACCATCTTTCTGTCCTAAGAAAGTATAAGCATAGCGCACAGCACGACGCAAGATACGACGGATGACATAGCCAGCCTTTGCATTCGATGGCAGCTGTCCGTCAGCAATCGAGAAAGCAACGGCACGAAGGTGGTCAGCACAGACGCGCATGGCGACGTTGGTTGCCTCGGAGTTCTCAGAGATCTCGGAGTTCTCAGAGTCCTCTGAAATATAGCGGATACCCGTGATCTGCTCCTCCGCCTTGATGATGGGCTGGAATACATCAGTATCGTAATTGGAGTGCTTACCTTGCATCATACGAACCAAACGCTCGAAGCCCATACCAGTGTCGATGACGTTCATGGAGAGTTTCTCCAAAGAACCGTCAGCCTTACGGTTGAACTGCATGAATACGAGGTTCCATATCTCGATGACTTGTGGGTCATCCTGGTTGACAAGTTCACGACCAGTCTTGCCACTGGCAGCCTTTTGTTCTGGTGTACGAGAGTCTACGTGGATCTCAGAACAAGGACCACAGGGACCTGTGTCGCCCATCTCCCAGAAGTTATCGTGCTTGTTACCATTGATGATATGGTCGGCAGGTACATGCTTTGCCCAATATTGTGCAGCCTCGTCGTCACGAGGGATGTTTTCTTCGGGTGAACCTTCAAAGACAGTAACATAGAGATCCTCTGGATTCAGTTTCAGCACGTCTACCAGATACTCCCATGCCATATCGATGGCACCCTCTTTGAAGTAGTCGCCAAACGACCAGTTGCCTAACATCTCGAACATGGTGTGGTGGTAGGTATCGTGACCTACTTCTTCTAAGTCGTTATGCTTACCGCTGACACGCAGACATTTCTGTGTATCGGCACGGCGGCGTGGCTCTGGGTCACGGGTTCCCAATATAATATCCTTCCACTGATTCATACCTGCATTGGTGAACATCAGGGTGGGGTCGTCTTTGATTACCATAGGTGCAGAAGGCACGATAGCATGCTGTTTCTGCTCGAAAAATTTCTTGAACGATTCGCGAATCTCGTTTGCTGTCATCATATTATTTTACTATTTGACAATTTACTATTTACAAATTTGAGTGCAAAGTTACGAAAAAACGAGTGAAATGCCAAATTTATTTGAGCATTTCGATATGGATGTTACCCTCTTTCAGTCCATCGGAATTGCACTTTAACTGGATATTCCCTGCATCATGATTACTCTGTATCAGTACTTGTGCAAGACCATTGAAAGCAGGAATACGGAACTCCTTACAGTCTTTGTCTTTGGGATGATCGGCACCCAGATAGGAAGGATCACCATTGCCTACACCAATGATACGTCCATTACCCTCCAAACGGAGCGTCAGCATCGGACAGGCATCAGGAACGATACGTCCTTTGACATCTTGGATTTCGATGGTGACGACAGCCACATCCCTTCCATCGGCAGTGATGGTCGGACGATTGCTCTTGACAATGATCTTGTCGGCAGGCTTCGTCGTCTCAATGGTCTCAGTGAGTATCTGTTTACCATTCTTATAGCCTACAGCCACGACCTTGCCTGACTGATAGGTCGCCTTCCATTTCAAGTGTCCGTTCTTTGGCATTGCTTGTCGTCCGAGTTTCTTGCCATTGACAGTCAGTTCCACCTCGTCGCAGTTGCTGTAAGCCCATAATTCTATCTCTTCACCTTCATGACCTTGCAGGTTCCAATGGGGGAAGATATGCAGGGTAGGCTCATCCGTCCACCAAGACTTCAGGTACCATGCTTCATCTTTCCAGAAACCACAGTAGTCAAGGATGCCGAATTCGGAGTCGGTGGCAGGATATTTCAGTGGATTAGGTTCTCCACGATAGTCGAAACCTGTCCAATAGAACACTCCTGCTGCCCAATCGTGGTCGGCATAGAACTGCCATCCGCGTTCGATGACATTCTCTACTCCAGGCTTGTCCCCCCTGTTAATAGCTGTCATCCTGCCTGGTTGGTCAGGAATGTTGAAATAGACGCCTCTTGTTCCACAACCTGTCGTCTCCTCCGTGCCTACAATCTTCCATGTGGGATTCGCCTTCTTGCGATTCTCGACATCATTTTGTACGATATAGTTGAAGCCTACCACATCCAATCCCTTAATCAATTCCGTTCCTCCTGCATTGGCGATCGTGGAGTGGCGAGTGGGGTCTAATAGATGGGTATATTCTCGCATGGCAGCAGCAATACGCGTACCTTGAACGGTATTCTCGAGACCCCATTCCTCGTTGCCATCGCTCCAGAGAATGACAGACGGGTGATTGCGGTCGCGTTTAATCATGTTCTCCAACAGGCGCAGATGTTCTGTGTTGATACCAGTCAATCGGTTTTCATCGATAACGAGGATGCCCTCACGGTCACAGATATCCAACTGAGCAGGTGTCATGGGGTTGTGAGAGGCACGATAGGCATTACAGCCAAATGCCTTCAACTGCTGGATGCGCCATTCCATCAGTGCTTCAGGAATAGCAGAACCAACGCCTGCATGGTCTTGGTGCATGTTCACACCTTTCAGTTTCAGAGGCTTTCCATTGAGTATGAACCCTTTGTCGGCATCAAATTCTACCTTACGGATTCCTGTTGGGGTGATATACTCATCGACCACTTTGTTGTTGACCAATATTCTGGTGACAACCTTATAAAGATAAGGATCCTCAGGACACCATAGGCGAGGCTCGAAGACAGTCATCAGTTGTTTGCATTTGAGTGTCTGTTTGCCTTTGAGCTCTAATATCTCTCTGGCTGCAAAGTCTACATCCTTTCCTTCAGCATCGACTAGTTTCGTTGCGACAATACATGTCTGTGTCTCAAGTCCGCTGTTATGTACTTCTGTCTCTACAGTGACTGAAGTCTTGAGAAAGTGTTCGTCGATATCGGTATAGACAAAAGTACCAAAGGGTGCCACACTGACGGCACCTGTCTTGATAAGCCACGCATCACGATAGATGCCTGCTCCCTCATAGAACCAGCCTTCTTCCAAGGTGGCATCGGCACGGACACAGATGAGGTTATCGCCTCCATAGTTGACATATTCTGTTACGTCATACACTTGCGTGGCATATCCGCTGGGCTCTGTACCCAGATAAAAACCATTGAACCAGACACGGGCATTGCGGAAGATACCATCAAACTGGATGAGAATCCGCTTGCCGAGGTCGTCATTGGCGATGGGGAGTATCTTACGATACCACCCTATACTGGTCTCCGGATATTTATATCCGACAGTCTTATAACCATGTGAATGACTGGCTTCTGGCGCATAGGGCAGGGTAGTCACCCAGTCATGAGGTACGCGCACCTCTTCCCATTTCGAGTCATCAAACTTCATGGCGTAGGGTCCTTCATTGTGAATGGAGTTCGCTTTCGTCAGATAGTTAAAGTACTCCGTTCCACATCCGAAGTCCTTGGCAGGATCGGAAGCATTGCCGAAAGCAAACTTCCATCCTTCATCCAGTCGGATGGTCTCTCTTACGCTTTGGGCATTCAGCGTAAGGACAGCCATCCATACACCTGCCAACGTCATCAGTTTTCTTATATTCATCATCATTTTCTTTGTTTTCATATTGTTCTGTTTAGTTTCCCCAATAGAACGTGACACCCAGGGTCAGCGCACGGTTTTTGTAGGAGCCCACCAGTTGGTCAAGGGTGCCAGTAGGCTGTCCTGCTATGTCGTGGAAGTCGGCAAACACGTTGCAGTGTTTCCCGATATTCTTGTTGACCTTGACGGAAGCATAGAGGTGTGGGTGCTCATCGTAGTGTGGGTGCTTACTGCTGTAGATAAGAACCGATGAGAGGCGGAAACCGCTGCCCAACAGAAGGGTGGGTGCCAGTTTCAGATGGAAGTAATTGTCCTGTCCATGATCCTCCTCATGGTCATGGTAGAAGTCTGCACCCATCGTCAGGAGCATAATCCCTTTACGCCATGTGGCGGCAGCTTTGACACCTGTCATTCGTCTGTCGCCCATAGGAGCATCGTTTTCCCAGGCATGGGTGAGGCTGCCCGTCACGGCAAAGCCTTTACGCTGGTAGGTATAACGCAGCTCCCCCGTATAATAGAGGTTTGTCTTGTAGTCCGTGTCATATATTCTACGTGCAGGGTTGAGGTCGTCAAAGAAGTCGCTGATGTCGGGAAGGAGATAGTCGCGGCTGAAGACTCCCTGAATGAAATGTCCCTTCTTCTGCCATCCGGCACTGGTATGCCAAGCATGGTTGTTACGATGGTATGACCAAAGGGTGACGTCCTCGCTGAGATAGAATTTATCCCAGTAGTTCATCACTCGGAAACGGTCTCCTATCGTGAAGAGCCACGGCCCGTTCTTATAGTCCAGTTGCACGTAGAAGTCGTTGTTTAGCATCTGACTCCTGCCAATCTCCTTGTACCATTGGTTAAGATAGTCTGCCTCCCATCCTGCGATGACGTTCAATTTTTGGTTGAAGAGCGGGAAACCGACCTCGACATTTAGTGTGGGGACGGTGAGGCGTTGGTCAATATTGCTAATTAATGTGCTGATGTAGTGGAAATAACTCTCTACCGCAAGGTAGGCATCCTGGTCGTTGAGTGTACGGGTATATCTAGTGTTGGTGTTCACCCATCGCTGACGATTAACCAACTCTAGAGGGGAGTTTCCGTATGCCCGTATCTTCTCGTCCGAGAAACCCTGCACGAGGTTGAAGTTCAGGTTGTCCCGCTCGGAAATGTCCCAACTGACGTTCAAATACAGGTTCTCTGTCCCGCTGCGCATCGTCGTAGTGTTATTGTCGGTGGTATATGCTTTGCCGCATTTCATATGGGTGAGGGCATAGGCGCGAATGCTGACATTCTTAACTTTAGTGTTCACATCCGCATACAGTTTACCATTACCGTAAGTATCACCTTCTATGGCAGCCTTACCGTGTGTGCCCTCAGAATCCTTGAAGTAGAGGTCAATGATGCCGTCAGTAGCACCAGAGCCTTGTGATACTGCAGGGTAGTTATAAATATCGATGGTACTCAGTTCGCATGCCTTGATTTGCTCCAAGATACACTCCCAGTCGGTTAGCAGGTCAATATTCCCGATGCACAAGATGTAGTTAGTTGTGATATCGTTACCATCCGTCGACAGCATCTCCGGACAGAGATGGAGCACGTCCATCAGTGTCATCTCAGGGTCAGGATCCAATCTGTCTACATGGATGACATAATGATCCCCGAAATGCTCGATAATCTCATCCTGTGCACAAAGACGGGCAGTGTGGCAGAGGAGGATGGCAGCGAGCATTCCAAGGAGACGTATTCTCATGTGTCTGACTAGTGTTTACTGAATCTTTTTTGCAGCATGGAGAAAGAAGAGAAATACAGGCTGTTGACCACACAAATCAAGGCATTGGTAGAAGGTGAGACAGACCGTGTGTCCATCATGGCGAATGTCAGTGCAGCCATCCATGAGGCGATGAGTTTTTTCTGGACGGGCTTCTATGTCGTCCAGGGTGACGAGTTACATTTAGGTCCTTTCCAGGGCAGTGTGGCATGTATGCATATCCCCTTCGGACGAGGCGTCTGCGGTACAGCATGGCAACGCAGGAAAACAGTCATCGTTCCTGATGTAGAGGAATTCCCTGGACATATCGCCTGCAGCAATCTCTCCCGTTCCGAGATTGTCGTCCCCGTTTTCGATGCCGCTGGCACAGTCACTGCTGTCCTCGACATCGATAGTCGTGACCTCAACACCTTTGACGAGACGGACAAGAAGTGGCTGGAGGAGATAGTGGGAATCATATAAAAAAGAGAGATCTTACCTCTCTTTTCTGTGATCCGTTTGGGGCTCGAACCCAAGACCCCAACATTAAAAGTGTTGTGCTCTACCAACTGAGCTAACGGATCAGCTTTGCAGTGCTTTTTAAAAATGCGGTGCAAAGGTACGATGTTTTTTTGAAACCGCCAAATTTCTCAGGATGTTTTTTCTGTTAGTGCTCGTGGAGGTGCCATACTTGCTTTATTTTGCGGCGGATAGCAAAATAGTTGAGCAGGGAGACTAACAGATAGAGTCCTACGCCTGTCAGAAAGGCTGGGGTAAGGCTGGAGGCACTATAGCTGGGATAGAGTTGTCCGAACAGGGGGAGGTAGTAGCCTCGCAAAAGGAGGACGATGACGACGGACGACACAAGAACCAGTGTGTTGAGGCTGATGGTCAACAGATGGTAGGGACGTGCCACTGCCTGTGGAGAATAGCCTATTAACAGGAGATTGTCAATTTTCTCGGTGTTCTTCTGTAGCAACAGGAAGATGCTGAGCAGGAGGACGTAGAAGGCGAGGGCACTGATGATGAGTCCTATCGCAAGGACGATGCTGATGATGATACGCAGGAAGTGTGCCGTACGTGCCGTCTCTGTATCGTTAGCCTCTGTCTCATAACCTTTTGTTGCGAGGAACTCGGAAATCTTCTCGTCAGCGGGATTGCTGACAGTGACGATAAGTCGTGATGGCTTTGGCTGACGGTCAGGAGAGAGGGTGGCGTTCATCTCGTCCATGAACTTCTGGGGCACGAGGATGGTGTTGAGTTTCTTGGAGAAGGCCACGACATGTCCTGTTAATTCCTTATGCCCTGCCGTACCGCGAAGATAGAAACGTATCTTCACCATCGAGACAAGATCTTCGGAGAGAGTAGGCAGTCCCTGACTACTGGCAAAACCGAAGTTGTAGAGGTTGAGATAGTTGCGAGGCAGTACGATAGGTATGTCATTACCGCCTGTTTGCCATTTCCAACGGTAAAGGTCGATGTCCATAAAGTCGTCGGGTACAGACTCGAAGAACATTTCCGTAGAGAACTGTACGCCCAACCGTTCACTGCCAAGTGTGGCAACGACGCTGAAAAGCGAGGGTGTGAAAGAACCTACGTTACTGACAAAAGGCTGTTGGCGTACCTCGGCAATATCTTTCTCTGAGAAAGTCGGTGCCTTGCCTGTAAGGGTGCGCATCATACCCACGTGCTTAGCCATTACCATCTGTCCCGGTTTCATGAAACTGTCGCTGCCTGTAAACATTGGGATGATGTCGGTAGCAAACTGGATAGCAGCAAGGACGATGGTCATACCACAGAGGTTGGCGAGCACGAAGCCCGCCAACTGTCCTGCGTTTAAGTGTCGGCTTAAAAGCCTGTAAAGTAACTTATTCAAGATTCACGATGGATTAGAACTGCTCAAGAGCCATCTTGACGAACAACTCGATGGGATCCTTGTCGGCATCCTTCATCTTCACAACCAGTTCGCCTGCGGTGTCGCTGGTATCATAGAGCTCAGCGGTCTTGACATAGTTGCTGGCTGCATCTGCAGCACCTGCAGCATCACTGCTGAATGAACCTGCTACCTTAGCAATCGTTGTGATGTCACAGAACATGTAGAGACGACGTCCGCTGATGACACTCTTGTCGAAACCTTCCTTAGCCTCTGTGAAAGCACTGCTTTTACCAACGGCTACATAAGTAGCACCATTCTTGAAACCGAAGTCTATGCCCTCTTCAGGATTGAGTCCTTGCTCTTTAGCCAAGTCAGCAATACTTCCGTCCTTGGTCTTCAGGTAGGCTACAACCTCAGGTATATCTAACTTAGACGCTTCGGCATCGATGTTGCCTACGCCAAGGGCGAAGTCACCTTCGATAGCTTCCAGAATCTTCTTTACTAAATCCTTCTGGTCACTAGTAACACCAGCGTCATCGATGTATTTTTCCTTGTCAAGCATCTCAAAGAGTTTCTTACCGTTGATGTTAGCATACATCATGAAAGCACCCTTCGGGAGATATTTCAGATAGTCACCGCTGATCTTGCCGCACATCTCGGTAGACTCCTTGATGTAGTTCTTCCATGCGTCAGACTTAGCGATGCAGTCGAAGCCTAACTTGGCCTCGCCCTTGTCAGTTGTGAGATTCAGGATGAGACTGAGGTCTTTCAGTTCTACACTCTCAGGTAGCAAGTTCTTGTTTTTACCCATCTGTTCTTCAACAAGTGCCATCGGGATGAGTGCCTTGATAAAGCCCTTGGCATCAGCAAACTTAGCGAAGTCTTCGCTCTCAGCCATCGTACCTTTGGTATCGTCGTTCTTGAACTTGGCGATGATATCGTCGAGACTGTAACTGTCAGATATAAAGAAAGTGGCATCATCGAAGGCAACAATAGTCTTGTTGTCTTGGACATACTGGATACCGTCCTTTTCCTTGGCAGGCTCACTGCCGTCTTCCTTCTGGATGGTGTTTACCAACTCCAAGAAGTCGCTCTTGCTGGAGATAGTAGCAACGGCACCCTGCTTGCTGTTATTGTCTGCATAGAATACGAAGATAGGCTCACTCAGGTCGATACCAGTCTTGGTGGGATCTTCCATAATCTTTTTGATGAGGTCTTTGGTATCCTGATTCTTGACACTTTGCTCGGCACTCTCCAACAGCTTCTTCTTTGCCTCAGCATTGTCAGCGAGCTTGCTCTTCTCGATGATTTGCTTCACATCGATGCTGATGACAGCGGCATTGTCAGGGATGAACTTCGCATTCTGAGAGGATTTTGCACACGATGAAAGTACGAATACTGCAATCAGCAGCAAGTACATCAGATTAAACTTTCTCTGTTTCATAACTAATATCATTTAGGGTTAAAGTTTGATATAAATTCAAATTATGGCACAAAGATAAGTAAAAATTGTGGAGTTAAGAGAATTTAAGGAGTTAAAGGGAGTTAAAGGACGAAAGATTTATGTAAAAAGCAGTACCTTTGCAACCGTCATGGGCATTCTATATATTGTACCCACACCTGTAGGCAACATGGAGGATATGACGCTCCGTGCTATCCGTATCCTGAAAGAGGCTGATTTAGTGTTGGCAGAGGATACGCGTACGTCAGGTATTCTGCTGAAGCATTTCGGGATTCAGCAGCATCTCCATTCTCACCATAAGTTCAATGAGCATGGCACGAGTGCTGCCATCGTGGAACGCCTACAGGCAGGGCAGACCGTAGCTCTTATCAGTGATGCTGGGACGCCAGGTATCTCTGATCCGGGCTTCTATCTGGTCCGTGAGGCTGTCCGTGCTGGTATTGAGGTACAGACGCTGCCAGGTGCTACTGCCTTCGTGCCTGCCTTGGTGAGTAGCGGCCTCCCTTGTGACCGATTCTGCTTCGAAGGTTTTCTGCCCCAAAAGAAAGGGCGACAGACCAAGATACAGAGTCTGGCAGAGGAGGAGCGCACGATAGTCTTCTATGAGTCACCCTATCGGATACTAAAGACGTTGCAGCAGTTTGCGGAGGTAATGGGGCAGGATCGTCAGGTGAGTGTGTGTCGTGAAATTAGTAAGGTACATGAGGAGAGTGTCCGTGGTACTTTGGAAGAGGTCATTGCTCATTTCACGGAGCATGAGCCGCGAGGGGAGTTCGTGATTGTCCTTGCAGGAAAGAGTGAAAAGTGAAGAATTTAATAAAGGATATGAAAAAATTAATGATTTTGGCACTTGGTGCCGTAGCAATGGTAGCCTGCAAGCAGCAGGGACCGAAGACGGAGGATTTGATGATGGCACAGCAGGCAGACTCGCTGAATCGTATCATCCAACAGAAAGATAATGAGATTAATGACATGATGGCAACCTTCAATGAGATTGAGGAGGGATTCCGTGCCATCAATGCTGCTCAAGACCGTGTGACACTTGCCAAGGATGGTGAGGGTACTAACCGTACTCAGCGTATTCGTGACAATATCGCAGAGATTCAGCAGACGATGCAGCACAACCGTGAACTCATTAACAAACTGAAGAACCAGTTGCGTCAGAGTTCTGTGAAAGGCGATGAGTTGCGTAAGACCATTGAGAATCTTGTGAAGCAGATGGAGGAGAAAGATAAGGAAATTGCTCAGTTGCGTCTTGACCTGAAGTCAAAGGATATCCGTCTTGCCGAATTGGGTAATGAGGTTGCCGACCTTACTGTGGAGACCTCTCAACAGAAGGCAGAGATTTCTCAGAAGACAGAGACTATCTCCACTCAGGACAAGCAGTTGAACACCGCTTGGTTCGTATTTGGTACGAAGAAAGAGTTAAAGGAGCAGCATATCATCGAGGATGGTAAGGTGCTACAGGCAAACTTCAACCGTGAGTATTTTACGAAGATTGACATTCGCGTTGACAAGGAGATCAAGCTTTATTCTCGTTCCGCCAAGTTGTTGACGGCTCATCCCGCTTCCAGTTATGTTCTGGAGCGTGATGCCAACAAACAGTATGTGTTACGTATCACCAATCCTCAGCTGTTCTGGTCAACTAGCAAATATCTAGTTGTCCTTGTTAGTTAATTAATCGAAGGGAAGATTAATAGCAACGAATCGGGCAGGAATATGAGTTCTTGCCCAATTCGTTGATGATTACTTGATAATGATCTTTTTGCCATTCTTGATGATCACTCCCTTGTAATTGCTTTCAATGCGCATACCGTTAAGGTTATAGCCTTGTCCGCTACTCTGTGTGCTGTCTAAGTGAATGTCATTAATACCTGAGGGGGAATCAACCTCGACGGGTGTCTTCATCAAATAGAACTCGTCTATCACATTGCCTCCGACTCGCTCTGTGCCGAAAATGGCCTCCACATCATAGTATTTTCCATCGTAATTAGAAGGCAGACTTGCTACGGAGGAGCCAAATTTGGTGTATACTCGTACTCTCTTGTTGTCACTGACTGCATAGCAATAGCCGTTGATCTTCTCGAATCTTACGGCATGTACTATGACAAAGTCACTATAGTCCTCCTCGCTCAAGTCTTCAAAGTTCACTTCACGAGGCTCTACTTGAGCACCGGCAGAGATGTCTATATCGTCAATACTGGTGTTCTCGCTCTTCATGGCCTGCAGCATACTGTTTGAAGAGCCTAACTTTACAAAGAAGACCCCATTGAGACGGTCGTTTTTCTGCACATCAAGACCAAGGTCGTTGAGTGTGAGGGTACCAGTGGCATCTCTAACATAGACTTTAGAGAGATATTTGTACAATACCTGTGCGTCATTCAATCTCAGCAGAACTTCCGCTCCAATCTCTCCTTCCTTGAACTCAGCGATGTTAAACCCATCCATATTGACAACTGTTACATGGCAGGTGGCAGAGATGTTGTTATCGCCTGTGACAGTGATGTCACAAGAGCCGATACTGACACCAGTCACGTAGCCTTCTTGGTCGACAGTAGCAATTTCCGGGTTTTTGCTTTCCCAGTTTAACTCAAACGTATTGATATTAGGTTTGATGGTCAGTTCCAATTTCTTTTTCATTCCTTCACCGACAGAGGCGGTCTCTGGAAGTGTAAGACTTTTCAGAACGTATGCGTTATCAACATCGAAAGTAATCAGTCCGTCAGTCATCTTAATGTCTGATAGTCCCCATTTGACAGGCTCCCCTGACCAAGTATTCAGTGAGGCTGGGGTTGTGCTGTTATTCAACTCCTTGACATTTCCGCCACCGGGGAAAGCATCGTCTGCAGAATCATAATAACCTTCTTGGAAATTCTGGTGTGCACCACATGCCCGAATCAACTCATAATAGTTGTGGCTGGGATCGCAGTTGACTTTATTATTATTCCATACATAAGGGTCGGAGAAATCCACCCGATATACCAGCATACCGCTACCTGGCAAATCAGCATCCCATTTGAAGGCATTTTTTTGTCGATTTTCCAGCAGGAAGAATTCGTCATCTTTGGGAGTGTCGATTCGATAGCCTGTATAGCTACTATACAGAGGCTCTAGGGTATAACTGCCTTCAGCCTCGATTTTCTGTGGCTCATCGATAAAACCTACCGAATAGCGCTCATATAGAGAATAGCCAACTGGTGTACGTCCTATGTTGTTATAACTACCATCTGCCATCACCGACCATTTGTTTGGATGGTTACTCCTGCCGCCGCTGTTTTCATAGTCAGAATCATAGAAATCGGGCAGCCCCAATACATGGCTGAACTCATGACAGATGGTTCCGATGCCGTCTATGGCCACTGTTGATGGACTTTCTGTCCATCCATAGAGTTCCACAGAACTGGCATAGTCGGAGAGGTATACACCATCTTTCATGACATATCTATAGGTCTGAGGATTATAGACAACAGAACGGTGGGGCCAGAAAAGACGACTGTCGTTACCGCCATAGTTGGCTCCGTTTCCAGCGAAAATGAAATAGATCATGTCTACAAATCCGTTATTGTCACGGTCGTAGGCACTATAGTCTATATCCCCGTCTGCCGCATTAATGGCGGCATTGATGAGTGTTGGCGCATTAGTCGTGCCATTGGCATCATACTGGCTGTAGTCGATGGTATATGGACCGTAGATGTCAAACTCGGGTTTGAACTTACCTCCAGAGTTGTCGGAGAAATAGTCACGCACACTGCCCGTACACTCCTGCATAATTCCTTGACTGTCAATATAGCCCTCATAGTTATCCGCATTGAACATGTCATAGGCAATAGCAGGATAATCAGCATGGGAAAACTCCTTGTCATTGAATTGCACCAGGATGACCAGTCCCAGGAAATTGTTATAGTCATATTGTGCTGCCCTCTTCCCGGAAACCCTGCGCTTGTTTAGTGTTTCCTGCTGGTGTTGTAGTACGTTTTTTTTTATCGTTTCTGTTTGGGACGACATCTTTGGCTTCTGATATTTTTCCATGCCAGCAAGAAAAGTCCGTTCGGCAGTTGTACGCTGGTCTGCGTCATGGGCAATTAACGTGGTAGGTTTTAACAGACCGTTTTCTACCTCTGCATAAACATAATAGCCATTCTGGTTCTTTACTACAGTATAGCCGTCACCGGTGGTGTTGAAGTGTAGCCACTCATCACCATGTAACTGGATGGTGACCAGACTGCCGTCTGGCTGCTTAACTTTCATTCTGTTGCTGTGGGCAGGAACTGCTATACTCTGGCATGTCACCAGTACGAGCATACATAGGGCGAATAATAATCTTTTCATCATTATCTATTGTTGATGCTGCAAAGATACGTAAAAAATCCGAATCAGCCAAAGATTTATATAAAAGTCAATCGGGAGGACCTAGGTTCTCCCGATTGACTTTTATATTCGGAAATGGGAGCAAGCTCTCATTTCTCTTACTTATTCACGAATTTCTTACCGTTCTTGATGACGATACCCTTATAGTCATTGTTGACACGCAGACCTTTCAGGTTATAGAGCGGAGCGTTCTCGTCGTCTTGAGTCTTGATGTTCTTGATACCAGTGGTATTACCAATGACAAGACCTGCCTGGTAGAATGCCGTGAAATTCAAACTGCTCTTGAAACGAGTCAGGATAACAGCGTTCAAAGCGGTGTAAGAATTGTCCGTAGCATTGTAAGAGAAGACCACGTTACCAGCTTTTGCCATTGACTCGGGATCTTCCTCGTCAGGAGCCACATAACCTGTCAGGAAAGCACTCAAGCCATTGCTGAGGTTACCAACATACTGGTTTATGGGGAATATCACATATTGCTCTCCCTCAAGCTCCATGATAGAACCCTTGATCCATCCCTCATTCTCAGCAGGAATGGCTGCGCTGAACAGTCCATGAACGTACACGTCGTTACCGTCGCGACCGACCTTAACAGTACCTGTCGCCTCTGTTGGATCTCCTCCAGTACTATAGTTACCCTTAAATGGCATATCTGTGGTTACCAGTCCTGTGGGAGGTGTCGTAGGAGTCGGTTTTGTGCCAATAAAGAAACCGTTGTAGAAATAAACATAACTGGTTGTTGTACTTCCTTTGTAAATCATGACAGTTGCTCCATAGTCAAAGGTGTCGTCAGTAACACTATAATTCAGCTCAAGATCATCTGGTCCGTCCTCTCCGCCATATGCTGCAAAAAAGTGTGCCGTTTCATTATACGTACCAGTATAGGTGACTGGAACGGTTACTATTCCTGTCTCTGCATCATAAGTACCTTTTACCCATGCGTCGGGAATATCCTTGTCAAGTCCTTGGAAGTAGACATCATTGTTGTCCCAGCCAACCTTTACAGTGGCTGAATATGGCATAGGAACTTCTTGTACATATAAAGTAGCAGTAAATGGGTAGTCCTTGGTCTCCAAACCTGCTGGTGGAGTTACCAATTCACCAACTTCTGATTCTGGTATTTCAAACTGAGAACCGTCAGTCAAGATAATAGTGAACTTATCATCTGGGTAAACCCAACCACGGTAACCTGCATTTACATAACCCAGACCTACATCAGATACCAGCTTGATATCATCAACTACAGCACCAGAAATGTCTCCTATGTATCCTGGACCTGGAGATCCGAAAAGGTAGATATTTCCTAAAGAAGAATCTATATAAACGACCTCTTCGCCGCCTGCAGCGGAGAACGTCTTGTCACTTCCCATTTCGAAGTCTACAACCTCACCTGCAACGAAGTTATGGAAGTTCCATACAGTCACATTCTTTGTTTCCTCGTCTTGAACGATTAATACATTTTGGCTGACTTCTGCTTTTTCAATATCACTATAGTACTCCATGCTTCCATTTACAGGTGCAATAACTGAGGTTTTATAGTATCCGTTCATACTAACTTCGCCATCATCCAGATATCCTTCAAACCACACCTGGTCAATGACGATAAAACCTCCTTCATAAATGGTTCCTGTCAAGTCTGCGGTCACGCTTTCTGCTTCGGCATTTGCCATGAAGAGTACAAGTTCTCCCTCGTATGTCCAGATGGTCTGTCCTCCAGGGATAGTAATTGTGCTGTTCTCAATGTCTACAGTGGCATTGATTGGCGTGTTTTCGTCAGCATTGCCGTCAATACCATAGATAGCAATGGTATTGGCACCAGTCACTTCAATTCTTGCACTGATACCTTTTCTGCTAACAGTTGCGGGCACCAGTTGCTGCTCGGTTGCATCATAGCCCCACTCATTATTAGCCACGATAAACTCACCCTCCAGTTCACCAATATCACTGATAGCAGCCCTGTGGGGAGCCCTCTTGCCGAGGACCTTAGCCTTAGGAGCCTTCAGATTCTTTGCGGGAACTGATTGCGGGTCTAAAGTCTTAATGGAATTTGTCATTGGTGCCATCTCGACAACCGACAAAGGCTGTTTGACCAATCCATTCTGTGCGAACGAAACAACAGCGATAAATGCTGCCACTAACGTTAATAAGTACTTTTTCATACGCTATTTATTTAAGTTGTTAAAGATTTATTTTGAAGAAAAATTCAAGTTCAGGAATTCATAAACAATTCCCTTACGGGCTGATGAGGATGCACTGGAAGGGCTGTTGAACTTACAAACGATGATACCGTCAGTGCGGTAATTAGGACTCAGCGTACTATTACGGACATAATCGAAAGAGGGATTGGCATCTTCGTCAGTCAACCATTCAAAAGCCATACGATAAGCGTTGTTAGCCTGTGTGGAAATCTGAGTGGGATAAAAGCGGTTACCCGTGTTCACATTGTAAGCACTTAACAGACAACGCAGCGTGTAGGTCGTGCTTCCTTCGGTCCGTGTGCCAGGGCTATAACCTGCGCCAACATAGAACTCATCACCGATGCCTTTGCTGAAAAGAATATCTCCTTCGTCCATCAAGCCTTTTATTAGCCATGTGCCATCATCATTACCCTCGACAATTTGAATGTCCTTGGTATAGGAATTTCCATTCTCATCCTCATAGGTGGCGGTATTTAGTGATGCAAAGGGGAATGATTCACCCCACTGACCAATGTTGATGACCTTCTTGAATTCGGCTGCAGCAAACGACAATTCGATGGTTCCATGGCGATATTCACCTTCGTTGGAATCCACCGTAATGGAATAGCCTTCAACTACCTTGTCCAAGTGAATCCAGTCAGCGGAAATAACCTGCTCGAACTCAACATTGCTTTTGTCGAGAATGATGGCAGGTGCATTATCTGTGCTCTTGAACAAATAGGAATTTTCAGCATCCAATGCCAAAAGGAGACCATGCTGAGTAGCGACGACACTTGCTGTGGCACCATCTGCTGCTGAAACGATAATCTTTGCGGAACGCGCCTCGAGAGAGGTGTTTGCCTGTGAAGTTACTGTCACAGTGTTACCGTTGGTCGTTAGAGTCAGCCAACTGGCATTAGTGGTGGCAATGAGAGATGACGTGGTGTTGGCAACGATACTGCCATCACCGCCACCTGCACCGAACAATACGTCTGCCACTGTGATGGGCAGGATCTCCGGAGCCGTATAGGTGGCATCATTTTTGCTGCAGGACGTGACCATGGTCATGCCTGTCAGCAATACGAGAAAACTAAATATCTTTTTCATAATTTGTTCTGTTTTCTTTGGTTATCATGATTATTTCACCCTAACAAACGTCATTGGGGTAGAATATTGTTCCCAATAGCCTGCATACGAGTCTCCCGTGGGGGGATCTTCCTCGAAGGCACCCGCCCAGCACGTATCATATCCAGAGGCTACGAAGGTAATAGTCAAAGGCTCTGTATTACTGTTATGTCCTTTGAACTTAATGGATTCGTCCCAACTGAGTCCGCCTTCTGCAGAGTGTGCCAGCAGCCAGATGTAGTATGTGCCGGCATACATGCCTATATATTGTGGTGACAGGACGAAAGAACCGGTAGTGTACTTGTAAGTAGCAGTAATATTACCTGTGATACCTTCCGCCATGCCAGAGATAGTATAGGTCTGTCCATCGCCATTTGTCTTTACGGTGATATTGTGATCGCCTACAGAATAAGTTCCGGCAAGGTCCTCATACGACTGCCATCCTTCAGGGAGAGTACCTGTCAGTACCATACTTGTGTTGTCATCAGACGTATAGGTATTGTTGGCGGCATCATAGGCGAACGAGTCGAAAGTCTTTCCTGCCATAGTAATTGGCTGATAAAGCTTCAGTCCTCTATCTGTCAAGATGAATGCCTGGTCCTCACTTTCCTCACCGACAGTAATACTTGCCTGCTGTGACTCCAGATCAAGTGTCATGGTCACATTGTCATTGACAAAGACCTCATAGAGCTGCGTGTCTATCACTTCCCTGTTGCGGGAGATGTACTCCTCTGGCGTCACGGTGTTGCGATAAAGATTTATTAAATTACCCGAACGGTTGCCTTTCAGGGTAATGACGTTCTTGTCCTCGCTGATGTTGAGGATGATGAAGATAAAGTCTCCACCCATTGCCTCATACGCGCTAGCTGACGGAGTCGCGAAATAGTGCAGGTAGTCACTGTAGGTATCGAAGGCAATACATGGTCCGTCTTCGTTAGTGAGCGCATATGTAGTGGTCTCAGGGACAGGCACGTTCACAGTGCTGCCGTCACCTGCTTGTTTTAACTCGTACTTGCCATTTACATAGTAGGCTGTCACAGTCTTATTGTCAAACTTCAATACATAGGAAAAACCACCGTAGCTCTGCAAGTTGTCGGGATAGTAATTCATTACCCAGCCGTTCTCTGCACTTGTCAGCACGTTCTTTGCATTCTCAAGGTATTCTGCAGAGCGAATGGATGCTGGCTTCTCGAAGACATCTTCCTGGTCTTTTAAGCACGATGTCATCAACAGGGCTGGCAGCATCAGGAAAAGGTATGCTAATAATTTGTTATTCATATGATGAGTCCTCCTTCTTAATTATTTAGTTGCGTTTGTAGTCAAGTCTGTCAAGTCAATTTTACCACTGGTAACGTCAACCTGACGGCGGAGAATACAGTCACGGAGTACGTCAAGATCAATATTCCATGTAGTAAACATGTAGTCTTTCACGGCATCCAGTTTCTGTTCAATGAGCACACGTCCAGTCTGAGTCTGGTTGGGATCCTCACTCCAAGTAGTATCTGCAGCTTTCATCTGGGCTTCCCACCACTCTTTGGTGTGGGTGATATATTCTGACACCATCTCGGCGAAATCCTCTGCTGTATTAGTCTGGGCATAGGCAGAGATGAAACCACGTTTCAGGTAGTTGCTTGAATATGGCTCAGAGAACTGGCTGTCGCTGACATAGGAGCCTGGAGTTATCTGACGGAAAGCCGTAGGATAGTCCTTCGTCTGGTTCAAGATATGAGTAAATTCATGATGAATGGTCTTGATGTAGTAGTGGTTCAGGTTCTCTGCAACATTAGTGCCAAACTCAAAGACGAAGTCGTTGTACTCGGGAAGTCCGGCAAGAATCGGATTCAGATAAGTCATTCCCGACAGCAGGATCTTACGACCGCCCTCTGCGGTACCGAGGATGAACGAGCCATTGTTACGATATTCCCACTCACCGATGAGGAAAAACATCTTCGGGAACTGTGCACGGGTGAACTCAATGCCTGCCACTTCATTGTAGGCCTCCACACAAAGGTATTTCACCAGATGAGCCATTTTGATGGATTCATCGTAAGTTGCGGGAACAGTATAGTAGTTGAGGTCACTCTCTATCTCCTCATAACGGTACTTGAAGTCGATGTTATAAGGATTGCGGAAGTTCTCCTCAAGCCACATGTCAAACTCATTGGGCTCGTTCTTTATAACAGAGATGACGCTTTGAGACTTAAGCTCATCACTGGAGCAAGAGGTCAGCCCCAGAGCCAGCATCATGACAGACGATAATAATATGTACTTTTTCATAATTACTTCTTGTTAAAGGTGTTTAACAGCTGATTCGCCGGAATTGTCAATAGTAGGACGAGGATTAGGCATATAGCCTGCCTCGCGGACTTTCTGTGGAATCTGGATGGCACGGCGCGGGTCGTCAACCGTCAACCAGTCGTCAATATGATCAGGGTTTCCTGCCGCATTCATTACACGACGAGGAATCTCAATGCCCCAGCGTTTGATGTCGAACCAGCGCTTACCCTCATGCAGGGTCTCATAGCGGCGGGCTGCCAAGACCAATTGAATGAGGTTCTCCTGCGAAGATCCCTCTGCGTCGATAGAGAACTTGGGGTGCAGGTGCTTCTTCAAGGAAGAATAGATGTCTGCCTTAGGAGTTCCGTTGGCGTCGTCATAAGCATAGGTGAGTCCATTCATGAACTCGTTTACATGGTCTAACGTCAGTGTATAAGATTTCTGCTTGCTGGTGTTACGTATCCAGACTTGAAGGTCTGCTATAGCCCTGTTGTAGTCACCGAGCATAACGAATGCCTCGGCACGGTTAAGCAACACTTCGTCACCCGTAAAGGCATTATATACGGTATGGCGATAACCAATCTGTGCCACAGGGTCTGTGTATTCGAACAGGAAAGGCATGCGCCACTGTGACCACGCGTTCATGTTAGAACCGGAATAGCGCTTCACCTGCATGGCAAATGAAGTATAGTCGCCTCCCCAAAGTCTTCCCAGTGCAGAAATGGTTTCCATCTGTCCAATGTATTCACAGTGTGAGTAACGGTGCCATACTGAGAAGCCTCCGAAATAGAGTCCCTGTCCAGAATAGGAAGTGAGCAACAGGAGGTTACAGGTTAACGTGGCATCAATGACATGGTTAGTTGTAGGAGTCTGCTGATAGTCAGAGCCGTCGGGCATAGTGTCCAACACATCCCAGTCACGCAGCATAGATGCGGGGTTGCTTCCCAGTACCTTATTGGCAAACTCTATCACCTTGTCATACTTTTCATAATAGAGGTAGAAACGGCATGCAAAGGCATATGCAGCATTCTTGTTGAAATGGTATTTGGGTACTGTGTAATAGCTGTCGCCTACATACGGCAGTGCAGCTTCTAAGTCCTCCTCAATATGTTTGTAATTCTCGTGAACTGTTTCACGCTCATATTTAGGATTCAGTTCTTTCTCTGTCTCTGTGACATAAGAGATACCCAGTGCATCTGGGTCAGAGGCGTTATAATGCATGGCGAAAACATTCACCAGCATAAAGTGGGCGTATGCGCGGCACAATAGAGCCTCAGCCTGGGCCTCTTTCAGAGAAGGGGTAACAGCACCTCCCATCTTTTCAATTCCCTCCAAAGCCATATTGGCGGTCTCTACACACTGATAGAGATCCATCCAATAACTTTCAGGATCCTGGTTGTCTGTCTCTGTAACATCAGTCCAGGTATATATCTCGTCAAGGAAACGTTCGGTGTTAGGGTTGTTGGCACCCATATCGTCCACATTGTCAGAGCCATATTCTGTGAATGCCATGTGGTCGTGGGTAGGGTAGGCTGACACGAGCAGTTTCTGTATCTTCTCCTCCGTATTTGCCTCAGTACGGTTATCGGGCAACGTGTCGAGGAAGTCGTTACACGACACCAGAGTCATGCTCAAGGCAATAATGGATAATCCTATATATTTTTTCATAATCATAATTACTTTTTTACCTTTTTACTTTTTTACCTTTTAGAGTCCGAAACGAAGTGTCAGTGTGAACTGCTTTGGCATAGGAACAGCAACACCACCAGTGTTGAAGAACTCAGGATCCTGACCGTTCAGTTTCTTGTCAGCATAGATCAGGAAGAGGTTGGTTGCCTGAAGTTTCAGAGAGAGACTGTTCAACTTCAAGGGAGCGATGAGGCTTGATGGGAAGTCATATCCCAGTGAAATTTCCTTCATACGGATGAAGTCACCCTTGGCGATACGCTCTGTAGAGTAGTTGTAGGCATTATAGGCATAACTCAGTTCCGTGTCGTTACGGTTCTGACGTACAGAGGCAATCACAGGAACGGTGGTGTAGTTTTCGTCGCCAGGTACCATCCAGCGGTTGGCGAACTCCTTCGGCATGGAGTTCAGGTCGTTGTATGCACTCTTAAAGACAGGATCCAGACGTACCACATTGCCGAAGCTATAGGTGACGAACACATTCAGGGTGATGTTCTTGTATTTGAACACGTTACCTAATGAGCCGACATCTGTAGGATCTATACTTCCGCTATACTCCAGGAAAGCGAGTTTTTCCTTGTCCTGTGTCTGGAAGTAGATACCAGTCGTAGTAATGTTTCCGTCCTGGTCGAGGAAGGTGGGAAGACCCTCATTGTTCAGTCCCTTGAAGGGAATAGAGAACAGTGAGCGTACAGGGTATCCTTCCAAGGCAAAACCTGATCCACTGACCAAATCAATCACACGCTGGTTGTTCTCCAGTTCTGTCACCTCGTTGTGCGTGTGAGAGTAAATGAAGTTTGTGGTCCAACTGAAGTTCTCGGTCTGGATGTTCTTGGTGGTCAGGCTGAGTTCGATACCGTTAGACTTCATGGAAGCGACGTTACCGTATTTCATACCGCCCATCTGGGTGTTAATGATACCGATCAGGTCATAGTTGTTACGCTTATACCAGTCAAATTCAAAATTGATTCGATTGTTGAGGAATCCTAACTGGACACCGAGGTTGAACTCGTGTTTTTTCTCAAAGGTTAAATCACCGTTTGCGCGATCAGATTCATAGAGTCCGCTCTCACGCAAGCCGGCAGAAGGACGCCAGGGATTATAGCTCATAATAACAGGCAGTGAGTTGGTAACCCAGGAAGGACCGCTTTCTGCCGTTAGAGAGTATGATGCCTTCAGGGTGGCTGTGGTCAGCACGTTCTTGAAGGTCTTCTGGAACCAAGGCTCCTCATGGGCATTCCATGCACCTGACACGTTCCATGTGGGCAGCCAACGAGCACTTCGGCTCTTACCGAGTTTGTTGCTACCCTCATAACGAATAGTACCGTTGATGGTATAGCGTCCTTTATAAGAATAGGTAGCTGTACCGAAAAAGGCAGCACGGCGTTCATGGGTGTTGGCCAAGGTGAAGTAGTCTGAATTATCTTCCGCACCTTTTTTGAACACCTGATAGGCATAGTTAGCAATCTCACCGAGAGAATATTGCATACCCCAACCACGGAACCAGTCTGCAGTACGGTCGATGCTGTTCACCTCAAGACCACCATAGAGGTTGACAATGTGCATGTCATTATGGAAAGCGTCATTGTAACTTCCTGTAAGACGGAAGTCCCAGGCATTCATGCTGTTCACCGTCTTATTATAGATACCACCGTAAGGAAGGACAGTGACAGGCGTTGCGAAGATGTCGTCAGGGTCGGTATAAAGGAATGGGTTCCTGTCACGGATGGTTGTCGTTGCCATAGAACGATAAGCCTGCGCCTGATTTGATTCGTCCAGAATGTTATGGTTCTGAGTTGCCTGATTGTACTTATACGCTCCCAAAACAGAAATCTCCACTTGGCGGATAGGCTTGTACTTCAACTCACCTTGTACGCGTAGATCAAAGACATTGAGGTCAATATAGTTGCAATCCAACTCATGCAGAATGTTGAACGGTGCATAGTTGCGGGTGTAGAATGTATTAGGATCCAAAGCGCGGGAGGTGTTCAATGCGTAAGAATACGGGTTGATATCGAAGGAACGGCGTACCTCACCAGACACGACATCCGTCTCTGATGACAATGTACCTGGAGCACGCTGCTTACGATAACTGGCATTGGCAATCATGTTGAAGGTCAACTTCTTGGATATATTGAACGTATTGTTCAAGTTAGCAGTATAACGCTGTACTTTTGACTGCTTCGTCCATCCCGGATCGAACATAGCCGAGATAGAGGCATAGGTCTGGGCACGATCCGTACCAGTAGAAATACTGATGGAGTGGTTGTGCTGGATGGAGTTGTTGAACAACTCGTCAAACCAGTCGGTATTGCGGTACTCTGCCTGACGCAGATAGTCTGCACGAGCCTCTGCCGTATTGGGAAGACCAAACTGACCTGAAGAAGCATCATACATGGAAATCAGCTGATACATCTTACCATAAACACCACTGGAGGCCGCATTGGAAGTCTCTGCATAGTTCAGATAACCTTTCTGTTGCATCTCCTCATAGATAGACATCTGATCCTGTGAGTTCATGATGTTGAACGTAGAATAACTGGGCTTCAGGCGCATGGTGTACTCACCGGTGTAATTGATACGAGCCTGTCCGGCACGTCCCTTCTTAGTAGTGATGACAATCACACCTGCCATGGCGCGGGCACCGTAGATAGAGGTGGCACTACCGTCCTTCAAAATGTCGAATGTCTCGATATCGTCTGAGTTCAGACCTGCAATAGCACTGGAAATCAGTGTGTTGGCATCACCTGAGGAAAGATCGTCGGCAGAAACATCTGTCACGTCCTCCATAATGACACCGTCAACCACCCAAAGCGGCTTGGAGTTACCATAAATAGAGGTGGCACCACGGACACGAATCTTAGGAGCTGTACCGAAGGTTCCTGATACATTCTGCACACTGACACCAGCAGCACGTCCTTCCAGAGAACGGGAGATATCAGCAACACCATCAAGCTTGGCATCCTTGGCACTAATTTTGGTGGAAGAACCGGTAAACAGGCGCTTGTCCACTTTCTGCATACCCGTTACAACGACCTCTTCCAGCGAGGCACTGGGGCGCAGTGTGATGGACATTCCATTCTTAGGGGTCACCTTCTGTGTCTCCAGACCAATATAACTCACTACAATTTTCTTGCCTGAGGGCACTGCGATTGTAAAGTTACCGTCAGCGTCAGTTACCGTACCACTCTTCTGTCCTTCAACCAGAATAGTAGCACCGATAATCGGTTCATTGTCCTCGGCAGAGATAACGGTACCTGTAATCTTGTTCTGTGAGAAGGCTACTGCCATACTCATGAACAGACAAGTCAGAAACATCGTTAGTCTTTTTTCCATAAACACTTTTTTAATTATTATTATTATTAATATATTCTTCTATGCTACACCTTATTATATAATATAAAGAGGTTACCACACACTTATCAGCCTCCTCAGGAGCTGAGGCGTACAAAATAATGCGCAAAGGTAAGATAAAAATTTGCAAACAACAAAAAAAATATAAAAAAACGCTTATTTCTGCTCAAGATTTTAACATTTCCCCCTTAATTCTTCCCTTTTAGTGTGTTTTTTCGCTAAAAAACTTTCATAGTGTTAAGCGGAATGTATGCAACATTCTCATGGAACTGCCTGTGCATCACAAAAGATCATCAATCGTTTTTGACCAAGTAGAGGTAAAAAGTGACATTAATCAAGAAAAATGCATCATACTGTGCAAATTTTA
>CACZCT010000015.1:0-32089 GCA_902779745.1 uncultured Prevotellaceae bacterium
TTGCCTCTGTCTCATCATCACTGGCTTCCAAGTGCATATTATACACCACCAGCTCCGTACCACCTTTCAACTTCATCTCATAGCGCCGGAAGCCTTTGGATAACATTTCATCATTGGCATGATTCATGTGTGTGGGTCTAACAACATCGCCAAATCGGGTTTTCCAGCTAACACTGTCAACGCGGGTGCCGCTAATATCTTTTTTCCAATACAGCCTACAACCATCTGAATGTAAGCAGAATGTTCCTTTTTCCAGAGCAGCCAGTATTGTCTCTTGTGATACAGGTTGCTCAACCCCTGCAAGATATGCTTCTAACGAGAGAGGACCACCCCAAATATCGCTTAAATTATAGCCTTCCTTCAGTTTTGAATCAAGTTGGGCGTTAAAATCGAAATCTTCCTGGACAGCGATAAAATCAAAGTCTTTTTCGGCCAGATACTGGCTTATGACTGGTGTGTATTTTTCACCAGGACCTTCAACATTGAGAGGCAGTACACCCATGCCAAGAGGGGTGGCATCAATATAGCCCGGCAGTCCGTCAACATTAAGTGTCACTATAGAGAACGTTTCGTCGGTACCAGGACTGACGGGGTTATCACTTTGTTCTGTACATGCTATAAGCATGTTTATTGTGCCCAAAATAAAGGTGGCGGCGAGCACCCATAATATCTTTCTTGCTTTCATGTTTATAGTTAGTTTTTGTTTTATTTCCTGGTATTTTTTTTCGACTACAAAGATACAAAAAAAAACCAAAATCACCAAAAAAAGACGTTCTATATTTTGCTTTTTCACATGAATCATGAAAGGCATTGAAATGTTAAATTGAAAAGTTTGGTGCTGAAAACGTGCACGTTTGGGGTGCCAAAATTTGGTAGTTGGTGAAAATAGTAGTAACTTTGTCACCGTAATAATAATATTATAAACCAAAAAGAACAAAAAACAATGAAGAAATTAGTAACCGTAACCATGCTGCTTTTTGCAGCCCTTACCATTCAAGCACAGAGCCTTATTGGCAGATGGAAGTATCCCGTGGAGGTTGATGGAGAAAAAGTGAGCTTGATTATGACCTTTAATGCTGACAAGACCGCAAGTTATGAACTTCAGACAACCAACGTAAGCGAAGAACTGGGTGTCCTGACTTTTTCTTTCGTCGTCAAGGGAACCTACGTCGTGGATGGGAAAGATTTGACGTTATACCTCAATAATAAAGACTGTGATATTGATTTTGTTGAGATTCAATGGAGTGAGGCACTTAAGGCTTCGTTCAAGGACGATCCGGAACGCGAGGGAGCCATCATTAACAATATGAGGGGTGCCATGGAGAATGGAAAATCTAAGTTCCTCAGCTCCGTTGATGAAGTAAACGAATTTAATATTGACAAGATTACCTACACCACACTTGAATTGTCTGATGATGATATGGCTGTCACACTTACTCGTATAAAGTAAAAACAACGATGGAATTCAAGGAATTAGTACAGATGCGCCGTTCTCACCGTAAGTTCACGGAAGAGGAGATAGACGGTGAAGACGTGAAGATGATACTCCGTGCAGGACTGATGTCTCCGACCTCGAAGGGACAGCGTGCATGGCAGTTTGTAGTTGTGGACGACAAGATGGACTTGGAGAAGTTGTCGGATGCCAAGGACATGGGCGGACAGTTCCTGAAAGGTGCCCCCCTTGCCATCGTCGTATTAGGCGACCCGATGCAGAACGACTGTTGGGTGGAAGACGGTTCTATTGCCGCCATCTCGATGCAGTACCAGGCAGAGGCGTTGGGACTGGGCTCGTGCTGGATACAGATGCGCGGACGTGGACTGAGTGACGGGACAAGTGCCGATACGGTGATTCAGGGTGTTCTTGATATTCCGGAGAACCTGTCGTGTCTCTGCATCCTCGCCATCGGCCATAAGGCTGATGAGCGCAAGCCTCAGAACGAGGAGAAACTCAAGTGGGAGAATGTGCATCTGAATAAGTTTTAAGGAGTTAAGACGAATGCAAGTAGTACTGATAGGCACGGGTCGTCTCGCCACAAATCTGGAGCCGGCATTGTCAGCGGCGGGTCATGAGGTGGTGATGGTGAACAGCCGGACACTTGAGGGACTGCCGATGGAGGCTGATGCCTTTGTCATCGCAGTGAAAGACTCCGTACTGGCGGAGGTCATTGCGGCAGTGACAAAGGGCAGGGAGTCGCAGGTGTTCATGCATACTGCTGGTTCGATGCCCCTGGGACTGTTTCTAGGGAAGGCACGTCATTATGGTGTGTTCTATCCCATGCAGACCTTCTCGAAAGAGCGTCAGGTGGACTTTTCGGAGATTCCTGTCTTTGTCGAAGCCTCTGATGACCGGTCGATGCAGACCATCAGGCAGTTGGCAGAGAGCATCACAGGGCGTGTCTATGAACTGTCGAGTGCTGATCGTCAGTATCTACATCTGTCTGCTGTCTTCGCCTGTAACTTCGCCAACCACTGCTATGCGATGGCTGCGGAGATACTGGAACAGCACGGCATGAACTTCGACGTGATGCTTCCGCTAGTTGACGAGACGGCAAGGAAGATACACCAGTTGCATCCCCTGGAGGCACAGACAGGTCCTGCCGTTAGATATGACGAGAATGTCATCCACCATCAGATGCAGCTGCTAAGCGATGATCCCGCAATGAAAGATCTTTACGAAAGGATGTCGCAGCATATCCATCAAAAAGCCAAGAATGTATGATTAACTACGATTTACAGAAGATACGAGCCATCGTCTTCGACCTGGACGGTGTGCTGAGTGCGGAAACGATATCCCTTGCCGAGGACGGAACACCTCTGCGTACCGTGAATATCAAGGACGGCTATGCCATCCAACTCGCCATGAAGATGGGACTGCATATCGCCATCATCAGCGGTTGTAAGATAGAGGCTGTCCGTCACCGCTATGAGGGTTTGGGCATGAAGGATATCTATCTGGGTTCCGCCGTGAAGATCAAGACCTATGAGGAGTTTCTTGCTAAATACCAACTCCAGGACGAGGAGGTGATGTTTATGGGGGATGACATCCCTGACCTGGAAATCATGCGTAGGGTAGGGTGCCCGGTATCTCCTAAGGATGCCTGTTGCGAAGTGAAGGCTGTGAGTCTCTATGTGAGTGACTATAAGGGAGGCTATGGTTGTGGTCGTGATGTGATAGAACAGACCCTGAAGGCGCAGGAAAAATGGTTGAAGGATGAAAGGGCTTTTGGATGGTGATGGAAGATGTAAGATGGAAGATAGTGTTGGCAAGTAATTCCCCAAGGAGGAAAGAACTTCTTGGAGGGTTGGATATTCCCTTTGAAGTCAGGGTGTTGGATGGTATTGATGAAAGTTATCCTCAAGACTTGCCGACGAGGGAGATAGCTGGTTATATCTCCAAGAAAAAGGCAGATGCCTATCAGGTGACGATGGCTGATGACGAGTTGATTATCACGGCAGACACCATTGTCGTATTGGGGGAGGAAGTGATGGGCAAACCGGTAGATGAGGAAGACGCTCGAAGGATGCTGCATGCACTCAGTGGCAGGACGCACCAGGTCATTACGGGCGTCAGTCTGACCACCAGGGAGCGTCAGGTTTGTTTCTCTGTAGAGACGGATGTCACCTTCAAGACACTGACTGATGAGGAAATCCATTACTATATCACCCATTATCGTCCTTTCGACAAGGCAGGTGCCTATGGTATCCAGGAATGGATAGGACATGTGGGTGTAACAGGAATGAACGGCAGTTATTTCAATGTGATGGGACTTCCCGTACAGCGAATCTATGAGGCACTGAAAGGTTTTATTTCCTGCGACGGAACTCCGAACAGGTGATGGCTGTGGCGATGGCGACGTTGAGGCTCTCAGCCCTTAAGCCGTCTGTATGGAAGTCAGGGATGAGCAGTCGTTTGGTGATATGCTTACGTACGGCAGCAGAGATGCCGTTACCCTCGTTACCCATTACGATAATACCTTCGTTTGTCAGTTCCTGTTCATAGATATTCTCTCCGTCCAGTAATGTGCCGTAGACAGGAAAGGAGGGCGGCAGTGTTTTGAAAAATTCCAACAAATCAGTGTAGATGACCTGTACATGGGCGAGACTACCCATCGTTGCCTGTACCACCTTGGGGTTGTAGGCATCCGCCGTATCCAAGGAACAGTAGATGGTGGAAATGCCAAACCAGTCGGCAATACGGATAATCGTACCAAGATTGCCAGGATCCTGTACACCGTCAAGGGCGAGGGAGAGTAGAGAGTTAATAGTTAAAAGTTTAGAGTTGACAGTCGGAGGGATTTCGAAGACAGCAAGGACTTCCTGGGGATGTTGCAGGAAACTGATCTTACGCAGTTCGTCCTCTGTGATAAGTTCCGCGTCAGGACGGGCGACAGTGGAGAAGAGCATCTTTGTGTGATAGCCTGCCTGTTGGAGGTCGCCCACCACTTTCGGTCCCTCTGCCACAAAGAGTCCTTCCCGTTTCCTGTTCTTCTTGAGTTCCAAAGAACGGATGAGTTTGATTTGGTTTTTACTGATCATGACTTTAATTTTGATGCAAAGATAAGAATAATTATCCATATCGATTGTCAATTATCAATTATTTTGTACCTTTGCAAAACAAAATGCGACTAAGATATTCCTTATATATATTGGCGGTACTGCTGTTTTGTGCCTGCTCAGAGACAAAATACGTCCCTGAGGGTGAGTATTTGCTGAACAAGGTTTCCGTCAAGAGCATTCCCAAGACGAAGGGCGTTGATCCTTCTGACATGAAAGCCTATGCCCGTCAGCATGGGAATTCCCGTTGGCTCTCGACAATAAAGGTGCCGCTTGCCACTTACTCGCTGTCGGGAAGAGACACCACGAAATGGTTGAACCGCATGTTGAAGTCCATCGGTGAGGCACCAGTGCTCTATGACTCCATGAGTACCCGTAAATCTATGGAAGACATGCAGATGCAGTTGGTGAACATGGGTTTCCTGAGGGCTAGTGTGGATGCCGTGACAAAAGCAAGGGACAAAACGATAGATGTCACCTACCTGTTGCATCCGGGGCCTTCCTATTCCATCCGTCATGTGGACTATGTGATTCACGACTCGCTGATAGCTGAACTGTTACGATTGGAAAAAGAGGAGAACAGGGGGCTGAAGAGTGGGATGCGCTTCAGTGTGGAGAACCTGGACACTGAGCGCAAGCGTATTACCCGTCAACTCAATAATCAGGGCTATTATCGGTTCAACAAGGAATTTATCACCTATCAGGCAGACTCTGTGGCAGGTACTCATGAGATAGACATCGTACTGGTGCTCCGCCAACAGCATGACAGGGACGGCAATGAATTTCCGCATCAGCGGTATAGGGTGAGGGAAGTGCGTTATTCGAGTGGAGAATCAGAAGACTCCCTGATCCACTTGCGGCAAGGTGTGTTACGCAGGAACACCTTTGTCAAGGAGGATAGTTACTATTCCGCAGAGGATTTGCAGAACACCTATAACCATTTCGGCAGATTGGGTGCCGTGCGGTATACCAATATCTCTTGGGACGAGCATCCTGACTCTAGTCTGTTGGACTGTCAGATACAGGTCAGTACTAACAAGCCCTCGACGATTTCCTTCCAGCCGGAAGGGACGAATACGGCAGGTGACTTTGGTTTTGCCGCCTCATTGACATATCAGAACAGGAATCTGTTCAAAGGCTCTGAAAACCTGTCGATAGAACTGCGTGGTGCCTATGAGGCGATCAAGGGACTGGAAGGCTATTCGAATAATAACTTCTTGGAATACAGTCTGGGAACGAAACTGACCTTCCCCCGTTTCATCGCGCCGTTCCTGCCTTCTGGTTTCCAGCGTCGTGTCAATGCCACCAGTGAGGTGTCGTTACTCTATGACCTGCAGAACCGTCCCGAGTTCCATCGACGCGTCTTTACCGTGGGTTGGCGCTATAAATGGAAAAACCCCAACCATCATGACACTTATCGTCTTGACCTATTGGACTTGAACTATATCTTCATGCCCTGGGTCAGTGAGACATTCAAGAGGGAGTACCTGGACGATACCAGTAGCCGTAATGCCATCCTGCGCTATAACTACGAGAATCTGTTTATCATGAGGTTCGGTGTGGGCTATGCTTATAATAATGGTATTATAGCCATCAAGACGAATCTGGAGACGGCTGGTAATCTGTTGGGACTGGCGGCAAAGGTATTCGGTTTTCATAAGAATGAGGACGGACAGTATACCTTCCTGGATATAGCCTATGCACAGTATGTGAAGGCCGATATTGACCTGACGCGTAATATCCATTTCGACTACAGGAACCAACTGGTGTTCCATGCCGGCTTTGGTATAGCCTATCCATACGGTAACAGTACTATCCTTCCTTTTGAGAAACGTTATTTCTCTGGAGGAGCCAATAGTGTGAGGGGATGGAGCGTCAGGACGCTGGGACCAGGAAAGTATATCAGCAGGGACGGGCGTATAGACTTCATCAACCAGACGGGTGATATGAAACTTGACCTCAACATGGAGTATCGTGCCCATCTGTTCTGGAAATTGGGAATTGCCTTGTTTGTGGATGCAGGTAATATATGGACACTACGCAATTATGAAGAACAACCTGGCGGACAATTTGATTTCACTGAATTCTGGAAACAGATAGCTGTCAGTTATGGTCTTGGCTTCCGCTTTAACTTTGACTACTTCATCCTACGCTTTGACATGGGTATGAAGGCCATTAATCCTGCCTATGAGAATGGGGACGAGCATTATCCCGTTATCCATCCGAGATTCAGTCGCGACTTTGCCTTCCACTTTGCAGTTGGCCTTCCATTCTGACGAGCCATTTGCCGTCGCGCTGCACCAGCGGTATCTGGAATTCGGCTTGGTCAACCACTTTGTTTTCCTGTCCTACAAAGCCTAACTGGACGAAGTCGGAAACACGAATCCGTGAAATACAGGTCGTGTCTGCCGAAATCTGGCGGTCGAGGATATCTACCTTCACCACGTTGTTCTGTCCATTGATGAAGTCGATGTCCTTTTCTGTGATATTCGTGGCGGCAAAGCGAATCCATTTCTCACTCTCAGGAGTCATGTATTCCAAAGCATCCTCATATTTGAAAGTGAAATATGCCTCTGCCCACTCCTGGAGAGACTTGTCCACGGCACCAGAACCGTTGTCGTCGTGAAGTTGACAACCATTCAACAGCAACAGCATGATGGAAAGTAAGTAATATTTCATAAGTTTAAATTAAATCAAAAAACATTGCAAAGATAAGGAAAACTCCTAACTTTTTATTACTTTTGCACAAAATATTAACTAAAATGCTGAAATTTATATCCTTTGGAAGCGGCAGTAGCGGTAATTGCTACATGCTGATGACACCGACGGATGGACTTTTGATAGATATCGGAGTAGGATTAAGAGGTCTGAAGAAAGACTTTAGGAATTACGGACTTAGTATGTCGCAGGTGCATCATGTGCTTATTACACATGACCATGCAGACCATATCAAGTCTGTGGGTTCTTATAGTAATGACTACAAGGTTCCTGTCTATGCGACGGAGAAAGTGCATGAGGGCATCAACCGAAACTATTGCGTCCAACAGAAAGTCCCGTCAGGGTTGAAAAAATGCCTGGAGAAAGGAAAGACAGTCCAGATAGGAGATTTCCTGGTCACTCCTTTCAATGTTCCCCACGACAGCAGTGATAATGTCGGCTATATGATAGAGGCAGAGGGCGTCTCCTTCTGCATCATTACGGATGCCGGTTGTGTCACCGATGAGATGAAACCCTATATTTCAAAGGCCAACTACCTTGTGATAGAGGCAAACCATGATGAGGAGATGGTGACCAACGGTCCGTATCCTGAGTTTCTCAAAGGGCGTATCCTCTCGCAGACAGGTCATCTGAGCAACCGCTCCTGTGGACTTGCCCTGGTGGAGAATATGACGGAGAACCTGCGCTATGTCTGGCTCTGTCATCTGAGTGAGGAAAACAACCATCCTGAACTGGCACGTAAGACGGTGGAGAGTGTCCTCCGTGACTACGGCATCATCGTAGGTGTAGACGTCAAGATGGAGGTACTCAAGAGAACGACACCGTCGGGTATTTATGAACTTGTGTGACTTTTTAATATTATTTAGAGACAGATTGTGAGGTATTACACAAGGAAATGACTATTTTTGCAGCGAATTTTAATTAAGAAATAGAGAATTATGGCAGAATCTATTGATATCCGTGAGTTGAACATCCGGATAGAACAGCAAAGCGGTTTCGTGACCAATCTGGTCACGGGTATGGACCGTGTGATCGTAGGACAAAAGCACTTGGTGGATTCGTTGTTGATCGGACTGCTGAGTGATGGTAATATCCTGTTGGAAGGTGTGCCTGGTCTGGCAAAGACCTTGGCTATCAAGACCCTTGCCCAACTGATTGACGCATCGTATAGTCGTATTCAGTTTACGCCTGACTTATTGCCGGCTGACGTGACTGGTACGATGATTTATTCCCAGAAGGACGAGCGTTTCCAGGTCAAGCAAGGTCCTGTGTTTGCCAATTTCGTGTTGGCGGATGAGATTAACCGTGCTCCGGCAAAGGTGCAGAGTGCACTGTTGGAGGCGATGCAGGAGAAACAGGTGACCATTGGCAAGGAGACCTTTGACCTTCCGTCACCGTTCCTGGTAATGGCTACCCAGAACCCCATCGAGCAAGAAGGCACCTATCCGTTGCCTGAGGCACAGATGGACCGTTTCATGCTGAAGGTGGTCATCGACTATCCGACACTGGAAGAGGAGAAACGCATCATCCGTGAGAATATCGCAGGGGCATTGCCTGAGGTGACTCCCGTCACGACGGCCCAGGAGATCCTGAAGGCCCGTGAGGTAGTCCGTGAGGTGTATATCGACGAAAAGATAGAACAGTATATTGCCGATATCGTCTTTGCGACCCGTTATCCTGACCGTTATGGTCTGAAGGATATGAAGGACATGATTTCCTTTGGCGGCAGTCCCCGTGCTTCCATTAATCTTGCCAAGGCAGCCCGTGCATACGCCTTCATCAAGCGTCGCGGCTATGTGGTACCTGAGGATGTACGTGCCGTTGCCCATGATGTGCTGCGTCACCGTATTGGACTGACCTATGAGGCAGAGGCAAGTAATGTGACCAGTGAGGAGATTGTCTCGAAGATTATCAATAAGGTAGAAGTGCCTTGATGGAGACAGCAGAGTTACTTAAGAAAGTTCGGAAGATAGAGATCAAGGCACGCGGATTGAGTGCCAACGTCTTTGCAGGTCAGTATCATTCTGCCTTCAAGGGGCGTGGTATGGCTTTCAGCGAGGTCCGCGAATACCAGTACGGGGATGATGTGCGTGATATTGACTGGAATGTGACGGCACGTTTCCATCGTCCTTATGTGAAGGTGTTCGAAGAGGAGCGTGAACTGACTGTGATGCTGCTCATCGATGTCAGCGGCTCGCTGGACTTCGGTACGCAGAAGCAGATGAAGCGTGACATAGTGACGGAGATTGCCGCCACCATTGCCTTCAGTGCCATTCAGAACAACGACAAGATTGGGGTGGTGTTCTTCTCGGACCATATCGAGAAGTATATTCCTCCGAAGAAAGGTCGCAAGCACATCCTTTATATTATCCGCGAGATGCTGGATTTCAAGCCGGAAAGTAAACGGACGGATGTGAGACAGGCTCTGGAGTTCCTGACGAGTGTTGCCAAGCGGCGCTGTACCGCTTTTGTCCTGAGTGACTTCTATGTCCAGCAGGATTTCCTGCAGCCGATGCAGATTTGCAATAGGAAGCATGACGTGGTTGCCGTCCAGGTCTATGACCGGCGTGCCAAGGAACTGCCTGATGTGGGACTGATGCGTGTGGTGGATGCAGAGACAGGATATGAACAGTATATCGACACTAGCAGCAAACGGCTTCGCCAGGCCCATGAGCACTATTGGATGAATCGTCAGCAACAACTCCGTGAGACGATGAACAAGAGTAATGTGGATATGATCAGTATTGCCACCAACGATGATTTCGTGAAGCATTTGCTGATGCTCTTTAAACAACGTAGCTAGATGAAACGAATACTATTACTGATAAGTCTTGTATATACTGTTGTCACTACGGCGGCACAGGTGGGGGTGGAGGCAAACATTGACTCTATCCAGATGCTGATAGGGCAGCAGGCACATGTCACCCTGACTACTACGGCTCCTGCCAATGCCAAGGTGGTATTTCCTTCCTTCAAATCCAGGGATACTTTGGTGGCTGGCGTGGAAGTGCTGTCAGTCGGTAAGGAGCAAATCGAGGATATTGACAATGGACAGCAGCGCCTGACGCGTGTCTATACGCTGACATCGTTTGACGGCAAGCTTTATTATCTCCCCCCTTTCAAGGTGAAGGTCAACGGCAAGGAATACCAGAGCAAGAGTCTTGCACTGAAAGTACTGGAGGTGGATGTCGACACCACGAAGATGAATCAGTTCTTCGGTCCGAAAGATGTCCAGGACAATCCCTTCCTGTGGAGTGACTGGTCGATGGTGTTCTGGTTGAGTGTGCTGATGTTGCTCCTGTTGGGGGCGGCAGGTTATCTGTATGTCCGCTTGCGTGACAACAAACCGCTGATCAAGAGTTTCAAACTGGTCAAGCGACTGCTGCCACACCAGAAGGCCATGAAGGAGATCGAGCAGATCAAGGCCGACAAGATGGTTGCATCGGAGAACCAAAAGGAATACTATACCAAGTTGACGGACACGCTGCGCCGTTATATCGAGGAGCGGTATAAGTTCTCTGCCATGGAGATGACCAGTTCCGAGATTATCGAGCGACTGATGCAGGATGGTGACCAGAAGTCATTGGACGAATTGCGCCAACTCTTCACGACGGCCGACTTGGTAAAGTTTGCCAAGTATTCTACGCTCATCAATGAGAATGACATGAACCTGGTCAATGCCATTGAGTTTATCAATCAGACCAAACAGGAGTTGCAGGTGGTGGAAGAAGAGAAACCACAGCTCTCCGAAGCCGATCAGCGTTCGTTGAAGACCCGTCGGATCTTGAAATGGTCTATCGGCGGCATAGCCGTTGTCTGTCTCGTCCTCTTGGGATTTGTCGTATACCGGTTGATGATTCTCATGGGCGTTATGTAAAATAAGGAAAGAACAATGGAATTTGCGAATAAAGAATATCTGTTTCTCCTGCTGTTGCTGGTACCTTATTTAATATGGTACCTGATGTACAGGAAGAAGACTGAACCGACCATGCGGATGAGTGATACGAAGGCTTATCGCTTTGCTCCCCGTAGTTGGAAGGTGACGCTCATGCCATTACAGTTGATCTTGCGCATTGCCACCTTTATACTATTGGTATTGATACTGGCACGTCCCCAGACTCGTAATTCATGGAATAACAAGTCGGTGGAGGGTATCGATATCATGCTGGCGATGGACGTTTCCGGCTCCATGCTTGCCGAGGATTTGCGTCCTAACCGTATTGAGGCTGCCAAGCAGGTGGCGGCAGAGTTCATTGCCGGACGACCTAATGACAATATCGGTCTGACGATTTTTGCCGGAGAGGCGTTCACCCAGTGCCCGATGACTACCGATCATGCCTCGTTGCTGAATCTCTTGCAGAGTGTCCGCCCGGACATTGCCACCCGGGGACTGATACAGGATGGTACGGCTATCGGTATGGGACTGGCTAATGCGGTGAGCCGTCTGAAGGATTCCAAGGCAAAGAGCAAGGTCGTCATCCTGTTGACGGACGGCAGTAACAACCGTGGTGACCTCTCGCCCATGACTGCTGCGGAGATTGCCAAGAGTCTTGGCATCCGTGTCTATACCATCGGTGTGGGCACCAACAAGGTAGCTCCTTATCCGATGGTGGTGGCAGGCGGTGTCCAGTATGTGAATATCCCGGTGGAGATAGACACCAAGACGTTGAGTGAGATAGCAGCGGCGACGGACGGTGACTTCTACCGAGCCACCAATAACAAGGAACTTCAGAATATCTATAAGGAGATTGACAAACTGGAGAAAACCAAGTTGAGTGTCAAGACCTTCAGCAAAAAATATGAGGCCTATCAGCCTTTTGCGATGGTGGCCATCCTGTTGCTGCTTTTGGAGATCCTCTTTAGAATAACGATCTTTAGAAAATTACCATAAGAAAGATGTTTCGATTCGAAGACCCTATATATCTGTATGCACTGGTGCTGATACCTGTATTGGCACTGATTCGTTGGTGGATGGTCATCCGTCAGCGTAAACAACTCCGTCGCTTCGGGGATATGGAGCTGGTACGCCAACTGATGCCTGACGTATCCCGTTTCCGTCCATTGGTGAAGTTCTGTCTCTTGCTGACGGCACTCGCCTTATTGATCGTGGTACTGGCTCGTCCTCAGATGGGAACGAAGATCAGTCATGAGAAACGTACAGGTATCGAGACCATCATCGCCTTGGATATCAGTAACTCCATGCTTGCCGAGGATGTGGCACCTAGTCGTCTCGACCGTGCCAAGATGATGGTGGAGAATTTAGTGGACCATTTCACGAACGACAAGATTGGACTCATCGTCTTTGCAGGGGATGCCTTTGTACAGTTGCCGATTACCAGTGACTTCGTGTCGGCAAAGATGTTCCTCTCCAGCATCGAGCCTTCCATGATAGAGACTCAGGGTACGGACATCGCGACAGCTGTGACCATGGCGACCCATAGTTTCACACAGGAAGAAGGAGTGGGGAAGGCCATCATTGTGATCACCGATGGTGAAGACCATGAGGGTGGAGCCTTGGAGGCTGCCCAGGAAGCCAAGGAAAAGGGTATGCGTGTCTATGTCCTTGGCATCGGCTCTACTAAAGGATCCCCGATTCCTGTTCCTGGGACGGTTGACTATATGAAGGACAATACCGGCGAGACTGTCATGTCTGCACTCAACGAGGAGATGTGTAAGCAAGTTGCTGAGGCTGGTGGCGGTGCCTATATCCATGTGGAGAACAACAGCAATGCCCAGGAGCAGTTGAACCATGAACTCGACAAACTGGCAAAGAAGGAAATCTCCAGTACAGTGTATAGTGACTATGATGAACAGTTCCAGGCAGTATGTATCCTTGTCCTCCTGCTCCTGATAGCCGAGATATGTATTATGGAAATCAAGAATCCGCATCTGAAGAACCTCCATCTGTTTAGTCGCAAGAAGACGGTGACGGTGCTGTTACTGATGATGACTATGTCCGTTTATGCCCAGACCGACCGTGATTATATTCGTCATGGTAACAAACAGTATCGTGCAGGGAAGTATGCGGAGGCAGAGGTGGACTACCGGAAGGCGATGGAGAAGAATGCCCGTAATCCGCAGGCATCTTATAACCTGGGTAATGCCCTGCTGGCGCAGAAGAAAGACTCTGCGGCCATCGAACAGTTCCAGTCTGCGGCGAAACTGGAGACCAATGCCAGACGGAAGTCATGGATATACCATAACATCGGAGTCATCTGTCAGGGACATCAGATGTTCGGAGAGGCGATAGAAGCTTATAAGGAGGCATTGCGCAACAACCCGAACGATGATGAAACACGCTATAACCTGGAACTCTGTAAGCGTCAGCAGCAACAACAGAATCAGGACAAGCAGAATCAGCAACAGAACAAAGATAACAAGGACAACAAAGACAAGCAAGACAAGAACAAAGACCAGGAGAAGCAAGACCAGCAGAAACAGCAAGAGAAACAACAGCAGCAGGACAAGCCGCAGATGAGCAAGGAGAATGCCGAGCAGTTGTTGAATGCCGCGATGCAGGAGGAGAAGAATACCCAGGAGCGTATTAAGAAGGCCCAGCATCAGAAGCAGACGCGGAAATTGCAGAAGAACTGGTAGTTGGACAATGATAAAATGTAACAATGATAAAGTGTAAAAATGTAACAATGATAAAATGAAGAAGCAACTGATATTAATTATTTCATTATTAAATTTTTACATTGCGACGATGGTCGCACAGCAGATTACAGGAAAGGCTCCTGCACAAGTGGCGGTAGGAGAGCAGTTCCGGTTGACCTATACGGTTAATACGGATGATGTCAGTGGCTTCCGTGCAGGGAATATCCCTGATGCCTTTGAGGTTCTCATGGGACCCAGCACGTCTACGCAATCATCTTTCCAGATGGTAAATGGTCATACCTCGAGTTCCACGTCCGTGACCTATACCTATATACTCTCTGCGACCAAGAACGGCTCGTTCACCATTCCTGCAGCTCATGCCACAGTCAATGGAAAATCATTGAACTCCAATGAGTTGCATATCAAGGTTTCAGGAACGGCACAACAGGGAAATAATGGCGGACAGCGTTCTCCAGGTGGTGGACAGATGCGTGCGGCAGGTAGTCATATCTCCGGTAGCGACCTCTTTATCAAGGTCAGTGCCAATAAGAGTCATGTCCATGAACAGGAGCCTATCCTGCTGACCTATAAGGTATATACGCTTGTGGACCTGACCTCCCTGAATGGTAAGATGCCCGACTTGAAGAGTTTCTACACCCGTGAGGTACCGCTGCCGCAGGAGAAGAGTTTTAAGTTGGAGACCTTCAATGGTCGTCCCTATCGTACTGTGACGTGGCAACAGTATGTGATGTTCCCTCAGACAACGGGGAAACTGGAAATCCCCAGTATTACGTACGAGGGAATGGTGGTATTGCAAAACCGTAGTGTCGACCCCTTTGAGGCGTTCTTCAATGGCGGCTCCGGCTATATGGAGGTCAAGAAGGACATCACTGCTCCAGGACTGACCATCACGGTTGACCCATTGCCTGCCCGTCCTACGAACTTCTCGGGTGGTGTAGGCACGTTCAGTCTTTCTGCGGAGTTAGACAAGAAAGAGATCAAGGCGAACGACCCTATCACCTTCCGTGTTACTGTCAGTGGAACGGGTAATCTGAAACTCATCAAACAACCTGTAGTCAACCTGCCCAAGGACTTCGACCAGTATGATGCAAAGATTACGGATAATACGAAACTGACGACTAACGGTATAGAGGGCAGTATGGTCTATGACATCCTCGTCGTGCCCCGTCATCAGGGTAAATACGAGGTGCCTCCTGTGGAGTTTACCTATTTCGATACGCAGTCCAATGCCTATAAGACGTTGCGCTCACAGCCCTTCACATTGGATGTGGCGAAAGGCGATGGTACGTCGAGTGTAACGACTTATGCCAGTGAGGAGGTGAGGCAGTTGAACAAGGACATCCGTTATATCAAGATGGAAGATACACGTCTTCGTGCTGTCGACGACTATTTCTTCGGCTCCTCCCTCTATTGGATCAGTCTGGTCGTTTTGTTAGTCGTCTTCGTCTCCCTCTTTATCATCTTCCGTCATCGTGCGATGGAGAATGCCAATATCGGCAAGATGCGCGGCAAGCGTGCCAACAAGGTGGCTGTCCGTCGTCTGCGTGTTGCCAATAAATTGCTCAAGGCCGGCAAGCAGGGCGAGTTCTATGATGAGGTGCTGCGTGCACTTTGGGGCTATGTCGGTGACAAACTCGACATGCCTGTGGCAGACCTGTCCCGTGACAATATCAGTCAGCGGCTCACGGAGCGTGGAGTGGATACCGATACCGTCAGTCAGTTTATCGGTGCCCTTGACGAGTGTGAGTATGCCCGTTATGCCCCAGGCGATGCCAGTGGTAATATGAATAAGGTATATGATGCTGCCATTAACGCGATTATGAAAATAGAGGACTTCATTAAAGGCAAGAAACATATCCATCGTTCTGCGTCACCAGTGATATTGATGCTACTGATGCTGCCATTGTCAGCGAACGCTGTCACCAAGGCAGAAGCTGACAGTGCTTATGTCCATGAACAATACCAACAGGCTATTACCGACTATGAAGCATTGTTGAAGGGTGGAGTGAGTGCAGATTTGTATTATAACCTGGGAAATGCCTACTACCGGACGGACAATATTACCAAGGCAATCCTGAATTATGAGCGTGCCCTATTGCTTTCTCCAGGTGATGCAGACATTCGTTTCAACCTGCAGATGGCACGTTCGAAGACGATAGACAAGATTACGCCGGAGTCTGAGATGTTCTTCGTCACATGGTATCACTCACTGGTCAACTTGATGAGTGTGGATGCATGGGCACGGACAGCCTTGATAGCTCTTGCCATTGCCATTATCCTGGTCCTTGCATATCTGTTCTCAGACCGTATGTGGTTGCGGAAAACGGGCTTCTTCGGGGCCTTCTTCCTGTTGGTGGTCTTTGTCTTGAGCAACCTCTTCGCCTATCAGCAGAAGCGTAAACTGACGAATCGGACGGGGGCTATTATCATGACGACGGCAGCCACCGTGAAGAGTACGCCGTCGAAGAATGGTACCGACCTCTTCATCCTGCATGAGGGAACTCGCGTGACCATCACCGACAACTCGATGAACGGCTGGAAAGAAATCCGTGTGGCTGATGGTAAACAGGGCTGGATAGAGACGAAACAGATAGAAATAATTTGACGATATGGAAGAGATTATACAATTTGACAAACAGTTGTTATTGCTGGTGAATGGTAGCGACTCGCAGTTCTTTGATTACCTTATTTTGACACTGACCAATGCAAAGACGTGGATACCCTTATACTTGGGACTTTTCTATGTCGTGTTGAAGTCTAACAAGAATGTCCGCGAGGTTGGATTGATCCTTGCCGCAGCGGGACTGTGCTATCTGCTTGCCGGAGCCGTTGACGACGGTATTGTGAAACCGCTCGTGGCTCGTTGGCGACCCACCCACGATCCGGAGATTGGGGCTTTGGTCGATGTGGTGAACGGCTATCGTGGAGGCAAATACGGGTTCTTCTCTGCTCATGCCGCCAATACGTTCAGCATCGCCATCTTTTTCTCCCTGCTGATGCGACAGCGGATGCTCACCTTCTTCTTGGTGGGGTACTCACTTGTCAATTGTTATACCCGTCTCTACCTGGGTGTGCACTATCCGGGCGATATCACCGTCGGACTCCTTTGGGGCGGCTTTGTAGGCTGGTTCGTCCATTGGCTCTATTGTCGTATCACCGTTCCTGCCAAGTATGACATCCGCCATTGCTATGTACCCATCTGCATCCTCGGACTCACCCTTCTGACGGCCATCATCATGGCGGCCTTCGACGTACATTTGTAATTTAATGACTCTTTTCTTTTGCATTTTGCTCACTTAATAGTATTTTTGCATCCGTGAATACGAAAGAGATACATATCAGTGACTACAACTATGAGTTGCCGGACGAGCGTATCGCTAAATATCCGGTAACGGAGCGTGATCACTCGAAACTGCTTATATATAATAAAGGTAAGGTAGGGGAGGATGTCTTCTACAATCTCCCCAAGTATCTGCCGTCCCACGCCTTGATGGTGTTCAACAATACCAAGGTGATACAGGCTCGCCTGCATTTTCGTAAAGAGACAGGGGCACTGATAGAGGTATTCTTGTTAGAACCAGCAGAGCCTGCCGACTATGAGCAGATGTTCCAGAGCCATGAGCGGTGTTCGTGGCTTTGTCTGGTGGGTAACCAGAAGAAATGGAAAGAGGGAGCGCTGGTGAGGATGATAGAAGTCAAAGGTCAGAAGTTAGAGGTAAGAGCTACGCGGCGTGGTGAGCATGGCACCAGTCAGTGGATCGACTTCGAATGGAGTGGAGGAGCGTCATTTGCCGATATCATCGATGTGATGGGTGAACTGCCGATACCGCCGTATCTCAACCGTGAGACCCAGGAGAGTGACAAGACGACCTACCAGACGGTCTATTCCAAGATTAAGGGTAGTGTGGCGGCTCCGACAGCAGGACTGCATTTCACGGAAAAGGTACTTGCCGACCTCGATGCCTATGGCATAGAACGGGAGGAACTGACCCTGCATGTGGGTGCCGGTACGTTCCGCCCAGTGAAGAGCGAGGAGATTGCCGGACATGAGATGCATACTGAGTACATTGCCGTCCGTCGTCATACTTTGGAGCGACTCCTTGCCTATGACGCACAGGCCATTGCCGTCGGTACAACAAGTGTCCGGACACTGGAGAGCCTGTATTACATGGGATTGAAACTTGAAGCGAATCCCGATCTGACAGAAGAAGAACTGCATGTCAACCAGTGGGAGCCGTATGATGATGGAAGATGTAAGATGGATGATGGAAGATGTGTCACTCCTGTCAAGGCGATACAGAATCTCATCGACTGGTTGGACCGTCATGCGTTGACCACGCTCCACACCTCTACGCAGATTATCATAGCTCCGGGCTATGACTATCATATCGTCAAGATGCTTGTGACCAACTTCCATCAGCCGCAGTCTACACTACTTTTGCTGGTGAGTGCCTTTGTCCATGGCGACTGGCACCGCATCTACGACTACGCCCTGGCTCATGACTTCCGTTTTTTGAGTTATGGCGACTCATCCTTATTGATACCTTAAAAAATTAAATGATATGAAACATGGACTGATTACCGTTGCAGCCGCAGTGCCTGCTGTCAAAGTTGCCGATGTCGAGTACAACGTGCTTGAGATAGAGAAACTGATTGCCAATGCAGAAGGGCAGGGTGTCGAACTGGTCTGTTTTCCAGAGTTAGCCATCACAGGCTATAGTTGTCAGGATCTCTTCAAGGAACAGCTCCTATTGTCGAAGGCAGAGGAAGGTCTGATGATGTTGCTTGATTTCACCCGAAAACTGAATATCATCTGTGTAGTTGGAATGCCCGTACAGGTGGGAGGACTGTTGCTCAACAGTGCTGCCGTCATCCAGGGTGGTAACCTGTTGGGAATGATTCCCAAGACCTATCTGCCTAATTATAATGAGTTCTATGAGAAGCGTTGGTTTGCCTCGGCACAGGACCTCAATCCTACGGACCTGTATTTGGCTGGAACACATGTTGCCATGTCTGCCGATCCGAAAGTATTCCAGACGGCAGGAGGTGTGAAGTTCGGCGTGGAAATCTGTGAGGATGTATGGGCACCGGTACCGCCCAGCAATAACCTGACGATGGCAGGTGCGGATATCATCCTGAATTGTTCGGCAAGTGATGAAGTACTGGGTAAGCATCAGTACCTGCGTTCGCTGCTGGCCCAGCAAAGTGCCCGTACAATAAGCGGCTATGTCTATTCCTCCTGTGGCTTTGGAGAGTCGACACAGGATGTGGTCTATGGCGGTAATGCCATGGTCTTTGAGAACGGTCGTCTTTTGGCAGAGGGAGAGCGTTATTCCTTCCAGCCTCAGTTACAGGTGACACAGATTGATGTGGAACGGTTACGTACCGAGCGGCATACAAACTCGACCTTCATTAGTGCCCAGCGTGAAGCGAAGGCACAGGTCATCGATTGTAAGACGGTAGAGCCTTCCATATTCCAGATGCTGCGTCCTGTGAATCCTCATCCCTTTATCCCCAATGAGAAGGAGATGGCTTCCACCTGTGAGGAAATCCTGAATATCCAGACGGCAGGACTTGCCAAGCGTCTGATACATACCCATTGTGAACATGTGGTCGTGGGTATCAGCGGTGGTCTCGACTCTACACTCGCTCTGTTGGTATGTGTACGTACCTTTGATAAGTTGGGGCTTGACCGTAAGGGCGTCGTGGGAGTGACCATGCCTGGTTTCGGAACGACAGACCGTACGCATGACAATGCCACCTCACTGATGCAGACACTGGGTATTTCCCAGATGGAAGTGTCTATCGCCAAGGCAGTGAAGCAGCACTTTGAGGATATTGGTCATGATATCAAGAAACATGATACGACCTATGAGAACTCGCAGGCCCGTGAACGGACGCAGATCCTGATGGACTTTGCCAACCAGTTGAATGCGATGGTGGTAGGAACCGGTGATTTGTCAGAACTTGCCTTGGGCTGGGCGACTTATAACGGTGACCATATGTCCATGTATGGAGTCAATGCAGGTATTCCCAAGACCCTTATCCAGTATCTGATCCGCTATGTGGCAGCACAGCCTGCGTATAAGGCACAGAAGGAAACACTGCTCGACATCGTTGACACACCGATATCACCGGAACTGACTCCTGCTGACGAGGAGGGTAATATCAAGCAGAAGACGGAGGACCTGGTGGGACCTTATGAGTTGCATGACTTCTTCCTGTATTATTTTCTCCGTTTCGGGTTCCGTCCTTCCAAGATATTCTTCCTGGCTACTCATGCCTTTAAGGGGAAATACGATAGAGAGACGATTAAGAAGTGGTTGACGACTTTCTGCCGCCGTTTCTTCAATCAGCAGTTTAAGCGTTCTTGTCTGCCTGACGGTCCGAAGGTGGGTAGTGTCAGCCTCTCGCCCCGTGGCGACTGGCGCATGCCAAGTGATGCCTCCAGTGCGCTTTGGTTGAAAGAGTGTGATAACCTATAATAAAGAATAAGAAAATAATGCCTGAACAGAATAGCCAGCGCAGGATGCGCAAGACAACTCCGACAGACAATACGTATGCCCATGTCCAACCACAGGCAACAGAGATAGAACGTGCCGTGTTGGGTGCGTTGATGATAGACAAGGATGCCTATACGGTGGTGTGTGAGATGCTCTATCCCGAGAGTTTCTATGAGCCTCGTAACCAGAAGGTATATACTGCCATCCGTGACTTGGAGATGAAAGAGCAGCCTGTCGACGTATGGACGGTGACGGAGCAGCTTGCCAAGCAGGGTGACTTGGAGGATGTGGGCGGTCCTGCCTATGTCACGGAGTTGTCATCACGGGTGGCATCTTCGGCGAATATCGAGTACCATGCCCGTATTATCGCCCAGAAATTTCTTGCCCGTCAGTTGATATCCTATGCCAGTTTCATTGAGACGAAGGCTTTTGACGAAACGATTGACATAGAAGACCTGATGCAGGAAGCGGAAGGTTCTCTCTTCGAACTCTCCCAGAAGAACATGAAGAAGGACTATACGCAGATCGACCCTGTCATCAAGACAGCAGTGGATGTCATCCAGAAGGCTGCAGCGAATAAGGACGGTCTGACGGGTGTACCTACGGGCTATCATAAACTGGATGATATAACCAGTGGATGGCAGCCTTCTGACCTCGTGATTGTTGCAGGTCGTCCTGCGATGGGTAAGACCTCGTTTGCCCTTTCCATGGCGAAGAATATTGCAGCCGACTATCAGGTACCGATGGCTTTCTTCTCTTTGGAAATGAGTAACACGCAGTTGGTCAACCGTCTCATCTCCAATGTCTGTGAAATACAGGGCTCCAAGATTCTGAACGGACAGTTGCACCCTGATGAGTGGGACCGTCTTGATAAGCGCGTCAACAATCTGTTGGGTGCTCCTTTGTTTGTCGATGACACCCCGGGACTCTCTGTCTTTGAACTCCGTACCAAGGCTCGTCGCTTAGTACGTGAACATGGTGTGAAGATCATTATGATAGACTATCTGCAGTTGATGAATGCCAACGGTATGCGTTTCTCCAGTCGCCAGGAGGAGGTGTCGACGATCAGCCGTTCACTGAAAGGCTTGGCAAAGGAGTTGGATATCCCCATCATCGCCCTGTCACAGTTGAACCGTGGCGTGGAGAGTCGTGAGGGACTGGAGGGTAAGCGTCCGCAACTGTCTGACCTGCGTGAGTCAGGAGCCATCGAGCAGGATGCGGATATGGTACTTTTTGTTCATCGTCCGGAATACTATCATATTTATCAGGATGATAACGGTCGTGACCTGCATGGTATGGCACAGATCATCATTGCCAAGCACCGTAAGGGTGCGACAGGTGATGTGCTGCTGACCTTCCGTGGTGAGTTCACCCGTTTCGAGAATCCGGAAGACAGCCGTTTGGGAAATCGTAAGCAACAGGCTGCTAATGATAACGGGGGAGAAATTCTTGGAAGTAAAGTTAACGGTGACCAGTCAGTAGGTACGGGCCAGTCACCTTTTGGTTACGGTAACGACGGTCCGCTTCCGTTCTAAGATAAATCCCCGGCAGTGTTGTCGGGGATTCTTTTATTTCGCATATTTATCGATAAGCGACTGGGCTTGTTCATTCCCCATTTCTTTTGCTTTCTGTAAGTTCTTGGCACCTTCCGCCTTCTGGTTGGTAAGACATTGTGCAAGACCGAGGAAAAGATAGCCGTCGGAGAGTTCGGGGGATAGGCGAATCAATTGCTGGGCAGTCTCAATGGCTTCTTTATGCATACCGACACGAACCTGCAAGGAGGCTTTTTCACCGTAATATGTGGGCTCTGTAGGTTCTAATTCAATGGCTTTGTCGATATCATTCAGTGCCTGTTGGAACAGGTGACCCCCCATCTCAGCCAGTTCACGCTGGTAGTAGAATCCGGCTCCCAGTTGGGTACCCATCAGTTCGGCATAGTCGTTATAGTCATTGACGGCAGGACGGTATTTTCCAACGGAATATAATGCCTGAGCACGAGCTAGCAGATAGGGGGCTGCCGTCTTCACGAAAGGACGACTGAACTGGTTAACAGCACTGTCGAGTAATGTGATCTGCTGGTCTGTTTCACCTAATTGTGCCTTACACTGTGAGGCGGCATAGAAGATGTCCGCACTGCGGAGATCACTATGGGTGAGTTGTTCGTATAACTGGTATGCATCTGCATACAGACCTTGTGCATAGCGGATCTGGGCCTGTTGCTGCAGGTAGACGGACATCGGGTTAATACGGTATGCTTCCTGTGACTCACTGAAAGCCTTGTCAAGAGTCCATGCACTGAAAGGCTTGTCCTTTTGATAAAGCTCCTTCTGGTAGATAATCTCAGCATACTGGTAATGGGCATCGTCTTTTTGTATTGCTACCTTGACGGCTTTCTGCAAATCCTCGTCAGCACTGCTGTAATTACCTTTCGCTGTCTGATAGCGTGCCCGATAGATATATCCGTCAGCCTCATTGGGGAACTTCTGAATAAAACGTTCCACCATATTGATATACTGATTCTCATTCATTGTTGAAGAGGCAAGGAAGAGGGCAATGAGGGCATCTTCAGCTTTATCAGGCAATGCGATGGAAATATTGGTTTGTCTTAATACAGGGTCGTTGAAACTCAGTCCGTTGATGACCAGGTTGGCAGCAAAGCGGGCATCAATGGCATAGGAGGTGCCTTTCAGATTTCCTGCGGATGGCTGGATGATGCCAACCACCTCACCGTTTTGATTGAGTACAGGACAGGTGATATGGCTCTCTTCAGCATTCAACTGAAGAGTGTAATACTGATAGGTTTCTTGAAACTTCTCTGCGTCTTTGATAATTCCCTGAATACAGGTGGGAGTCTTTTTGACGGCATAGGGAAGTAACCAGATACTGCTACCATTCGTTGTCGTGGAGGCGAGAGGTAGAGGAGTTGTCTTTCTGACCGCTGCCTGAAATTTGGCAACATCATAAGTCTCATTGGCTCCAAGGATGAATTCTACGGGATATTCTTTCCCCTCAGCGTCGATAATCACGGCACGTTGGGCACCTTTGAAAGGTACATAACTGCTGACAGCCTCACCATTGGAGCCAATAAAGAATCCTGTACTGCTGGCCAGTAAGGTGCCATCAGCGGCAAAGGTTTTCAGGGTGAATACCGACTTGGCAGCCTTGGAAACCCATGATTGTGCAGATAAGGGTAAAAGGGAAAAGAGGTAAAAGGGTAATAGGAATAATAAACGTTTCATAGTTTGAGTAATTCTTTTGCGTTTTGTATGGCGGCAGCAGTGATGTCACTGCCACTGAGCATCTGGGCTATCTCATGGATGCGCTCTTCTTCAGAGAGTTGTTGCATCCGGCTGGTTGTTCCTTTGGTCGTTTCCTCCTTGGATACCTTGTAGTGGGTGGTTCCAAGGGCAGCGATCTGGGGTAGGTGGGTAATGGAGATGACCTGACGGTCGTTGGCTCCCATCTCCTGCATGATCTCTGCCATGCGTTCGGCAATCTTGCCACTGACGCCTGTATCTATCTCGTCGAAGATGATGGTGGGGAGTTTGACGGCTCCACTGATCATGGCTTTCAGGGATAGCATCACACGGGCTATCTCACCACCAGAGGCAACCTGTGCGATAGGCTGCAAGGGACTGGAGGTATTGGCACTGAACAGGAAGGCAATGTCATCCTGTCCGTTCTTATGGAGTTCGGTCTTGTTGACTTTCACCTCAAAACGGACATTAGGCATGCCCAGAGGTACCAGACGTTCGCACATCTGCTTCTCAATATCCTTGGCGGCTTTTTGACGGAACTTGGTGAGTGCCTCGGCCTGTTGCTGACATTTCTTTTGCAGAATATCTAATTCACTTTGCAGTGTGGCCAAAGCCTCGTCGCTGTTTCCTATCTGCCTGAGTTGCCGTTTCAGATCATCACGCTGCTGAATCAGTTCGGCAACGGTATCTGCATGGTATTTCTTTTGCAGGTCATAGAGCCTGTCTAACCGCAGGTTGATACGTTCCAGTTCTGCAGGGTCGAAGTCGATGTCGTCCAAACGTGCCTCCACATCTTGGGCGATGTCCTTAAGTTCTATCTGACAACTCTCCATGCGCTCTATCCATTCTTCAGAAGCCGGATAGACCTTTGTAATGGCATGAAGGGAAGAGAGCGATTTTCGGAGTAGGGAGAGGACCCCCTGTTCATCAGCGGCAAGATGATTCTGTGTATCATAGAGCGCTGTCTTGATGTCCTCGCTATGCGTCATCGTCTCACGCAGTTGCTCCATTTCCTCCTGTTCTTCCTCTACCAACTTGGCCTGTTCCAGTTCGTCATACTGGAACTGCAGGAAGTCGAGATTCTGACGGTTGCGTTCCATCTCCTCTTGCAATTCCTGTAGCAGTCGTTGCTTGTCATGATAGGCGGAGTAGGTCTGTTGGTAAGTCGTCAGCGCGTCCAGGTCCTTGGCAAGGGTGTCCACTACCTCCAACTGGAAGTCCTGCTTACCCAACAACAGGTTCTGGTGTTGAGAGTGTACGTCCACCAGCATGTCTCCCAACTCCTTCAACAGGGAGAGGGAAACGGGCGTGTCGTTGATAAACGCACGACTCTTACCTGCAGTTGTCAGTTCCCGTCGGATGATACAGTCGGTGGCATCATAGTCGATGTCATTGTCCTCAAAGAACGGTTTCAACTGGTAACGTGTCAGGTCGAAATGTGCCTCGATGACACAACGGTCGGCTCCTTTCTTGATGGTTTTGGAATCTGCCCGTTGTCCCAGCAAGAGTCCGATAGCACCGAGGATGATACTCTTACCTGCACCAGTCTCTCCCGTGATGACAGAGAAGCCGGGATGTAATTCGATATCGAGTTCATCAATCAGTGTGAAGTCCTTGATGTATAGTTGTTGGAGCATCTTTTAATTCTTGATTTTATCCCAGGCATTACTCTGGGAGGCATTGATGGAGAACAACAGTTCATAGACCTGTTCCTTTTCTTTCTGGGTTCCTTTCCCATGATAGATAGAAGCAAGTTCATCACGCTTAAAGTCTGTCCATATCTGTGGCAACAGACTTAGCGGCTTATTCTCATGGGCTTCTTTCAGGTTTTTGAGCGCAGCCGTGATATTGGTCCGTCCGCGTTCCACATTATTCGCCATTTCGTCAAGTCCGTTACGGTAATAGTCATACTGCAACTGGCGCAAGGGTTTCATACCTTCATCCAGATAGTCGTTGATGATGGCATAACGGTTACGGCTGGTCTCGAAGGCTTTCCATCCTGGGAAACCTAAGTTCTGGGTGTTATTCACCAGATTAAGACAGCGGTGTAGCACATCCGTGCCTCCCATCGGAGAGAAACTGTCAAGGTCGAGTCCGATAATCAGGTAGGCATAATAGGCAAAAAGTGCCGTTAATTGGTTATCAATGAACTCCTCTTGGAAGTTTAACTGGTCGAACTGTATGTAGTCGAAATTGAAGTCAGCATCCTTACTGTTATATAAGGTGGTGGTGTAGGTGGACTGATATACAGGGCGGTTTGCCTGTATCATGGCCGTTGCCTCAAAACGATTGGCATCCTTGTCGTAATTGATGATAGTGATGTTGAAGTTACAGGTGATGCGCTCGTGCTTTTGGAACTGATAATCAGTCCATTGCCGTTCGTTAATAAACTGTTCTAATGACAGTTGTAAGGTCTCGAACACACTGACATCCGTACCCTGTATCTGGGAATAGTTGATAGTGACCTTGGCATTCAGTTCCTGGGCCGCTATATTCATTGCAAATATAAAATTAAAAAATGAAAGAATTACAATGCTACGCTTCATTTTTATATTTTATCATTTTTACATTGTCTTTACAAGTTCATTGACAATATCTGTTGCTACTTCGCGCTTGGGCTTACGGGGAAAGTCTTTTTGTCCCTGATGGGAGATGATGCTGATCTGGTTCTCATCTGACTGAAAACAGGTACCCTCGTTGCGCAGGGAGTTCAGTACGATGAAGTCCAGATTCTTACGTTCCAGTTTACTTTGTGCATTCTGTTGCTCATCATTTGTCTCTAAGGCAAAACCCACCAGTTTCTGGTCAGCACGTTTTTTCTTTCCCAATGCTGCGGCGATGTCGTGAGTGGGTTTCAAACGGATTACCAGGTCGTTTTTCTCCCGTTTGATTTTCTCCTCGGCAATTGTCTCTGGACGGAAGTCGGCAACGGCGGCACAGAGGATAGCGGCATGACAGGACTCGAAAAAACGAATGGCTGTCTGGTACATCTCCTCACAACTCTCTACATCTGTGCGGTGGATATTGGGATGTTGGGTCTTTAATGCCACAGGACCTGCAATGAGTTCTACCTCCGCTCCCTGACGGGCACACTCTTCGGCAAGGGCAAAGCCCATCTTGCCACTGGAATAGTTGCCGATGAAACGGACAGGATCAATCTTCTCATAGGTAGGACCTGCTGTTATCATGATGCGTTTCCCACATAGTGGAGCGTTGTTGTCCAATGCCTTGTCAAGATATTCCACGATTTTCTCAGGCTCTTCCATGCGTCCTTTGCCTTCCAGTCCTGATGCAAGGAAACCGCTTTGTGGCTCGATAATCTGATTGCCGAAAGACTGGAGTTTCTTCATGTTCTCCTGTGTCGTAGGGTGTTGGTACATATCTAGGTCCATGGCAGGGGCGATGAAGACAGGTGCCTTCATAGACAGGTAGGTGGTGATGAGCATGTTATCTGCGACACCATTCGCCATCTTTCCTAATGTGGAGGCCGTGCAGGGGGCAATTAACATAGCATCAGCCCACAACCCCAATGCCACATGGGAGTGCCATGTACCGTCACGCTGTGAAAAGAAATCACTGATGACAGGTTTCTGGGTCAGTGCCGAGAGGGTGATGGGTGTGATAAACTCCTTACCGGCAGGCGTGATGACCACCTGCACTTCCGCTCCAGCTTTGATGAGGCCCCGGATAATATAGCAAGCCTTGTAGGCGGCTATGGAGCCTGTGATACCTAAGACAATCTTCTTACCTTTCAGCATGTTATCTGTTCATTTGACTCTCCCGTAAACGGATACGGGTGAGTACTTGTTTGGTGTTATAGGTGAAATCACCAGCCAGTATCCAACTGTAATAGCCTGGGTCATAGCGTAAAACCTGGGCGACAGGTTCTCCCTTGTGCTTTCCGAAGTTAAAGACCTCCGTCAGTATGGGATTGCCGTCCTTGTCTACGATGGTGTTACCCAAGCGGTCTTTCTGTTCTCCCCAGATGATACGACCAGCGAAGTCGATATTGTTGTTAGCTTTCGAGAAGTCGGCCAGGAACTGCATATCGTTCTGCAGGATACGGTCAGGCTCTTCTTGTTTCTCTGGTGTATACATGTCCAACTGTCCCTGCAGTACCCGGTAAGTTGCCTCCGTATCCTCGTCAGCACGGTGTGCCTGAAAGTCTTCTTCCATCTTCCTGCCACAATAGAACTTGTAGGCAGCAGCGAGGTTACGGCGTTCCATTTTGTGGTAGATGGTCTGCACGTCAATCAGACGACATTTGGAAAAGTCGAAGTCAACACCTGCACGTAGGAATTCCTCTGCCAACAGGGGAACGTCGAAATGGTTGGAGTTATAGCCGGCAATATCACTACCGCTGAATACCTGATTCAACGTCTGTGCCATCTGCTTGAAGGTCGGCTTGTCCTTTACGTCTTCGTTCTTGATGCCTGTCAGTTCTTCTACCACTGAAGGAATGGGCTTTTCTGGGTTAATCAGGTGGTTTCCCCTTTCTTCCTTTCCATCAGGGTATACCTTAATATAGGATATTTGAATAACACGGTCCTTGACAAGGTCAAGACCCGTGGTCTCCAAATCGAAAATGACGAGTGGCTTCTGTAAGTTCAGTTTCATTAATTGTTAATGTTCAATGTTCAATTAATCATTGATGAGCATCGGCATCATCAGCATAAGCACATCCTGGTTCTCTGGCTGCTCGGAAGGCAATACCAATCCTGCACGACTGGGGTCAGCCAACTGGATGATGACCTCCTGGCAATCGAAGTTACTCAGAATCTCGATGAAGGAAGAACCCTTGAAACCTATACTCATGGGCTGTCCGTTATAGTCGCATGACATACGTTCCGTAGCAGTCTTGGAGAAGTCGTAGTCTTCAGCGTCCAACTGTAGCGTACCACCTTCCACATGGAAGCGGATGAGGTTGCTGGAATCGTTGGCGAATGGCTGTACACGACGCAAGGCAGCAAGGAGTCCCTGACGGTCGACAGTCAGGACATTAGGATTCCCCTGGGGAATGACGGAGTTGTAATTGGGATAGCGTCCCTCAATCAGGCGACAGATAATCTGACCGTCATCATAGTTAATCTGGGCATTACGCTCGTCGAAACGGATTTCAACATCACCACCGTCTTTCTGTAATAGATTCTTCAATAGTGAAGCTGGTTTCTTAGGCAGGATGAAAGCTGCTGGTTGTTCGCTCTGAATGGTAAGGATTTTATTACGTACCAACTTATGACCGTCAGAGGCGACAACGGCAAGACACTCAGGAGTGAGATCGAAATAGATACCGTTCATCACCGGACGGAGTTCATCCTGTGCGGTGGCGAACACCGAGCGGTTGATATTCTCGGCAAGCAGCGCACTGGAGATGGTGATAGTATTGGCACCATCACTGATATTTTGTGCCTGCGGATATTCATCAGCATGCTCGATAGGCAGGGAGAACATACCGTTCTGGTAACTGATCTTAGCGACATTTTCCTGTTGGTTGATGTCGAAAGTGATAGGTTGCTCAGAGAAACCCTTGACGGCTTCCAACAAGTCGTGGTTGCCGATGGCAAAACGGGCATTACCGTCACAGTCGGTCAGTACAACTTGGGTGTTCATCACGTTCTCGCTGTCAGAAGCGGTCAGATGAAGCACATTGTCTTGAATGTCGAATAAGAAGTCGGCTAAGATAGGCAAGGAGTTCTTGCTGTTGATGACTCTCGAAAGAGCGTTGAGTTTGCTGCTGAGCGCAGTGCTTGATACTGTAAATCTCATGAGTATTTCATTTATTTGTTTTAAGTCTTGCAAATTGTGTACAAAAATACAAAATAACTTGCGCAAATGCAAAAATATTCCGTAAAATATTCTCAAATTAAAAGTATTTTTCGTAATTTCGCAATCTGAAACGTAAAATCAACAATTAATAACGAATCAATAATTATGGAATTAACAGGTAAGATTATTGCCGTGCTTCCGGCAAACAGTGGTGTGTCCTCACGTACCGGCAACCCTTGGATGTCTCAGGAATATGTGATTGAGGTTCCTGGACAGTATCCCCGTAAGTGTCTCTTCCGTATCTTTGGAGAGGACCGTATCAAACAGTTCAATATCCAGAACGGTGAGGATGTTACTATCAGTTTCGATATTGATGCCCATGAGTATAACGGACGTTGGTTCAACGAGATCCGTGCCTATAACGTGACTCGTGGTGCAGCTCCTGTAGCCGCTGCTCCTCAGGTCACTCCGTTCCCGCCACAGCAGGCTGCTTCTCAGGATGCAACCTCTCCATTCCCTCCAGCACAGGAGCCGGTAGGCGAGGGTAGTGCTGATGACCTGCCCTTTTAGGATAACCTTCTAGGGGTAAAGAATATAATAAGGTGGCAATCCAGTCGGTTGCCACCTTATTTATGAAGTAGGACGAGGATTACTCGTCCTTTTTCCGAGCAAGTTCGCCTATTCGTTGCCTTTCTCCATCTTAGCCTTCAATTCGGCGAGGATATCGATGTCGCCCAGTGTTGTGCTGGCTGCAACGTTCTCGATCTTCGGAGCCTCGTCCTTCTTGGCAGCACGGGTCTTCTTGGCAGCAGCCTTCTTCTCCTCACGCTGAGGATCCTCGAAGGTACGGCTGTGAGACAGGATGATGCGCTTAGAGTCCTTGTTGAACTCAATAACCTTGAACGGCAGAGTCTCACCCTGAGTAGCCTGTGTGCCATCCTCCTTAACAAGGTGCTTAGGAGTAGCGAAGCCTTCTACGTTCTCGTCGAGAGCAACAACGGCACCCTTCTCAAGGAGTTCTGTGATCTTACCCTCGTGGATAGAGCCAACAGTGTACTTAGCCTCGAAGACATCCCAGGGATTGTCTTCCAACTGCTTGTGACCGAGAGACAGACGACGGTTCTCCTTGTCGATGTCAAGAACGATAACGTCAATCTCAGCACCTACCTGTGTGAACTCTGAAGGATGTTTCACCTTCTTGGTCCATGAAAGGTCGCTGATATGAATCAGACCGTCAACACCTTCCTCAAGTTCTACGAATACACCGAAGTTGGTGAAGTTGCGAACCTTAGCGGTGTGCTTGCTGCCAACAGGATATTTCACCTCGATAGCCTCCCATGGGTCTTCCTTCAACTGCTTGATGCCGAGAGACATCTTGCGCTCGTCGCGATCGAGAGTCAGGATGACAGCCTCTACATCGTCACCAACCTTCAGGAACTCCTGAGCGCTGCGCAGATGCTGGCTCCAAGACATTTCTGATACGTGAATCAGACCCTCAACACCTGGCTGAATCTCAACGAATGCGCCGTAGTCAGCGATAACGACTACCTTACCCTTCACGTGGTCGCCCACCTGCAGGTTAGCATCCAGCGCATCCCAAGGATGAGGAGTGAGCTGCTTCAGACCGAGGGCAATGCGCTTCTTCTCGTCGTCGAAGTCGAGGATCACGACATTGATCTTCTGGTCGAGCTCTACTACCTTATGAGGATCGTCTACGCGTCCCCAAGACAGGTCGGTGATATGGATGAGTCCGTCAACACCGCCGAGGTCAACGAATACGCCGTAAGAAGTGATGTTCTTAACGGTACCCTCGAGAATCTGACCTTTCTCCAGCTTGCCGATGATTTCCTTCTTCTGTGCCTCCAACTCAGCCTCGATGAGAGCCTTGTGAGAAACTACTACGTTGCGGAACTCCTGATTGATCTTCACGATCTTGAAGTCCATGGTAGTGTCTACGAACTGATCATAGTCGCGTATGGGGTGAACGTCAATCTGGCTGCCGGGCAGGAATGCCTCGATACCGAAGACGTCAACAATCATACCACCCTTCGTACGGCACTTGATGTAGCCCTGAACGATCTCCTCGTTGTCGAGAGCAGCATTAACGCGATCCCAACTCTTAGAGAGACGAGCCTTCTTGTGAGAAAGTACGAGCTGTCCTTTCTTGTCCTCAGCGTTCTCTACATACACCTCAACGGTGTCACCTGCCTTCAGGTCGGGGTTGTAACGGAACTCAGAGGCGGGGATGATACCATCGCTCTTGTAGCCAATGTTAACGACTACCTCTTTCTTGTCAACACTGATAACAGTACCATCGACAACCTGATGCTCACTGACTTTGTTCAGCGTCTCATCATAAGCCTTGTCAAGTTCTTCCTTGCTGACGTTTACGGTCATGCCATTCTCATACTGTTCCCAGTCAAAATCCTGCAATGGCTGAACGTTCTTTGTTAATTCTGACATAAAAATAATTATTGCCCCTCCTATAGGGTCAGGGCGTGGTCTGAACAGACGTTTACCAGACCGTATTAATAGGTTAATAATGGATAGGTGTCAGCGCCTGTTCCGGCACCTATTGTCCCCTTTTGGGACTAAACGGCTGCAAAATTACAAAAACTTCCGGTCATTACCAAATGTTTTGACCAGAAGTTTCCGTAAATGATTGATTTTTCG
>CACZCT010000015.1:32099-33717 GCA_902779745.1 uncultured Prevotellaceae bacterium
ATGATGACACGATATTTTGCAGGTTTACCGCTCACCATATCAACACCAGGAGTTTGTTCGTAGGCGAAAGGCACACAACGGATCGTGGCCTGTGTCTCCTCTTTGATCTGTGCCTCTGTCTCGGCAGTGCCGTCCCAGTGACAAAGGAAGAAACCACCGTCCTTCACACGCTCTTTGAACTCCTCGTAGTTGTCGCATTCATAGACATGCTCATCGCGATATTTGCGGGCTTTCTCGAAGATGTTCTGCTGAATGTCCTCCAGCAACTGCTCCACATATTCTGCAATACCTTCGATGGGGCGCGTCTCCTTCTCGAGCGTATCGCGGCGCATCACCTCGATGGTACCGTTCTCCAGGTCACGGGCTCCCAAAACAAGACGGACAGGAACACCCTTCAACTCGTAATCGGCAAACTTAAAACCAGGACGCTTGTTGTCGGCATCGTCGAACTTGACAGTGATACCTGCCTTGCGCAGTTTCTCAATGATGGGCGTTACTTCCTTGTTTACCTGCTCCAATTGTTCCGGTTTGGTAGCGATAGGAATGATAACCACCTGAATAGGAGCCAAACGTGGAGGCAATACCAAACCATTGTCATCAGAGTGCGTCATGATGAGTGCACCGATGAGTCTGGTAGAGACACCCCATGAGGTAGCCCAGACATATTCGGGCTTGTTCTCCTTATTTAAATAGGTGACTTCGAATGCCTTGGCGAAGTTCTGACCGAGGAAGTGAGAAGTACCACTCTGGAGTGCTTTTCCATCCTGCATCATGGCTTCGATGGTATAGGTGTCGAGGGCTCCTGCGAAACGCTCGGTCTCACTCTTCACACCCTGCAGTACAGGAACAGCCATCCATTCCTCTGCAAACTGGGCATAGACCTTCAGCATCTTCTTGGCTTCCTCTTCAGCCTCCTCCTTGGTAGCATGAGCCGTATGTCCCTCTTGCCAAAGGAACTCAGAGGTGCGAAGGAACGGACGCGTACGCATCTCCCAGCGCATGACGTTACACCACTGGTTGCACATCAGGGGCAGGTCGCGCCAAGAGTGAATCCAGTTCTTATAGGTGTTCCAGATGATGGTCTCGGAGGTAGGACGAACAATCAGTTCCTCTTCCAACTTGGCGGCAGGGTCAACCTCTACGCCGCTCTTGTCATCTTTTGCGCGGAGGCGATAGTGGGTGACGACGGCACACTCCTTGGCGAAACCCTCTACATGTTCTGCCTCACGACTGAGGAAAGATTTTGGAATCAATAAGGGGAAATAGGCATTCTGAGCCCCTGTCTCCTTGAACATCTTATCCAGTTGTTGCTGCATTTTCTCCCAGATGGCATAGCCATAGGGCTTGATGACCATACATCCGCGTACTGCGCTCTGCTCGGCAAGGTCAGCCTTCACCACCAGGTCGTTATACCACTGACTATAATTGTCAGCTCTTTTTGTCATTTCTTTGAGTTCTTTTGCCATAAAAGTCTTTATTTTTTCAAAATTTGGTGCAAAATTACGAAATTATTATGAATTATAGCCATGATATTCTGAATTAATTTGTATCTTTGTCCCAAATTAGTAATTGTTTCATTAAACTCAAGTATTATGAAATTAAAATTAGTTTCCCTGTT
>CACZCT010000016.1 GCA_902779745.1 uncultured Prevotellaceae bacterium
GGTTCGACGTGCTATAGGCAGGCAGGGAACGGTCTTTGTTCTCTGTATTGTCAAGATACTGGCGACTCACATAATTGGTATGCCATACTGCCTGTATACTCTTCCAGTGGATATTCACAAAGCCGTTGAGGATGGCGGAGGGACTGAAAGCGAGGGTGGAATTATCATAGTGGAAAAACGCTTCTCCATTGTCCCAGTCTTCCACGACCTCGTCAAAGTCCTTGATCCTGTTCTTGCTCAGGGCGGCATTACCCTCGAGAGCCAACCAAGGGGTCACATTCACACCTGCCTGCAACTCCATACCTAAACGGTAAGAGTCCTTGATATTCGTCGTCAGGTTTTCACCGATATCACTCACTGCACCCGTCTGCACAAACTGGTCTTTGTAGTCCATATAATAAAGGTTCGCACCCACGTGCCAGTTCTTACCCGTAAAGGTATAGCCCACCTCATAATCCATCAACTGCTCAGCCTTGGGTGCAGGATAGGAGCCGTTATCCGTGTAGTTGTTACGTTCCGGCTCACGGTGACTCATCGCGACAGAGCCATAGACACGATGATCTCCCAGACTCCATGAGAAGCCGGCCTTTGGGTTGAAAAAGTCGTACTTTCTGTCAATGTCGAGTTGCTGGTTATAATAGCCAGACTCGTCCTCATAGAATTTGTCGTTGAGACCGTCCGTCTTATAGCCTACATGGCGGTACTGGATATCGGCAAACACATCCCACTGGTCGTTGATGTGATAGGCGGCCTTGACGAATACGTTGCCGTCTAACTTATGAGCATCGGAATCATAGTACTTGTAGTCACCATTGGCCAGGACCTGCTGACTTACAATAGGATTCGCCGCATACGTCAAATAGCCAAAGTGATTACCGTCGAAACACTGCAAAGAGAGACCACCGATGACATCCCACCTTTCATCCTTATAATCGGTATTCCATACCAGTCCGTAGGTATGCTGGGTGAGTCCCTTCTTACGCACGAAATCCGTTTTCTTGATGTTGTTGCCGTCAGCATCATTTACTATCAGCCCGAATTTCGACAACTTATTGTTCGGGCGGAACTCCTCATAATACCCATAGCCGTAGGTATAGTGTAACGAGGCGGTCGTTGACCAATGGTCGTTGATCTCCCATACAGCAGAGAGGATATTATGGTTCTGCCAGAAATTGTCCGTGGTTCTGTCCCAGAAAGAGCCATCAGCCATCCTATAGCGTTCCGTCGTGTAGGTTCCGTCATCGTTGATGATTAACTGCTCATACAGAGAGTTATACTTGCCCAGTCCAACGTTCCACATATCCTTATAGGTCTTGATACCCGTCTTCACGCCATAGGTACCGTCCATGATACTCAGGTCGTTGGTACCTGCCGTCACACCATTCCAAGCTTGTCCCGTACGCTCGAAGTTTCCGATGTTCTTGTATCTGACAGTAAAACGGTCAGACACATAGGTTAGTCCTCCGTAATAGGAACCACTACGTCCTTTCGTACCATGCACAAAACCGTCAGTATGTGTCTCATGGTAGGCACCATCCAGTATCCAGTGATTGCCTAACAATCCCGTAGAGAACTTTCCTCCTATGTTGAAGGTGTTAAAAGAGCCATAAGAAAAGGTAATCTCTCCACCAAGACGTTGAGATGGTGTTGCGGACGACAAGGCTACTGTACCACCGAAGGCACCATCGCCATTGGTAGAGGAGCCTATACCACGCTGTATCTGTACATTTCCCAGCAGTGAACTGTAGGAGTTCATATTCGCCCAAAACACACACTGGTCCTCAGGTGAGTTCAAGGGTACACCGTCGAGTGTCACATTGATACGGGAGTCACCAGCACCACGGATACGCATGTAGGTCGTTCCGATTCCCAAACCATTCTCACTCCAAGCAAGTACACCAGGAGTCTGAGAGAAAAGGAACGGCAGTTCCTTACCTGTCTTCGAAAACTCGCTGAGTTCTTTCTTCTTGATATTGGTGACGGCATACGGTGCGTTCCGTACACCCTTTACTACGACTTCCTGTAACTGTTCTACTTTGGTGGAGTCATACTCCACAGACTCAGCCTGCACCGTCATCACGGTACCCAGCAGTCCTAAAAAAAACAATCTTCTCATACCTTTACTTTTTAAATTTTTACATTATTAAATGTCGTAAAGGGGGTTGTATTGATTCATGAACTCTATCATCCCTACGTCGGTATGACCCGAATCAGGTTAAGAGGGTATCATCTCAGCCGCCAATAGACGGCACCCCTTGATAAATCGGAGGCAAAGGTACAAAAAAGTGAGGGAAAAACAAAATTAATTCAAATAATTTCGTAACTTTGCAAAACTATGGAAAATTATCAATATCATATCTTCTCGCCCTACCGGGTATGTCCCTTGGGCGCACATGTGGATCACCAGCACGGACTGGTGACGGGTTTTGCCATCGACAAAGGTGTCGACTTGTGGTTTAACATACGGGAGGACAGTGTCGTCAAGCTGTCGTCACGCACATTTGAGGGGGACGTGGAGTTTCATGTGACGACTCCCTCACAGGTTCGTGAACACCACTGGGGCGACTATGCCCGTGGTGCGAAGTATGCCCTGCGTAAACGCTTCGAACTGACAAAAGGTATCGAGGGAATCATCCAGGGCTCACTGCCCGTAGGAGGCCTCTCGTCCAGTGCCGCTGTCCTGATAGCCTATGTGATGGCTTTTGCCAAGGCGAACGATATCACCCTGCAACCTTTTGAGGTAGTGAAGATTGCCTCGGAGGCAGAGCGGGAGTATATCGGACTGAACAACGGACTGCTCGACCAGGCATGTATTGCCCTAGGCAAAAAAGACGGACTGCTGTTCCTCGACTGCGACAGTAACGACTGGCGTATCATCAAGCGGAACCCGGAGATGCCCGACTTCGAGATTGGTATCTTCTTCTCGGGACTGACCCGCTCGCTGGTAAACAGCGACTATAATCTGCGTGTCTATGAATGTAAGACTGCGGCATGGAACATGCTGGCGTATACCGACCAGCCTCTGAAGACTTTCGACAAGACGTTCCTGCGTGACATCCCCAAGGCGACCTTCGAGAAGACACGTATCGCCATGCCTAACCGTTTCGCCCGTCGTGCCGAACACTTCTATTCGGAGTATCGCCGAGTACGTCAGGGTGTGACGGCATGGGAGACAGGAAACCTGAAGCTCTTCGGTAAACTGTCGTTCGACTCCTGTGAGAGTTCCATCCATAACTATGAGTGTGGCAGTCCTGAGTTAATTGCCATTTACGAGATTATGCGTAGCCTGCCCGGTGTATATGGCGGCAGGTTCAGTGGTGCCGGTTTCAAGGGTGCCTGTATCGCCCTTGTCGACCCAACCTACAAGGAGGAAATAGAAAAGGAACTCACCCGTCGTTACCTTGAGGAGTTCCCCGAGTATGAGAAGACATTCAAGGTGTTCTGGGTAAAACCAGATAATGGAGCAAGGTTTTGTTAGTGTAGAGTTGTTAATGTAAAATTATGATTAACGTTGTAATAGCGGCAGGATATGCCACGAGACTAGGGGAACTGACGAAGAACTTCCCCAAGCCATTGCTGAAGATCGGAGAGAGCACTATCCTCGGACGAATGCTCGACGACATCGACCGGATTCCAGAAATCAAAGAGCATGTCATCATCACCAACCATAAGTTTGCATCTATCTTCGAGGAATGGAAACAAGAACAGCATTATACCAAGCCCGTCACCATCATCGACGACGACACCTCAACCAACGAGACACGTCTGGGTGCCGTCTGTGACTTACTGTTTGCGATAGAGCAACTCCATATCAATGACGACATGTTAGTCGTCGCCGCCGACAACCTGCTGTTCTTCTCCTTTCAGGAGTTTGTCGACTTCGCTAAGGAGAAAGGTACTTCCTGTATCATGTGCCACGAGCAGCCGAGTATCGAGAAGCTCCAACGCACAGGAGTCATTGTGGTCGATGACCAGATGAAGGTGCTGAACATGGAAGAGAAACCACAAGAGCCGAAGAGCCACTGGGCAGTACCACCTTTTTATATTTATAGGAAAGAAGACCTCGACCTCATACGTCATTCTGTGGAGAACGGTTGCGGCAAAGATGCTCCTGGCAACCTTGCCCACTATATGGTGGACCACACCACCATCCACGCCTGGGAAATGACGGCAGGACGCTTCGATATCGGAAGCCTCGACACCTATTACGAGGCTGTGGAGAAATACGGGAAATAACCTACCAATAGGATAAAAAGAGGGTGTGCCATCATTGACACACCCTTTCTGCATTTTCAAGCCTTGTACCCAGACCCGGGCTCGAACCGGGATGGGTTGCCCCACTGGTGTTTGAGACCAGCGCGTCTACCGATTCCGCCATCTGGGCTCAAAATGCACACGTTTTCTAATTTCGGCTGCAAAGGTACGAATAATAATTGAAATGGAGAAAGGTTTATCGACTTTTTTACAAAAAACATTCTTTTTCTTGTTTTTTCTTGGTTTGTAAAAGTTTTTTTCGTATCTTAGCATCCTGATAGCATGAAAATCTAATCTTATGGAGATAAACAACAAAAACTACTGTATTATTCTTGCCGGTGGAAGGGGAAGACGCCTATGGCCCTGTAGCCGTGATATGAAGCCCAAGCAATTTATCGACTTCTTTGGTACAGGACGCACACAACTGCAACAGACATTTGACCGCTTTGTGAAAATCCTGCCTATAGAGAATGTTTTTATCTGTACCAACAAGGAATATGCGCCCATCGTCAGGGAGCAACTTCCAGACCTGCATGAGGAGAACCTGATGATCGAGCCTATCAACCGTGGTACGGCACCGAGTGTCGCCTGGGCTACGATGAGGGTATGTCGCAGAGATCCGCAGGCGAGCGTCATTATCACCCCCAGTGACCAACTGGTGCTGAACGAGGAGGCTTTCTACCAGAATATCGAAGAGGCTTTCTGGTTTGTGGAGCAGCACGACAACCTGCTGACGCTGGGTGTACAGCCTTCCCGTCCGGAACCTGGCTATGGCTATATCCAAAAGGGTGAACTCATCCAGCCCAAACGCGTTAAAGTGGCAAAAATCAGCACTGTGCAGTCGTTTGTGGAGAAACCAGAACGTGACTTCGCCCAGATGTTTATGGAAAGTGGGGAGTTCCTCTGGAACACAGGTATCATCCTGTCTAACGCACGCTTCCTGAACCACTGCTTCCGCCAGTTATTCCCAGAGGTACTAAAACGCTTCGACAACACGCCTAACGACTATACCATAGAGGAGGAGATGGCTTTCGTCAACGAGAACTACCCCTCCTACCCTAACCTCTCGATAGACCAGGGTGTACTGGAGCATGTGGAAAATGTGTGTGTCATGCGCTGTGACTTCGGATGGGCGGACCTCGGCACGTGGCATGCGCTCTATGAGTATATGAGCAGAGGTGAGGGTGACAACGTAGTGGTCGACTCAGAGGTAATGCTCGAAGATTCCCATAACAACGTCATCAAACTGCCGAAGGGACGATTAGGTGTCATCAACGGACTCGACGGCTATATCGTTGCCGAGAACGACAACGTACTACTGATCTGTAAGAAAGGTGACTCGTCGGCTCTCGTCCGGAAATACGTCAATGAGGTGCAGATGAAATACGGTGACGACTTTATCTGAAAAAAGAAAGCGTTTGAGTTATTCAAACGCTTTCTGTATCTTTTCTGCTGTTTCCTTGAACTCCCCTTCCGTGAGTTTTAGTTTCTCCTTGCGGAAATCGGCATCTGCCTCACTCTGCATCGGAATCAGGTGAATATGGGCATGGGCTACTTCCAGCCCCAATACGACCTGTGCCACCTTCTTACACGGGAAAGCCTTCTTGATAGCAATGGCGACACGCTTGGCAAATTGCTGATAACGCGCCAATTCCTCGTCGTCCATATCAAAGAAATAGTCTACCTCACGACGGGGAATCACTAGGGTGTGCCCCTTCACTAACGGGTTGATATCCAAAAAAGCATAGAACTCGTCGTTCTCCGCACATTTATAACTGGGAATCTCCCCTGCTGCGATCTTACTGAATATATCCATAGTCCGAATTGAAAATTGAAATTTATGCTATCGAGATATTCTCAATACGTAGTTTGATGGTACCGCGAGGTATCTGGATTTCCACCTCGTCACCAACCTTCTTACCTAGCAGGCCCTGGGCTATAGGGGTCTTGATGGAGATTTTACCGGCACGGAGATCTGCCTCGTTCTCACTGACAATGGTATATGACATCTTTGCCTTGGTGGTGAGATTGGTCATCTCCACCTTGGTCAGAATCTGGACGGAGTCCGTACTCAGACGGGAAGTGTCCACAACTTTCGCCTCAGAGATGGTCACCTTCAACTGGTTGATCTTGTCTTCCAGATGAGCCTGTGCCTCTTTGGCGGCATCATACTCGCTATTCTCACTCAAGTCGCCTTTATCGCGGGCTTCAGCAATGGCTGCGGAGGCTTTGGGACGTTCCACGCTCTCCAACCGCTGTAGTTCGGCTACTAACTTGTCGTAGCCCTCTTGTGACATATAAGCCATATCTATTTCTATTTTAAATGTTCAAAAAAATAAAGAATTCCGACGGCGATGGGTCGAAATCCTAAATCATTATAAATGTCCTGTTATCGACTGCAAAGATAGGAATTTATTTGCAACCCACCAAATTTTTCCCCTACTTTTCGTTTATTTTGATTGATTTATATCAAGAAAGTGTGCGAACACAGAATTTTTCAACAATCAGAACTTGCAGATTTACAGAATGTTCGTATCTTTGCACTGTGTTTTTCATAGTATTAGATTTAAGGTTAACAAAGATTTAGGAACTCAGCGGAGTTCCATTTTTTTTGCCCACAACCTCAACACCCAATAGACCACAACACCCGTCAGGAGTCCTGCGATGGCATCAATGACGTAATGGGCATAGATATATACAGTGGAAAAACACATCAACAAGAAAAATGGAAGCATCGAGAAGACCAAAGTCTTGTTACGAGTATGACACGCCAGTAACATCATCACGGTTGTCACACCCACATGACTGCTAGGAAATGCCGCTGTCGGACGCTCACCGGCATCATGGGTAATGTCAAGCATGTGATACCAAAAGCCGTCACTCCACCCGGGAGCCGCCATCCGTTCACTATGAGTCAGGAACCAGTTGCCTAAGTCCGGGAATATACCTGCAGCAATCTTGTCTGTCCCCACGGCGAGATAATAGAACTGCGGTCCGGTGACCGGTAAGATGACGAAGACAAAGTAATAGACAAAGAAGGAAGAGATCAGCACGAAGGATGCCATACCAAACTCCTCATAACGACGTAAGAAGTAATAAAGGAGAATGGTGACCATCAACGGGAAATAACTGACATACCCCAGGCACATCAACTCTGAGAACCAGCCCCATGGACAGACCTGTGAGAACAACAGGGAGGGCTGACAACCGAAGAGTTGCTGCTCCCAGGAAGCAAACACATGGTCGAGGTTGGGTAATACCCGGTTGACCTCATAGGTGTCCGAATAAAACCACGACAACAGAATCATCAAACCCGTTACCCGTATCAGACGGGTCAGTTTACAGGGTCGCCAGCAATAAATCAGCCATAACACGCCCATAGCCAAAAGGAGACATCCACGCAACCACAACATACCGGCAGGATTCACCAAACGGTCCCACCGACATGCCATCAGAATCAGCGTGAAGACAATATAGCTGATGATGACCCATTCTGCCGCCCATATCTGGCTTTTAGTCTTTGGCTGTTGGCTGTTAGCACTCATAACCATTTGTTTTCTTTGTACCACTCAATGCTACGACGTACACCCTCGGCAAGTTTCACCTGCGGCTCATAACCCAGTTCCTTCCTTGCCGGTCCGATGTCACAACGCCAGTTACGCTGACGGAGAATATTAAACTTGTCATTATTCAGTGCTGTCATCTTACCCGTCATCCTGCCCATAGAATCACCGCACCAAGTGATAATACGCAACAGCCAGATAGGAGCGGTGATACGTATCCACCAGGGGCGTCCTAACTCCTCATGCACCAGGTTACTGAACTCCGCCGACTGGTAGACCTCTCCGTCAGAAAGGAAGTACTTTCTTCCTGTCTCTCCTTTCTCCAGAGCCAGGAATACCGCCTGTACCACATCGGTGACATAGACGAAGGTGATGTCCTGACGTTGGAAACCCACGGCGAAGTCGAGATGGTTCTGAATACTCTGTATCTGTAAGAAATAATCACGCTCCCGTGGACCATAGACACCTGTAGGACGGAGGATGATATAAGGAAAAGTTGAAAGTTGAGAGTTGAGAGTTGAAAGGTACTTCTCTGCTGCCAACTTACTCTTGCCATAGGCGGTATTCGGCTGTGCCTCGTCAGTTTCACGAATCTCTTCATAAGGTTGTTGCTCACGGATGGCACCCATGATACTCAGACTACTAATGAACACAAACCGTTTCAAGGGCATCTGAAGATGTGTCAGTGCCTTGACCAGATGTTGTGTCCCTTCCGTATTAATACGGTAGAAGTCATTCTTGTCCAGGCATTTAGTCACTCCTGCAGCATGCACCACATAGTCAAAGGCATGTCCCTCCAACTGCTGTTCCAGCCTTTCCTGCGACGAGAAGTCCAGTTCTATGAAATGGATACGCTCATCCTGCAGAAAAGTCTTTGAACTCGACTTGCGGATAGCAGCCCATGTCTCAAAGCCTCTTTTCAATGCTTCTTCTACGATGAAAGACCCGATAAAGCCACTGGCTCCAGTGATTAATATCCTCATTTTAATGAAATTTGTCTGCAAAGGTACACATTTTTATTAATTTATTCGTATATTTGTCCCAAAGAAACTAAAAACGAAATACTATGAGTAAAAAGAAAGGTGGAAAAAGAATAAACAAGAAGCAGATCGTAGAGATGCTGCAGGCCCTCTTCCAGGAACATCCTAACGAGACCTATTCATTCAAGCAAATATTCCGTGCCCTAAAAATCGACACCCATCCGGCAAAGATGCTTACCATCGATACGTTAGACGAGATGACATGGGACGACTATCTCACCAAGACTTCTGACAACTCTTACCGCCTGAATCAGAAGACACAGGTACAGGAGGGTACGTTCATCCGTAAGGCAAACGGCAAAAACTCTTTCCAGCCTGATGACGGCGGCAAGCCCATCTTCGTCTCGGAGCGTAACTCGATGTTCGCCCTTAACGGCGACCGTGTCAAGGTCACGATGATGGCACGCCGGGAGAAACATATCAAGGAGGCGATGGTGGTCGAGATCCTATCGCATAAGATGGATCAGGCGGTCGGAAAACTGAAGGTAGAGAAAGACTTCGCCTTCCTGGTTACAGAAGGAAACATCTTCGTGCATGATGTGCTGATTCCGAAAAAGAAGCTGAAAGGCGGAAAGACGGGCGACAAGGCGGTTGTTAAGATTACGCAGTGGCCCTCGAAGGAATCGAAGAATATTGTCGGTGAGGTCATCGACGTGTTAGGCAAGGAGGGTGACAACAATGTGGAAATGCATGCCATCCTCGCCCAGTACGGACTGCCGTACAAGTATCCGAAAGCCATAGAGGATGCCGCCGAGAAGATAGATCCGGGCATCACCGAGGAGGAGATCAAGCGGCGTGAGGACTTCCGCGACGTATGGACCTGTACCATCGATCCGAAGGATGCCAAGGACTTCGATGATGCCCTGTCAATTCGCGAAATAGTAAATGGCAAATCGTCAAATAGTAAATTATATGAGGTCGGTGTCCATATCGCCGATGTATCACATTATGTTAAGGAAGGCAGCATCATCGACAAAGAGGCGGTAAAGCGTGCCACGAGTGTCTATCTCGTCGACCGCACCATCCCCATGCTACCTGAACGCCTTTGCAACTTCATCTGTTCCCTCCGTCCCGACGAGGAGAAACTTTGTTTCAGTGTCATCGTCACACTCGACGAGGAGGCAAACATCAAGAGCGGACGTATCGCCCATACCGTCATCAAGAGTAACCGCCGCTATGCCTATGAGGAGGTGCAGGATATCCTGGAAGGAAAAAAATCAGAGGACTCGGAGAACTCAGAGTACTCCGAGAACCTTAAAACTCTCGACTGCCTCGCCAAGAAACTGCGGGAACGCCGCTTCAAAGGCGGTGCCGTAAAGTTTGACAGGGAGGAGTTACATTTCGATATTGATGAATCGGGAAAACCTGTTCGTGCATACTTTAAGAAATCGAATGATGCCACCCAACTCATCGAGGAGTTCATGCTGCTTGCCAATAAGTTCGTGGCAGAGAGTATCGGTGCACAAAAGTCTCGGAATAGTCGGAATACCCAGAATAAGGCCAAGACCTTCGTTTACCGTATCCACGACCAACCCGACCCCACCAAGTTAGAGAACCTCCGTGAATTCGTGGTGAAGTTCGGCTACAAACTGAAGACGGCTGGTACGAAAGGGGCCATCTCCAAGAGTCTCAACAGTCTGATGGATGGTTGCCAAGGCAAAAAAGAGCAGAAACTCATCGAGACGGTGGCTCTCCGTGCGATGATGAAGGCCAAATACTCCACTCATAATATCGGACACTACGGACTCGCCTTCGACTACTACACACATTTCACCTCGCCCATCCGCCGCTATCCCGATACGATGGTACACCGTCTGTTGACGAAATACCAAAACGGGGCACGTTCCGCCAATCAGGAGAAATACGAGGAACTGTGCGAGCATTGTTCCGACATGGAGACAGTCGCCCAACAGGCAGAACGCGATAGTATCAAATACAAGATGGTGGAGTTCATGGCTGACAAGGTCGGGGAGACCTACGATGCCCATATCAGCGGCATCCAGTCATACGGTATCTATTGTGAGGTGGATGAGAACCACTGCGAGGGCATGGTGCCCATGCGTGACCTCGACGACGACTACTACGACTTCGACGAGAAGAACTACTGCCTCGTCGGGCGCCGCCATCATCATAAATACCAGTTAGGCGACCCCATCCGCATTAAGGTGGCACGGGCTAATATCGAGAAACGACAACTCGACTTCGCCTTGGCAGAAGACTAATGAATGGTATCTGGTTTTTCAGGAGTCTCTTGCTTTTCAGAAGTAGCAGGAGACTCTTTATGTTTAATACTGTCTTTCTTTGCCTTTGAAGGCTCTGCACCCGGCCGTGACCACTGCTGGTGGAGGAAGCGGAGATAAGAACCGTAGGTATGGCTGCTATATGCCTTGAAGATATTATTGGCGAAGAGGATGTCGGTAATTTTATTCTCGGCAACATATGCAATGATATCCTTCGTGAAATAACGAGAGTCGATGACATGTACCTCCTCGAAGGAGAAGAACAGGTATCCTGGAATCATATTGCCGAAGCTGTCCTTGAGGATGATGACACGACGACCGTTATGCGTGGAGGTGCGTACCTGTGTGAGTTTGGTGTCACCGCCCATCATCGTACAATAGGCACCCCCATGTCCGTCCTTGAACTTAAAAAAGAAAGGAGCCGTGAAAGGCTTGCCCTCACCCGTCACCTGGTAGTTCTTGTTGATAGTATAGTTGGTATACGTGGTAGTATACTCCACACCTTTCGGGACATAATAGACGAAATCCTCGGGGGCGTTCTTGATGGAGATATCCTTCGAGTAGCCGTACATACTGCCCACATAGCCATGAGTGACCCTGCGCTCATAGTGGGAGAGGTCCTTGAAGGGCACACCAGCCACACGGGCAAACTCCTGGGCAGCATAATAACCGCCGAGAGGTGACCAGTGGTGGTCGGTACGCAGGTAGATATCCTCATTGGCATGTTTTCCCAACGTGGTATAGACATCTACCGGTTTCACACCCGGGTCGAGATGTGCCACCACATTACGAATGGTAGGCAACTGTGGATTGGTACGACTCTTCGCCTTGTCGGGACAATAGAACTCAGCAGCAGTAGGGATGACCATACAGTAGATGTTCACCTTGTCTCCGAACACCTCTTTATATTTATTAGCAGCCTGAGCATAACCCACACAACCCTTCGGACCACCGCCATACGCCATCAGCGCACGTACCTTGTCACCCTTGCCTACGATGATGATACCCTTGTTGGCTATCTTAGCGTTCTCGTCAGCATTGATATGATTCTCGTAATCAGCGATGGTCATACTGTCGGACTTCTGCTCTTGTGACGCCTGACTCCTGTCTCCTGACTCCTCAGCATTCTGCGGTGTATCACTGGCATGGAAGGTCACGTTATCATCCGACGGAGCAATGCCGATGAGATCCTTGATTTGCATACTCATCGTCATGAATACATCACGGTAAGGCTCGCTGTCACTGAACCACGTAGACACCTCACTGGTGAACGAACCGCTGGCAAGACGCTCCCACGTAAACTCAGGGAAGGTAGCCAGTTCACGCTTCTCCAACTCAGACACCGTACTACGGGGGAAGGTGTCGAAGACCACGGCAATAGCGAGGAAGACAACGGCAACAATGCCAATATACAGGTAATTTTTCATTGCTCTAAATAACGGTTATAGGATTGATGGGTAACGGCAGAATAGGCATGTCCTGCATTGTTGGCGAAGAGGATGTCCGTGATGTCATTCTTCTGCACGTAATGTATGATATTCTTTGTGAAATAGCGGCAGTCTACCACATGGATCTCCTCGAAGGAATGGAACAGATAGGCAGGAAGGGCATTGCCGTAGCTGTCTTTCAGAATCAGCAAGCGGCGACCGTTTCGCGTGGAGGTCTTCACCTTCGTGGTATTCAGGTCACCGTGCATGAAGGTCATATAGGCAGCACTGCTGCCATCGTCATAGGTATAGAAGAAATCACCCTCCTCAGGCTCTTTCTCACTAACCACCTTACGGTTCTTGCCTAACTGGTAGCGGATATAGGTAGTGGTATAGTCGACATCCTTGGGGACATAATAGACGAAATCCTCGGGAGCGTTCTTCACAGCGGCATCACGCGAGAAACGGTACATCGTACCCACATAGTCGTGGATGACATGTTTCTCATAGGTTGACAGGTCGACAAAAGGTACCCCTGCCTGTTCTGCAAACTGCCCAGCGGCATAATAGGCACCGAGAGGTGCCCAGTGGTGATCGGTACGGGAGTATATCTCCTCGTCGGCATGTTCGTCCATCGTGTCGAAGAGGTCAATCGCTTTCACGTCCTTCGAAAGGTGGCCATAGATATTGCGTACCGTAGCCCGCTGATCCTTCGTCCAGTCCTTGGCCTCCTCCGGACAATAGATTGCCACTGCCGTCGGGATAATCATGCAATACACGTTGACGGCATCTCCAAATGTCTCCTTGTATTTATTGACGATATCGGCATAGCCCAAGCCACCATCCATGGCACCACGGAAAGGTTCGAAGGCACGTACCTTATCGCCACTGCCCACGATGATGATACCCGAACGGGTCAGACGCACATTCTCTGCATAAGCAGTAATAAATGATAAGTGAAAAGCGAAAAGGAAATATAGTACTTTCTTCATAACTTAGAATCTCGTATATATAAACGCATTGTTCGTGGCACCCACCAAAAGAGCTGTGCTCAGTATTAGGATACATACCGACAGGACGATACGGGTGGTATAGACCACGACTGTCTTGAAGCCAGCGTCACCCAGTAAACGGTCTGTCCACTCCGCCACGGTGGTACGGACGGGCAGACAGAAGAACAAGGCGACGATCCAGAGCCAGAAGTTATCCAGCAAGGCACTCTCATCCACGAAGTCATAAACAGAGGCGGCATTACCGAAGAATGCCTGGAAGAAGACAATCATCTGGTCGAAGTTGTCGAAATAGAAGATGCCCCACCCTGCGATGACCAACAACATACTATAGATATGCAGGAAGACGGCAGGTATCCTGTCCTTGACACGCAATAGCGTGTATTTCTCGAGCATCACAATGAGTCCGAAATAGACACCCCAGATGATGAAATTCCAACTGGCACCATGCCACATACCCGTCAGGAACCATACCACGAGGATATTGAGTGCCTGATGGGCACGGTTACCTCCCAGAGGGATATACACATAGTCGCGGAAGAAACTACCCAGCGAGATATGCCAGCGACGCCAGAAGTCGGTGATGGAGTTACAGCAGTACGGATGACGGAAGTTCTCATTGAAATGGAATCCCATACAACGTCCCAAACCGATTGCCATGTCAGAATAACCTGAGAAATCGAAATAGATCTGGAGAGTAAAGGCGACAATACCGATCCATGCGCCTGCCGTCGTCAGGCTGTTTAAGCCGTTCACCAGAAACTGGTCGGAAATTTCTGACAACTGGTTGGCAATGATGACCTTCTTACCTAGTCCGATAAGGAAACGGTAAATACCGTCAGCAAAATCGGCAGCATTCACATGACGGTGGTGTATCTCATCGGCCACCGTCCCATAACGTACAATAGGACCGGCAATGAGTTGCGGGAACATTGAGATATACAGTAACAGGTCGACAAACCGACGCTGCACAGGCGACTCCCGGCGATAGACATCTATCAGGTAGGAGATAGACTGGAAGGTATAGAAACTAATACCGATGGGCAAAGCTATATTCGGTTGTGCCACAGGGATGCCTATGTCACAGAGACACTGGGCAAGGAATCCCAGATACTTGAAAGTGCCAATGATGGCGATATTAAGAATCAGTCCGATGACCAGTACCGTTTTCCGATACCGTTCCAGATTGGCGATGCCCAGTCCTACGAGATAGTTGACGAGGACACAGAACAACATCAAGAACACATAGACGGGTTCTCCCCAAGCATAGAAGATCAGGGAGAAACATACCAGTATAAGGTTCTTGGCACGATTGCTCCGCATCCCTTCTGCCGACAGCCACTGGCGGTCTATCCATGTAGCTATCAGATAGCACAGCAGGAAGGCTGGCAGAAATACGAAGAGAAAAAATAAATCCGAGAAAACCATGTCGTTATTTTATTATTGCAGAATAGCCTGCACTTGGTTGTATATATATGTTCCTAACACTTTCGCACCCTTGGGCGTGGTATGCACCCCGTCCTTGGAATATCCGCGACGAATCAGTTTGGAGGGCGGGAACAACGGTTTCACCCTATCCAGACGGATGACAGGCAGTCCCAGCGACTGTCCACATTGTCCAATCTCCTCTGCTGCCTGATGCTGTACCTCCACCGGTACCTTCGTAAACGGAGGGGGGGTGATAAGGATGATACGTGCCTCCGGGAAAGTTTCCGCCAGCAGCTCACAATTCTTGCGTATATATATGGAAAGAGGCTCCGGGCGCTTGTCAGCAAACCACAGGTCGTTGGTACCTGCCATGATGAGGATAAGACCGGGAATCGCCTGTATCCCTGTCTCATTGACATCCCTTATCAGTCGCCATACCTGGTTGCTGATGACGTTGTTATCGTTCAGGATTTCCCAGTACCCGTCTATGTCACGTTCCGTCTGAGGTGTCTCTGTCCACGTCGCCCCACTACGGGCGTAACTGCGACAGGATAACGGCTGTGCCAGATCCCTGAACCATTTGTTCCATCCTTTGGGGTTGTGACAGTCATCCGCACCGATAAAGGTATTGGAGTCGCCTAACATCACGACATGCAGGGGCATCTGTGCCTCGATAACCAACATGCCAGACCATAACAATACAAAGGCAAAAACAATCCTTTTCATGACCAATACTTCTTTCGGGGTGCAAAGATACACATAATGAATGAGAAATGAGAAATGAAAAATGAGAAATTTAAACCCAAACAGTACTTTTATCTCTCACTGTCCAATTCCTTCTCCAACTGGTCTGTACGGTGCTGGAACTCACGATAGGCATTCGAGAGGTCGCTCTTGGTAATATCAATGGTATTGTCGACAGGTCGCCAAGGGTCACGCAAGGTATGTTGGAACAGCCATTCGTAGGTCTTGCTGGTATAGAAGAAACGTGCCAAGGCACCATGGGAGGCACCTGGCAACCAGTCATAGCGCAACCGACTTGTGATTCCCAACGTCTTCATGCCCGTCACCACTTTTTGCGACTCCTTCACGGACACCGCACGGTCGGCAGTTCCATGAATAATCCACAACGGCAACTCACCCAGTCCACGATAGTCTTTCAACGTACTACCTCCGCACAGGGCGACGGCCGCCGCTATCTTATCTGGATAGGTGCCTGCGAAGTCGAGGGTACCATAGCCACCCAGACTCATGCCAAGAACATAGACCCGTGACTCGTCGAAGACATAATGCTGTTTCATCCACTCCAGTATCTCATTCAGCTTGTGGGGATTCCAGGGTCCTCCCGGATTCTGCGGTGCCACTATCAAGGCAGGAATCATCAGTCCCATCTCGGCAGCATCGATACTCCCGTAGCGCAACACCCTGTTCAGGTCGTGCCCGCACAGACTGGCTCCGTGGAGGAAGAAGATCAACGGGGTAGACTCCTGGGTGTAGTAGTATTCCTCCGGAGTATATACCCAGAAGTTGTAATTGCCCTTGATGACATTCTTCTTTGCCGACAGCAGGTCATACTGGGCGTTGCAAATGAAAAATGAGAAATGGGAAATGAGAATTATCAGGAGTATTCTTTTCATTGTATCACGAATTTATAAATTTTATTACCGCGACAGCCTACCACTGCCGTATTACCGATGGCAATGGGCGAAGATTCGAAATTAAAGCCCACCACTTTCTTACAAACCACCTCTCCCGTCTTGCCCCGGATGATACGGAGGATACCAGAGGCATCACCCGTGAAGACAAACATCTCGTTTTTCTCGTTATAGAACGGAATGGGTGACGACCAGGCAAACTGTCCATAGGGAACGGTATAGAGGACTTTTCCGTCTTTCGTACTGAATGCCGTCAACTCACCACCGGAATGGGAGGAGCCATTACGACAAATATTGGCAAAGATCATGTCCTTACAGTCACCATCACCAATCAAGGGACTGGCATACATTCCGCCGTCGAGCGTCTTGTCCGGCAGGTTGATACGACGGCAGGGGATGTCCGTCTCCCAGACCCGTTCTCCATTCAGTCCATTGAGCTTGATGAAATGGCAGATACCCGACTCTCCCTGTTTGTCGACCTCACAAGCCGTATACAGACAGGGTACCCCGTTCTCTTCCCGACAGACCATCGTACCATCGGAATCGTCATGGTTGTCATAATACCATACCGGTTTCATCGTGTTCAGGTTGATACAGATGACATTGCCCTTGTTGTCGGAGAAATAGCCGTAGTTCCGGTAGACACACAGGCTCGACTCGATACCCGGTGCCATACCGCCTACCCGATAGCGCATCACACTGACACGACGGAGGGAACCCTGGCTGCGCTCATACTTATAGACACTGCCGTTCTCGCCACACCAGAAGAGGTATCCGCCTGCCACGATACTGTTGGAATCAAAGGCGTTCCATCCGCGCCATGCCTTCGGATCAGGTCCGAAGAAGAAGGTGCGCTGGTGTTTCAAGAGGTCAAAGACCTGATGTCCGAAAGGTCCTGCCTGACGGGGTACGCCCTGTCCTACATAGAGGTTATAGTATTCGGGGTCCAGTCCTACTGTTCCCTTCACCACATTCCCCAGGTCCAGGGGTTCACGCGAAGCCTTGCCCGTCTGGTAATTGATGAAATAGCCCTTGCCACAAAGAGAACCCACGATAATCTCCTCGTTGGCGAAATCAGCGGTCAGTCCCGGTGACGACTTCCTAAACTGTGCCATCTGACTGTCCGTCCATTTCACATAGAGCGGTTGTCCTGTCCATCCGCTGCCGCCTCCCCATGTACCGAAACGGGTATGGGTGGTGTCGTATGCCGTGGCAAACTCCCACGCAACAACAATAGTGTCAGGAATACCCTTCACACGACCTCCGAAATGAGCGTCACGGCGCAAGTCCTTACGAAACACATACACGCCCTCCTTCCCCTCATAGCGGTCGTCCAAGTCTTTCAAGGGTGCTGCTACGGAATCCTCGTCCTCCACCACATATTCCACAACCTCCGCGGAAGCATACGCCGTATCCGGGAGGAAAAGTTGTTCTACAGGAACCTCTGGTTCTGTTTGGGTTGAGTCTGCCTCTCCTGCAACAGGGGCTTTCCGTCCCGTGCATCCTGCCAACAGCAGTAATACGGCGACTACAACGACATTTTGTCTCATGGCTGTTCTTTCTTCTGGTTCTTCACGATCGAATCCTGCCACTGGGGAACGATAGAGTTTCCCTGTGTCACCTCCATCTCCAAATCAGGCAGTTCGATATTTTCAGGTTTATATGGTACTTCTGTCGGCTTCTTATACACGGACACCTCCACGACGGCTACGCCTTGACTAAGGATGTCCAGTTCACGGGCGGCACGGATGGAGAGGTCGATGATACGTCCTTTCGCATATGGACCACGGTCGATGACTTTCACAACCACCTCCTTTCCATTGGCAGGATTCCTTACCAACAGGAGGGTACCGAACTTATGGGTCTTATGGGCACATACCAGGCTATCGTTATACAGGCGTTCACCACTGGCGGTCTTCCTTCCATCCCACTTACGGGTATAAAAGGTGGCCTTTCCCTTCTGCTGGGCAGGTGCCGGACTACCTAAAAGTGCCAACAACAAAACGATTATTAGTTTATACATATAGGCTCAATAGATTGTTATCGGGCACAAAGGTACAAATAATTTGGCAAAACACCTTGATATTTTGCAAATTAGCGCAAAAGTTAGCAATTTTTCAATATTTACTCGATACGCAACTCACCCTTGCGCCGCTTGATTTGCTGATAGGCATTCGCCTTCTCCTCCGCCGTAATCTGTATCGAGGTATCCACTGGCCGACGAGGTTCTATTAGGGTATGCATAAACAACCAGTCATAGGTACTGACCAGATAGAAATAACGCGCCAGGTCACCATGAGAGGCACCCTTTATCCACTCATAGCGCAACCGCTCGTCAACGCCCAGCCGGTGCATTCCCTCCACGACTTTCTTCGACTCCTCCACCTTCACCGCACGGTCGGCGGTACCATGGATAATCCACAGGGGCAGCCCGCCCAGTCCCCGGTAGTCTCTCAACGTAGTCCCGCCGCAGAGTGCCATGGCGGCGGCAATCTTGTCCGGATACGTGCCTGCCATGTCAAGGGCACCATAGCCGCCAAGGCTCATGCCGATGACATAGACGCGCTGGGGGTTGTAGACATAGTGTCTTGCCATCCATTCCAGGATGTCGTTCAGTTTCTGAGGGTCCCAGTGTCCCTTGGGATTCTGGGGTGCCACGATGAGGGCGGGCACCTCCAGCCCCATCTTCACGGCATCCAACGGTCCGTAGCGCAGCACCTTGTTGAGGTCAGTGCCACACAGACTGGCTCCATGAAGGAAAAGAATCAACGGGGTGGTCGAGCGATAGGCTTCATAGTCCTTGGGCGTATAGACCCAAAAAGGATATCCATCCCGCTTCACGGCATCACGTGCCCTGAGGAAATCCTCCTGTGCCATCACGTGATGACAGAGCAGACAGAGTAAGAGGATGCATCGCATTCGTTTTTTCATGCTGCAAAATTAAATGTTTCTTACGAGAAAACCAGAAAAAAAGGATGGAAATCAGAAATAAAGCACTATATTTGCAAACAAATAACTAAATTCAGTATGGTATCTGTCAAGAAAGCCCTCCTCACCACCCTGAAAATCGCAGGTGGTCTCGTGATTCTCTTCATTGTCCTCGTCATAGGGGCAGTGGGACTTATTAACAATTCCTCCATCCAGGACAAGATCCTCCATTATGCCACGGAGATGCTGGCGGAGAAACTGGAGACGAAGGTGGAGATAGACAGCATCCGTATCGGTTTCTTCCGTGACGACATTCGTCTTTTCGGACTCCGTGTCGACGACCGAGAGGAACGGAGGATGCTGGAACTGAAGACTTTGTCTGCAGAAGTCGAGATGTTCCCCTTGCTCTTCCAGCAGGAACTCATCCTCAACGAGGTTACCGTCAGAGGGTTATATGCCCAACTCTTCAAGCCCTCTCCCGAAGAACCCGCCAACTTCCAGTTTGTCATCGATGCCTTTAAGAAAAAAGAGGGGAGTGGAGAGAAAAAAGAGACTGGTGAGAAGAAGAAAAAGTCTAAATTCAAGGTCGACCTCAAAACGGTCACTATTGAGGACGTAAAGGTAACCTTTAACGAGAACCAGTATTCCTTAGGGGTGCTGAAATACCACCAAGGGTGGCGGGGAAAACAGTCTGGAGAGATCCGCCGCTTGGAGACCTCATGGGTACGTATCAAGAAAAAAGACTCCACACATGTCGACAACCATTTGGTGGTCGATGCCATCACCTATGAAGGAACGAAGGACATTCACGCCATCACTGTCGACAGCATCCGATTGACGACAGATAACCATCTGCCGCATAAGCGGACGGGAAAACCCAAACGGGGCTGGTTTGACGACGGACACCTGAATGTCGTCGCCTGCCTGAAACTGAACGTACACCATGCCGACAAGGACAGTATCTGCGGTACACTGGTGTCCTGTGATGTCAACGACCTCGCCTCCGGGTTCCATATCACCGACGTGCACGGACAATTCAAGCATATCGACGGGAAATTGCATGTCAGTAAGATGACGGTTGGCATGAAGAACACTACCCTGAACTTCGACAAGGGAGTCGTCCAACTGCCGAGCAAGAAGAAGGGAATCCCCTTTACCTTCTCCACTTCCGACATCACCGGCACGACTCTCCTGACGGATATCTCGAAGCCTTTCGCCCCTGTCCTGGTAGGATTCAAGCAACCCCTTTGGCTGAGCACGAAGTTCAGCGGCACGGACAGCAACCTCGTCTTCCGGGACGTCATCGTAAAGACCCCGGACAACAGTCTCAGGATCAAAGCTTCCGGCGGCATCGAAGGGCTGAAGGACAAATACAAGCTCAACGTACATTTCAACGTGGAACATATGGTGACGACACCTGCCACCGTCGAACGTATCATCAACCAGTTCCCCGTGAAGAAATTCATGATGAAACAACTGAACCGCCTGGGGATTATCCGCTATACGGGCTCGTTCAATGTCGTCTGGAAGAAAGAACAGTTCCGGGGCATCATCGCCACCAGACAGGGACGGCTGAATTTCTCCTTTACCCTCGACGAGAATAACAAATACCTCCTCGGCAATATACAGACCACTGACTTCGAACTAGGACAGGCCATGGACTATCCCGACCTCGGCGCCATCACCTGCCGGGCAGGTTTCCGCTTCGACATCTCCAAACCACGTACTGCCCAGATGCGTCGTCTCAAAGGCGGTAAACTGCCTATCGGACAAATCGATGCCCTCGTCATGAAGGCAAAATTCAAGTTTGCGACGTTCTCCGATATCGCCGCCCATATCGTCAGTGACGGTGCCGTTGCCGAGGGTAAGATCAATATGAAGGGAAAATTGGCTGATATCCTCTGCTCCTTCTCGTTCACCAGTACGGACGAGATGCAGAAGACGAAGATCAAGCCAGGCATCCGCTTCCACCTCTTTGAAAAAAAAACCGATGACGACAAAGCAGCCCTAAAGGCACAGAAGAAGGCGGAGAAGGAGGAGCGCAAGGCACAGAAGAAGGCGGAGAAGGAGGAACGCAAGGCACAGAAGAAAGCCGAGAAAGAGGCGCGAAAGGCAGAAAAGGCTGCCAAGGAGGCAGAGAAGAACAACAAACAATAAACCAAAAGAATATGATAGAACTAAAAAACGACACGCTAACCATTCAGATCGCAAGCAAAGGAGCCGAACTCCAGAGTGTGAAAGACTATGAAGGCAGGGAATATATATGGCAGGCAGGAGAGCAGTGGAACCGGCACTCCCCCATCCTCTTCCCGTTGGTATGCAGCGTGAATGACAATACCTACCGCGTCGATGGCAAAGAATACCACTTACCCCGTCATGGTTTTGCCCGTGACATGGAGTTTACGCTGATTAGCCAAACTCCCGAGAAAGTCACCTTCGCCCTCCATGACAGTAAAGAGACCCTGGAAGTCTATCCCTACCGTTTCAACCTCGCCGTCACCTACCGCCTTGAAGACAACAAGGTACATGTCATCTGGCATGTCGAGAATACCGACACCCAAGAGATTCATTTCCAGATTGGCGGACACCCTGCCTTTAACATGCCTGGAGGAAAGTTGGAGGGCATCATCAAACTCGACAACGAGGAGCCTATGGATGTTCTCAAGAGTTATGCGGACGGCAGCCACGACATGGTCGAAATCCCGCTGGAGGCAGAGAAGGGTATCCTGGAAATCAACAATAACTTCTTCCGCAACGACTCCGTGAAGATCCACAAATGCCAGACCCACCGTGCCATGCTGATGGATGTCAATGGCGAGCCAGCCGTTACGGTCGACTACAAGACACCTGTCTGTGCTTTCTGGAGTCCTTCTGACAAACACGCTCCCTTCGTCTGCATAGAGCCTTGGTATGGCATCGGTGACCCACGGGGTTATCAGGGAGAGTTCAAGGACAAGCCCCTCATGAACCACTTGCAGCCCGGAGCTTCCTTCATGTCGAAATACACGATTACAATCGGATCAGTTTAGCAAACGCTTGGCAAAATAGCGGACGGGATACCACACGCTGAGGAAGCCCACGGCAATAACCGTGAGAAAGACAACGATGATATCCCAGGGATGAACACTGACGGGATAGGCATCAACGATGAAGGAGCCCTCCGTCTTGCCTAACCGTACTATACCGTATTCCTGTTGCAGCCAACAGAGCAGGAGTCCGACGGCGATGCCGATGAAAGCTCCCATGAAAGATATCATACGTCCCTCAAACAGGAATATACGGACAATCTGTTGGTCGGAAGCCCCTAAGTTACGCAGGGTGACGACATCGTTCTTCTTGTCAATCATCAGCATGGAGATACTGCCGATGATGTTAAAACAGGCAATTACCAGAATGAAAGTCAGGAAGATATATGCCATCAGTTTCTCTATCTTCATGATACGGAACGTATCGTCCTGTTGCTCATAACGGTCACGGACCGCAAAACGGTCACCGGCAATCTCCTGCATCTCCGCCTTGACCTTGTCGAAGTCACTGCCCGGCTTCAGGCGCATCTCCAAGGAGGAGATCATACCCTGTTGGTCGAACAACTGTCGGGTGAAAGCGATGGAGGTGATAATATAGCGCTTGTCGTACTTACCCTGTTTGATACTGAACAGGACTCCCGGTGAGTAGAGATCATCCTCCACGAATCCCTCCTGCAGGTTCGCCATATTGAGCTGACCCTCCCTACGGGGAGCATAGATCTTCAGGGGATGCTCATACGTATAGCCCGTACCTAATTGGTAGGCGACACCCATACCCAGGATACCGTAGTTCATGTCGGCGGCATGTAGCGCATACTCACCGTCACCTTCCAGTACCTCACGGATGTGCGTCAACTTGTCGAAGTTATCTTCCACACCTTTCAGTAGAATCATCGCCTGACGATCACCATAGACCGCCAATGCCTGGTCCTCCATGACCTCCGTGGCAACCTCCACCTGCGGCAGTTGGCGGATACGCGTCAGCAGCGAATCATCTGCTGCCACCGTCTTTCCCTTGACGGGAGTCACCTTCAGTTGCGGATCGAGCTGGGTAAACAACGAGGCAATCATGTCATGAAAACCGTTGAACACGCTCAGCGTCACCACCAATGCCATCGTCGCCACAGCGACCCCCACGACAGAGATACCGCTGATCACATTGATAGCGTTGGTACTCTTCTTGGAGAAGAGGTAACGACGGGCGATGTAAAACGGGAAGTTCACTTCTTCAGCAGTTCGTCGATACGGTCGATATAGTCGAGGGAGTCATCAATGAAGAAGCGCAACTCAGGGATGATACGCAACTGATGGCGCACCCGGGTACCTAATGCATACCGTATCTGTTTCTCGTTCTTGTTGATATTCGCCATGATCTCCTCGCCACGCTCACTGGGGAAGATGCTCAGATGAGCCGTACAGATACTGAGGTCGGGACTGACACGAACACGGGTGACACTGACCATCACCCCGTGCATCGTACGCGTCTGCTCTTGGAAAATCACGCTCAGTTCCTTCTGCAACAGGCGTGCAATCTTATTCTGTCTGGTTTCTTGCATAGTCTCTGTTTCTTTTTCGGGGACAAAGGTAGTGCAAAATTCCGATTAAGCGAAGAAAATGAGAATGTATTTTCATTTTTGAGCGTGAGGAATTTACCTAAATCGAGAGAAAAACCAAATTAATTCAGTTTTTTCCGAGATGCAGCCTACCTTCAACGCAGGTTAGAAGCGGTAACGGTAACGGTAACAGTTAGGTTTGAAGAGATAAAAGAAAAATGTCTATAGAAATTATACTATATATATTATTATATATAATAATATATATAGTATAATTTTATATAACACTCTTACATCCATTGTATTGTAAAAACCGGTAAAAACCTAACTGTTACTGTTACCGTTACCGCTCTCCAGACGGCAAAAATCACGGGGATATAGCCCGTACCTTACTCCAATATAGGCTATGAGGGTATTCCGATGCCTGGAATAACGTACGCGGACTATCGGAACAACCTACTAAGACTATCAGAGCAACGATGATGAAAAAACGGAATAATCAGAGTAGTCAGAATCATCTGAAGATAACTCGGAAACTATCGCTTCCGAATCAAGGTAAGACCGTCTCGAAGCGGCAGGATGACCTGCTCTACGCGATGGTCTTGCTGTATGTAGTCGTTGAAGGCAACGATACCTTGTGTCTGCCGGTCTTTCTGGTAGGAGGCATCAATGACATGCCCGTCCCAGAGGGTGTTGTCAGCGAGGATGAAGCCTCCTGGACGGAGGATGGAGAGCGTCATCTCATACGTCTCCCGGTACGTGCGCTTGTCGCCGTCGATAAACGCCATGTCGAACGCAATGCCGAGTTTAGGTGCTTCGGTGATGGCATCACCAATAATGAAGGTGATCTTGTCGGCAACAGGAGCGTTCTCTATCCAAGGACGCGTAAACTCCTCCTGTTCGTCATTGATTTCGAAAGTATAGAGATGGCCGTCGTCCTCCAGTCCCTCTGCCATGCAAAGGGCAGAATAGCCACTGAAGGTGCCTACCTCCAGGATATTCTTCGGACGGATCATCTGCACCAGCATCTTGAGCAGTCTGCCCTGCAGATGTCCGGATGCCATCCTGCCATGCAGCATGTGGATATTGGTAGCACGCCAGAGCCGATAGAGATACTCCGGTTCTGGTTCGATATGCCGGAGGATGTAGTCGTCGAGAGTCATCCTTTTAACGCTTCGACAGCCAACCGATAGGAGTCTAGTCCGAAGCCGCAGATGACACCCTTGCAGGCTGCGGAAATCATGGAGTGGTGGCGGAACTCCTCACGCTGATGGACATTGGAGATATGTACCTCTATGACAGGTGCCTTCAGGGAACGGATGCAGTCGTGCAAGGCGACAGAGGTATGGGTATAGGCACCTGCGTTCAAGACAATGCCGTCATAGGTGAAGCCCACCTCCTGCATCTTGTCAATCAATTCACCTTCCACATTACTCTGGTAATACTCCAGTTCCACCTCGGGATACCGTGCCTGTAACTGGGGCAGGTACTGGTCGAAAGAGGAAGAGCCATAGATGCCCGGTTCACGAGTGCCCAACAGATTGAGGTTAGGACCATTGATAATCAATATTTTCATATTTCGGAAATATTTTGTACTTTTGCGGACAAAAGTACAAAATAAAATGGAAACAGGCAAGAATTCGCAGGTAAATGTTGTGAGGAACTACCAACGCTACCTGAAACTGCAACGCGGTTTCTCACCCAACACACTGGATGCCTACCTGCGTGACCTGCAGAAGCTGTTGGTCTATCTGGAACGTGAAGGGAAAGACATCTATGGGGTAGAACTAGGAGACCTACAGCATTTCGCGGCGACACTGCACGACATCGGCATCCATCCCCGCTCACAGTGCCGTATCCTGAGTGGGGTACGGAGTTTCTTCCGTTTTATGCAGACAGACGGCTACCGGGAGGACGACCCCTCGGAACTGTTGGAGAGCCCGGTATTGGGAGAACATCTGCCGGAAGTGCTTTCCACCAAGGAGGTGGATATGCTGGAGAACTCCATCGACCTCTCGAAATGGGAGGGACAGCGCAACCGTGCCATCATCGAAGTGCTCTTTTCCTGTGGCTTGCGTGTCAGTGAACTGGTCAACCTGAAGCTCTCTAATATATATAAGGAGGAGCAATACGTACGAATCATGGGCAAGGGGGCGAAGGAACGCCTGGTACCTATCTCGCCCAAGGCATTAGAAGAAATAAGGAAATGGACTTATGACCGTAACCTCATGAAGATCAAACCCGGCGAGGAAGATTATGTGTTCCTGAATCGTCGCGGTGCCCATCTGACACGTACCATGATCCTCATCATGATCAAGCGACAGGCAATGTTGGCCGGCATCACCAAGACCATCTCACCCCACACCCTGCGCCACTCCTTTGCCACGGCACTCTTGGAGGGTGGTGCCGACCTGCGCGCCATACAGGCGATGCTGGGTCATGAGTCGATAGGAACAACGGAGATATATACTCATATCGACATGTCCACACTCCGTCAGGAGATACTGGAACACCATCCCCGCAATATAAAGAAACGTTAAATGTGAAACATCTTGCAACTTTGTGTGTAGTTTTTCCTTATCTTTGTGCGTCTTTTAATCAAACCGATTTTTTATCATTAATAAACATAACCAATGAAACTTAGAAAACTTTTTGTTGCTGTAGTCATGATTTTCTGCACTACGGCCATGGTGGCACAGGAAATGCAGTTGCCGCCGATTCCCGTTGACCCCGCCGTACGTATCGGTAAGCTGGACAACGGACTGACTTATTACATCCGCCACAACGAGTATCCTGAACATGTGGCTAACTTCTACATCGCACAACGTGTGGGCTCCATCAACGAAGATGACAGCCAGCGCGGTCTTGCCCATTTCCTGGAACACATGGCATTCAACGGTTCTGAGCACTTCAAGGGTAATGGCATCATTGAGTTCTGCCGCTCACTGGGTGTAGAGTTCGGTAGCGACCTAAATGCCTATACTAGCATCGACCAGACCGTCTATCGCGTCTGCGACGTTCCTACGAAGCGTGTTACAGCAGTAGACTCTTGTCTGCTGATACTGAAAGACTGGTCGAACGGTCTTTCCCTGGAGCCAGAAGAGATTGACAAAGAACGTGACGTCGTCCATAACGAGTGGCGACTGGGCGAGGGTCCCTCACAGCGTATGATTACCCGTGCCCTGCCGAAGATGTATCCTGGCTCTAAGTATGGTGAACGCATGCCAATCGGTCTGATGAGTGTCATCGACAGTTTCAAGCCCCAGACGCTCCGTGCCTATTATCAAAAATGGTACCGTCCCGACAATCAGGCCATCATCGTGGTTGGTGATATCGATGTGGACCATATCGAGGCACAGATCAAGAGTCTCTTCGGAGATATCAAGGTCGCCCCCGATGCCCCCAAAGTCATCCCGGAGTCTGTCCCTGACAATAAGGAGGCTATCTATGTCTTCGAAAAAGACAAGGAGATGCAAATGAGCCAAATCATGATGATGATGAAACATGACGCTACTCCCAAAGAGGAGAAATCCAACATAGGATATCTTATCCAGGACTATGCCGTCAGTGTCATCTCCCAGATGATGAACCAACGCCTGAACGAAATGGCACAAGAGGAGTCTTGCCCCTTCTTCCAGGCTTTTGCAGGTGATGGTACTTATTTGTTATCAAGAACCAAGGACTGTTTCCAGTTAATTGGTATTCCTAAAGAAGGTAAGGACATGGAGACCCTCCAGGTACTCTATCGGGAGGCAAAACGTGCCCGTGAATTCGGTTTCACCGCTACAGAGTACGAGCGTGCCAAGGCAGACTACCTGAGCGGACTGGAGAAGCGCTATACCAATCGCGACAAGCGTAAGAACGACGAGTATGGCAACGCCTACCGCGACCATTATCTGGACAACGAGCCTATTCCCCCACTGGACATACTTTATCAGACAATGCAGCAGATTGCACCGAATATTCCCGTACAGGCTATCAACATGATGGCTCCTGAACTCATCTCCGCCACAGACAGCAACCTCGTTGTGATGGAGTTCGCACAGGAAAAAGAAGGCAAGGTCTATCCTACTGAACAGGATATGGCTGCCGCCATTGCCGCTGCCCGCGCCGAGAAGATCGAGGCATACGTGGACAACGTGAAAGACGAGCCACTGGTCGACGTGACAACCATCAAGGCAGGTAAGATCACCAAGGAGACAGAGAACAAGACCTTCGGTTACAAGGAACTGACCCTCTCCAACGGTGCTACCGTCATTCTAAAGAAGACAGACTTCAAGGACGACGAGGTACAGATGCAGGCATTCGCCAGAGGCGGCAAGTCACTCTATGGTGCCGCCGACTATACCAATCTGAAGGTGTTCGACTTTGCCGTCGGCATGAGTGGTATTGGTAACTTCAGTAATACGGAACTGACCAAGGCACTGGCTGGCAAGGAAGTCAATGCTGACCTCTCGCTGACCCTCACTCGTCAGCATCTCACAGCCCACTCTACTCCGAAAGACATCGAGACGATGATGCAGATGGCATACCTCTATTTCACTGCCGTGAAGAAGGATGAGAAGCAGTTCCAGAACCTCATGACACAGTTGGATATGAGCCTGAAGAACAAGAGCTTGTCACCAGATGCCGTCTTCTCTGACTCCTTGGCAGCCACCTTGTATGCCCATAACCCACGCTTCACACAGATTGATGTCAAAGACCTTGGCGAGATCAACTATGACCGTATCCTAGAGATTGCCAAGGACCGCTTCAAGGATGCAGGACAGTTTACCTTCGTTATCTGTGGCAACTTCGATGATCAGTCCATCCGCCCACTCATCGAGCAGTATATCGCCTCACTGCCCTCGACGGGTGCCAAGCCAGAGGAGTTCAAGGATGTTCTGACGGCTCCAGAGGGAGAGGTTGTCAACCAATTCAAGGTGAAGACAGAGTCACCCAAGGCTACTGCTTTTGAGTACTGGCGTGCCCAGATGCCGTATACACTGGAGAATACAGTAAAGATTGACGCAGTGGGACAGATTCTCGCCATGATTTACCTGAAAACCATCCGTGAGGATGAAAGTGCCGCCTATTCCTGCGGAGCCAGTGGCAGTTTCAGTCTGAACAGCCATCAGCCTTTTGCACAGTTACAGGCATATTGCCCGATGAATCCTGACAAGCAGGAGATTGCCGTACGCCTTTTGCATGAGGGTATCGCCAATATGAGCAAGGCTGTCGATGCCGACCAACTTGCCAAGGTGAAGGAATATATGCTCAAGCAGATTGACGTGGATGCCAAGACAAACGGTTATTGGATCAATGCCATTACCACTTTCAAGGACTTCGGAGTGGATTTCTATACGGACTATAAGAAGACCGTCGAGGCACTGACAACGGACACCGTCCGTGACTTCCTTAACACCATGCTGAAGAGCGGCAACCATGTGGAGGTCATCATGACTCCTGAGGCGAAATAATCTACCTCACTTCATAAGTAAAAACGGTTTGCTTCTTAAGAAGCAGGCCGTTTTATTTTGTCATGTTATGAATTATTAGTAATTTTGCACCCAAATTCAAAAACAAAAATTATTATGTCCTACCTATTCTCATCAGAATCCGTATCAGAAGGGCATCCCGACAAGGTTGCCGACCAGATCAGTGACGCGATATTAGACCAGTTCCTTGCCTATGACGAACATGCCCGCGTGGCCTGTGAGTCGTTTGTCACCACTGGTCAGGTGGTCATCATGGGTGAGGTGCACAGTGAGGTGTATATCGATTTGCAGACCATTGCCCGTAATACGATCAAGAAGATTGGCTATACCAAGGCGGAATACCAATTCGACGGTAACTCATGCGGAATTCTGACGGCTATCCATGAACAGAGCGAAGACATCAACCGAGGCGTGGACCGTGAGGATGATGAGGAACAGGGTGCCGGTGACCAAGGAATGATGTTCGGCTATGCCACCAACGAGACGGAGAGTCTGATGCCCGTGTCATTGGACCTGGCACATCTGCTGGTGCGTACCCTTGCCGAGATCCGTAAGGAAGGCCGTCAGATGACTTACCTCCGTCCAGATGCCAAGAGCCAAGTGACGGTACAGTACAGCGACGAGGGTATCCCTGAGCGTATCGATACGATTGTTATCTCTACCCAGCATGACGAGTTCGCTGCTGATGAGGCAATGTTGCAGACCATCCATAACGATGTGCTGAACATCCTCATTCCCCGTGTAAAATCGAAGATTCATTCACAGAAAGTACTTGCCCTCTTTGGTGATGACATCAAATATTATGTGAACCCGACAGGTAAGTTCGTCATTGGCGGTCCCCACGGAGACACGGGACTGACCGGACGTAAGATTATCGTGGACACCTATGGCGGCAAGGGTGCTCATGGCGGTGGCGCCTTCTCCGGAAAAGACTCTTCCAAGGTCGACCGCTCCGCAGCCTATGCGGCACGCCATATCGCCAAGAACATGGTGGCGGCAGGAGTCGCCGACGAAATGCTGGTACAGATCAGCTATGCCATCGGTGTGGCAAGACCGATGAATATCTACGTCAACACCTATGGCCGTTCCAACGTGAACATGACCGACGGGGAGATAGCCAAACGCATTGAGAAACTCTTCGACCTGCGCCCTAAGGCCATCGAACGTTCTCTGAAACTACGCCAGCCAATGTATCTGGAGACGGCGGCTTACGGACACATGGGACGTCAGTGCGAAATCGTGAAGAAGACGTTCACCAGTCGCTATCATGAGACTAAGATCATCGACGTCGAGTTGTTCACCTGGGAGAAACTCGACCGCGTAGAGGATATCAAACGAGAATTCGGACTGTAATTGCTACTGCAAGACTCCATAGCATACCAACTGCCGGTCGACGCAACAAGTGACTCTGCAGCCGTCCAGCACCGACCGCTGACTCCAGCCCAAGTATTGAGTTGGTTGCCTCGTGACGCGACACCCGCACAACAGGACTCTGCCATCCAGTCACGGTTCAAACCTTCTGAAATCCACTGGAGTGAGCACCCAGACACCCTCCACCTGCCTGGTCATGACGCTGGTGTGGACCTTATGAAGGCTGACCTTCCCCAATACTATCGGGAGAGTTTCTTCTCCAAAGACTCTCTTTTCCATCCGGAACTGCCAGGAGGACGCTATGGCGTGGCTGGCGACCCCGTTCCCTATAGTGTACACCAAGATGATATCATCACGTCACTGTTGCTTGCCTGTTTCATCTTCTCTGTCATCGCCTTTACCAATGCCCGTCGCTTCATGGCCCGACAGGCGAAAAACTTCTTCTATTCGCCCCGTGAGGGCACATCGGAATTTACGGAGACCAGTAATGAACTGCGTTTCCAGACGACATTGGTGTTTATTACCTGCCTGCTGATTTCCCTGCTTTTCTATTTCTATACCCTCAACTATATCGGTGACACCTTTATCCTCCGCTCGCAATATACGCTGATTGCCATTTATCTTGGGATAACGATCGCATATTTCCTGTTCAAGGCAGGACTGTATACTTTCACTAACTTGGTATTCTTTGATGGTAAAAGAAATCAACAATGGCTCAAGTCTTTGTTGTTCATTATTACCATTGAAGGCGTACTCTTCTTCCCTGCCATTTTGTTAGGCGCCTACTTTGAATTAGACATTAAAAAGATAGGTTTCTATATCATTATATCACTCTTTTTTGTCAAATTACTGACGATTTATAAGTGTTATAGCATCTTTTTTCACCGAAATGTCGTCTCTTTGCAAATTATTTTGTACCTTTGCACCCTCGAAATAGTACCCTTGCTCGCCTTTTGGGGCGTGCTTGTCATGACAGCGAATAATTTAAAAATCAATTTTTAGGACACCAATGATAAAGAAAATTCTGGTTTCGCAACCCAAACCATCCAGCGAGAAGTCACCATATTTCGATATCGCTGAGAAATTCGGAGTGGAATTGGTTTTCCGACCGTTTATTAAGGTAGAAGGTATGACGGCAAAGGAGTTTCGCACACAAAAGGTGAATATCCTCGACTACACTGCCATCGTGTTCACGTCACGCCATGCCATTGACCATTTTTTCACACTGGCAAAAGAGTTGCGTGTTGCCATTCCCGAGGACATGAAGTATTTCTGTGTGACAGAGACGATCTCACTCTATATTCAGAAATATGTGCAGTACCGTAAGCGTAAGGTGTTCTTTGGAACGACGGGCAAGATTGACGACTTGATTCCGACCATGGTCAAGCACAAGCAGGAGAAATACCTGATTCCCATGAGTGATGTCCATAACGACAGCGTGGCTAAGATGCTTGACAGCAAGAATTTGCAACATCAGGAATGCGTCATGTACCGGACAGTAAGTAATGACTTCACTCCAGAGGAAGTCAAGTCGTTCGATTATGACATGCTGGTTTTCTTTAGTCCTTCCGGAATAGAGTCATTGACCAAGAATTTCCCCGACTTCAAGCAAGGGGAGATTGCTATCGCCACGTTCGGTCCTGCCACGGCAAAGGCTGTCAAGGATGCCGGATTGCGTCTTGAACTTGAGGCTCCCTCTGAGAAATACCCCTCTATGACCAGTGCTTTACAGCATTTCCTGTTAGAAAAACAGAAATAAACACCTTATTAATATTAATAAATGGCAGCCCATACGCTCAGGAAGCGGGAACGGTTGTGCAGCATGAAACTCACAGACCGTCTCTTCAACGGAGCAGGCAGCCACTCCATGGCAGCCTTCCCTATACGGGTAGTATGGATGGAGAAAGAGCGTGACGGACAGGAGGCACCGGTACAGATTCTGGTAAGTGTCTCCAAGCGTCATTTTAAACGGGCGGTTAAGCGTAACCGTGTCAAACGCCAGATACGCGAGGCTTACAGACTGACAAAACAGCCGTTGTACGACAAACTGGAACAGAATCCCCAACGGGTTGTTATCATAGCCTTTATCTGGCTTGCCGACAGTTTGTACAGTTCAGCGGAAATGGTTAACAGGATGGAGAGATTAATACAACGGATTACGGAAAAGTTATGAGACGGCTTTTGCATTATATCTCCCGAACAATGGTATGGATATTATTGCTTCCCATCCGTTTCTACCAGGTAGCCATCTCACCCTATACGCCTCCCTCATGCCGTTTCACACCCACTTGCAGTGAATATGCACGACAAGCGTTGCTGAAACACGGACCTGTCAAGGGACTTTATCTAGCAGTAAAAAGGATACTAAGATGTCACCCTTGGGGTGGAAGTGGATATGATCCAGTGCCTTGAAAAGTTTATAGTTTAGAGTTTAAAGATAAAAGATAATGAAAAAGAACTTTGTTGAAGAACTTCGTTGGCGTGGTATGCTGGCACAGATGATGCCAGGTACCGAGGAACTGCTCCAGAAAGAGATGGTAACAGCCTATTTGGGTACTGACCCGACGGCAGATTCCTTGCATATCGGTCACTTATGTGGAATCATGATGCTTCGCCATTTACAGCGTTGCGGACATAGACCGATTATCCTGGTAGGTGGTGCTACTGGTATGATTGGTGACCCTTCTGGTAAGAGCCAGGAGCGTAACCTACTCAACGACGAGACCTTGCGTCATAATCAGGAATGCATCAAGAAACAGGTGGCTAAGTTCCTCGATTTCGAATCAAAAGAAGAGAATGCCGCTATCATGGTGAATAACTATGATTGGATGAAGGACTTCACTTTCCTTGATTTTGCCCGTGAGGTTGGTAAGCATATCACAGTCAATTATATGATGGCAAAAGAAAGTGTACAGCAGCGTACTTCTTGTATCTCTATCAGCATTATGGCGTCAAACTCCAGTTGGGTGGTAACGACCAGTGGGGTAACATGACAACAGGTACGGAGTTGATTCGTCGTACCTTGGGTAACGAGGTAGAGACCTTTGCACTGACCTGTCCGTTGATTACCAAGAGTGATGGTAAGAAGTTCGGAAAGACAGAAAGTGGAAATATCTGGCTTGATTCTGCTCGTACGACTCCTTATAAATTCTATCAGTTCTGGCTCAATGTCAGTGATGAGGACGCAGAGCGCTATATCAAGATATTCACTTCTTTGGAGAAGGAGACGATTGATGCGCTTGTTGAGGAGCACAAACAAGACCCTGGTCGTCGTGTCCTTCAGCGCCGTTTGGCAGAGGAAGTCACTGTGATGGTACACTCACAGGAGGCACTTGATACTGCCATTGAGGCAAGCAACATCCTTTTCGGCAAGTCGACAAAAGAAGGACTGGAGAAGCTGGATGAACAGACTTTCCTGGATGTCTTCGACGGAGTGCCTCAGTTTGAGATTTCCAAAGACCAACTTGGACAGGCTGCCATCGAACTCTTCACGACTGTCGCACCTGTCTTCCCCTCTAAGGGTGAGATGCGTAAGATGGTACAAGGCGGTGGTGTCAGTCTGAACAAGGAGAAACTGATGGACCAGAATCGTCCTGTGACAACGGATGATTTGATTGACGGAAAGTATCTGCTGGCTCAGAAAGGTAAAAAGAATTATTATCTGCTGATTGTGAAATAATTGGCTAAAAATTTGGTGGTGGCATGAAAAACCACTACCTTTGCAGCCGCTAACGATAATAAACATCCGGGTGTCCAATGGTGTAATGGTAGCACAACAGGTTTTGGTTCTGTTTGTGGTGGTTCGAATCCGCCTTGGACAACATCCTTAAATCATCCGCATGCGCCATGTGGATGATTTCACGATTAAAGAGGTATACCAAATGAATATTGAATCGCAAATCATGAATGCCGCCCAACAAGCCGTCAAGGCTTTATATGGGCAAGAAGTACCAGAGAAGATGGTACAGTTGCAGAAGACACGCAGTGAGTTTGAGGGTAACCTGACACTCGTCGTTTTCCCCTTCTTGAAGATTTCCAAGAAGAATCCTGAGCAGACTGCCCAAGAGATAGGACAGTATCTGGTAGACAACTGCGAGGCTATTGCTGCGTTTAATGTCGTAAAGGGCTTCCTGAACCTGGTCATTGCTCCTGCCGCATGGCTCTCCCTGCTGGCCGATATGGATGCTGATGAGCATTATGGAGAGAAAGAGGCTACTGCAGATAGTCCTCTCGTCATGATTGAATATTCATCGCCCAATACCAACAAACCCCTCCATTTGGGACATGTCCGCAACAACCTTCTGGGTTGGTCATTGGCGCAGATCATGCAGGCTAATGGCAATAAGGTGGTAAAGACGAACATCGTCAACGACCGTGGTATCCATATCTGTAAGTCGATGCTCGCTTGGTTGTCGTCTGGCAAGAAAGGCGACCACCTCATCGGCGATTACTATGTGGCTTTCGACAAGCACTATCGTGAGGAAATCAAGGAACTCGTAGCCCAAGGTATGGATGAAGAGAAGGCCAAGCAGGAGGCTCCACTCATCAAGGAGGCGCATGAGATGCTCGTCAAATGGGAACAGAACGATCCAGAGGTACGTGCTCTCTGGGAGAAGATGAACAACTGGGTATATGCTGGCTTTGATGAGACCTATAAGATGATGGGTGTCTCCTTCGATAAGATATACTATGAATCGCAGACCTATCTGAAAGGTAAGGCAAAAGTAGAGGAGGGACTTGCCAAAGGACTCTTCGAGCGTCATGAGGATGGCAGTGTCTGGGCAGACCTGACTAATGAGGGACTCGATCAGAAACTGTTGCTGCGTAGCGATGGTACCAGCGTTTATATGACGCAGGACATCGGTACTGCTGAGATGCGTTTCCAAGACTATCCCATTGACAAGATGATTTATGTCGTAGGCAACGAACAGAACTACCATTTCCAAGTGCTCTCTATCTTGCTCGACCGTTTAGGTTTCAAGTGGGGTAAGGAACTCGTGCATTTCTCTTATGGTATGGTGGAACTGCCTAATGGTAAGATGAAGAGTCGTGAAGGAACAGTAGTGGATGCTGACGACCTCATGCAACTGATGATTGACGATGCGCTGAAGACTTCCTTGGAACTGGGTAAGTTTGCCGATATGGGGGAAGAAGAGCGCAACGAGATAGCCCGCATCGTGGGTATGGGCGCCCTGAAATATTTCATTCTTAAAGTGGATGCCCGCAAGAATATGCTGTTTAATCCAGAGGAGTCTATTGACTTCAATGGCAACACAGGTCCTTTCATCCAGTACACCTATGCGAGAATTCGTAGTATTCTGAGAAAGGCTCAGAGTTCTCCGAGTTCTCTGAGTACTCTGAGCACTCTGAATGAAAAAGAAGTAGAACTCATCCAGAAGATGAGTGAATATGGTGCTGCTGTTGAGCAGGCAGGCAAGGATTATTCACCTAGCGGTATTGCTAACTACTGCTATGAGTTGACGAAAGTCTTCAACCAGTTCTATCACGATTATAGCATCCTCAACGAGGAAGACGAGCAGAAACGTCAGGTACGTCTGGTTATTGCTCGTAATGTTGGCAAGATCATCCGCAATGGTATGGCCCTCCTTGGCATCGAAGTCCCAGAACGCATGTGATGCAGAACCCTCCAGACTATAGACACGATACTGTTTTGCCGCTTCCAATGGAAGTGAAGGCAGATGCATGGGCTGTGGATGCTGCTTGTAGTGGTAACCCTGGTCCGATGGAATATCAGGCAATAGACTTGGCGACAGGTGCACGTGTGTTCCATTTTGGTCCGATGAAAGGCACTAATAATATCGGAGAGTTTTTGGCTATCGTCCATGCCCTTGCCTTGATGCAACAACAAGGACTACATGACAAAACCATCTATAGCGACTCCTATAATGCCATTCTCTGGGTGAACAAACGAAAGTGTAAGACCAAGTTGGAGCGTACCCCAGAGACTGAAGAACTCTTTCAGATCATCCTTCGTGCTGAACGATGGCTTCAAACCCATCAATGGCATAACCCTATCATCAAATGGGAGACACAACAATGGGGTGAGGTTCCTGCGGACTTTGGCAGGAAGAAATAATAACATGAATAAAAATGCAGTTTTATGGGGTTTTTTTATTCCAAAACTGCATTTTTATTGCAATTTGTTTGGTGTTTTGCTCACATAATAGTAACTTTGCATCCGTTTTTGAGAAAGTAAAAGTAAATAAGATACTTTATGGCTGAATTAGAAGTAAAAGAGCTTGAACAGGTTGTTGTTCGCTTTTCTGGTGATTCCGGTGACGGTATGCAGTTGGCCGGAAACATCTTCTCTACGGTGAGTGCTACCGTAGGTAATGGTATTTCTACGTTTCCCGACTATCCTGCCGATATCCGCGCCCCGCAAGGTTCACTGACAGGTGTCTCTGGTTTTCAGGTACATATCGGTGCTGGTAAGGTATATACCCCTGGCGACAAGTGTGACGTGCTGGTAGCCATGAATGCTGCTGCGCTGAAGACCCAGTTGAAATATGCCAAGCCGCAGGCAACGATTATCATTGACACAGACTCCTTCGGTCCCAAGGACTTGGAGAAGGCACAGTTCAAGAGTGAGGACTACTTAGGTGAGATGGGCGTTGACCCCGACCGTGTCATCCAGTGTCCGTTGACGACGATGGTGAAAGACTGTCTGGCAGACTCTGGCATGGACAACAAGGCGATGCTGAAGTGTCGTAATATGTTCGCCCTCGGACTGGTCTGCTGGCTCTTCGATCGTGACTTGGAACTGGTGAA
>CACZCT010000017.1 GCA_902779745.1 uncultured Prevotellaceae bacterium
GGATGCTCATGACGGTCGCCTGGATAGAAAAATTGGTTGGGATCACCGGCAAGGTTGCCCAAACCCTCCACCTCATTCTTCACAGCATGGCTATGTACGATATCCATTATCACGGCAATACCCATCTTATGGGCCGTGTCAATCATTTCCTTCAGGTCCTCTGGAGTACCGAAACGACTGGAGGGAGCAAAGAAAGAAGAGACGTGGTAACCGAAGGATCCATAATAGGGATGTTCCTGAATAGCCATTACCTGAATGGCGTTATAACCGCCTTTCTTTACACGGGGCAGGACATTCTTCGTGAATTCCTGATAAGTTCCCACCTTCTCCGCATCCTGTCCCATACCGACATGGCACTCATATATTAACAGTGGAGACTTATTAGGCTTGAAGTTCTTTTTCTTAAACTCATAAGGCTTCTCTGGGTTCCACACCTGAGCTGAGAAAATCTTTGTCTGGTCATCCTGTACGACCCGGCGACACCATGCGGGAATACGCTCACCTTCTCCCCCATTCCACTTCACCTTCATCTTGTAAAGGTCTCCGTGCTTAATAGCTTTCTCGGAGAGCTTGAGCTCCCAGTTGTCTGTACCCTCAATACGCTTACACTTGTATTTCTCAGATTCCTTCCAGTTATTAAAATCACCGATTAGGTAGATTTCCGTGGCATTCGGAGCCCACTCACGGAATACCCAGCCTTTCGAAAGTTTGTGCAGTCCAAAATACAGATGACCGGATGCGAACTGAGACAACGTCTGCCTTCCGTTTTTAGTCAACTGTCCTATCTTCCACAAGGCATGGTCATGCCGACCACGAATAGCATCCTCAAAAGGTTCAAGCCATGAGTCATTCCTGACAAGTCCTATATGCTGCGGCTCTTCAATCTTCTTTTTTCTTGGAATAGCCTTCTTTACAGGAGCTTTCTTCGTTGTTGTTTTTTTTGTCGTTACCATAACTATTTACTTTTATCTTTAAACTTCATTTGAACTTTTTACGTTTAAAAATGAAATGATTCTCATTTTGCTCACTTAACCGAAACTTTGAATATCGCTTTCTTAAACTCGGGAACACCTGCTATACAGGGAGCATGACCGTCTTGTGGAAAGAAGATTGCCATCATGCCTGGCTGACAGGTAATATAACTCTCGGCGGCAAGATCGGGAATCTTCGTAATGTCTTTCTCCGCATTATACATTGCCAGAGGCAGTGCCTCACGGGGAGTATAGCCGTAAGTTTCTGATGCTGACAACGGAATCTGAATGTCAATCATCTTGTCATGTGTCTCAATAACTGCCTCATCAGGGGTTTTCCCCTTGGTCATTGTGATATTGACAAAAAGGTTTTTCCCCTCAATCTCATACTTGCCAGCCTCAAGGGTGTTCAGGTCATGGGTTTGCAAGAACTCAATCACTTTCGAGAACAATGGGTTCACCGACTCATAGTTCTTCAGATTTTGTAAATTGTCGATAATCATAAAGATTTATATTTAAGTAGATTTGTATATGCTATTTCTTGTCCACCTCCCGGCGACCACGGACATAATTTCCTGTAGCAGTAATGTTGCCGTTCGCATCCTTCTCTACGAAACGACCATCACGACGGTCATCCACATAGGAGCCCTCAAAGCGCTTCCCGTCCTTATCCTGTTCGATGGCTGGTCCGTTACGGCGCCCGTCCTTGAACTGTCCCTTGAATTTGGAACCGTCGGCATAACGGGCAATACCTTCTCCATGAATCGTCCCGTCCTTGAACTGTCCCTCAAAGACATCTCCGTTCTTCATGGTGAGTTTTCCCCTGCCGTTTGGCTTGTCTTGATTCCACTGTCCCTGGTACACATTACCATTCTTCCACACCAACATTCCCTCGCCTTGTTTGTCACCATTGAAAAAGTTCCCCGTGTATTTATCACCATTGGCATAGCGGAATACTCCCTGTCCGGTACGCTCTCCTTGGACATAATCTCCTTCATAAACATCACCGCTCTGGAACTTATATATTCCTTTCCCATGAGGGTTGTCCTCCTTCCATTGCCCGACATAGAGGTCACCGTTCGAATACTTGAAAACACCCTTTCCCTGACGGAGGTTATTCAGATACTGTCCATCATACGACGAGCCATCAGGCCAGCAAAACACGCCCTTTCCACTCTTCATATCGTCTTTCCACTGACCAGCATAATAGGCACCTCCCTGATAGGTGTATTTTCCTTGTCCGTTGCGTTTGTCTGCCTTCCACTCACCATCGTAGACATCACCGTTGAAGTAGTACATCACACCATGTCCCTGCTGCTCATCAGTGTACCAAAGTCCCACATATTTATTATTATTCTGGAAATAGAAGGTCCCCAAACCATGCTGGTGGTCCTGAAACCATTCCCCCTCATATTTCTCGCCATCGGAAAATGTATAGGTACCTTTGCCCTGACGCTTTCCTTTCACGTACTCCCCTTCATACCAATCACCGTTCTTATAGACCGCACGACCCTTGCCATGTGGTTTTCCAGAAACCATCTCTCCTTTATAGTCACCACCATCGGCTGTCGTACATGAACCCAACGTGATTTTCTGGGCAGGGAGCACCAAAGAAAAAGAGAGCAAAAATACAAGTAATATATTTCGTAGTTTCATCTTTCTTTCCATTTTTAACTCTACAAAAGTAGGAAAAAAAGTGGGACCCTCAAAATTAATTAGGGTATATTAACGCAAGATTCAGATATTTTTGTACCTTTGCACAAAAATCAACAAATAACATGAAGTTCATTGGAATTATTCCTGCTCGCTATGCGTCGACCCGCTTTCCCGGAAAGCCATTGGCATTATTGGGAGGTCGCCCTGTCATCCAACACGTCTACGAGAAAGCGATTACTGCCTTGGACGAAGCGTATGTTGCCACTGACGACGAGCGTATCTATGATGCCGTCCTTACCTTTGGCGGAAAGGCTGTGATGACACGCAACAACCATAAGAGCGGAACAGACCGTATTGAGGAAGCTTGCGAGAAAATCAACACTGACGCTGAGGTCATCATTAACATTCAAGGAGACGAACCGTTCGTGCATCCTTCGCAGTTAGAGACCATCCAACGGTTGTTTGACCATCCCCAGACTCAGATCGGCACTTTGGGAAAGCGTTTTGAGTCTATGGAGGCAGTCATGAACCCTAACTCCCCAAAAATCGTAGTCGACAAGAACGGTTTCGCACTTTACTTCAGTCGTTCTGTTATTCCTTTCATCCGTGGCAAGGAACAAAACTGTTGGCTGGAGCATTTTCCGTTCCTGAAACATTTGGGAATCTATGCCTATCGCCGTGAGACACTTCATGAGATCACGCAACTTCCACAATCATCATTGGAGATTGCGGAAAGCCTGGAACAATTGCGTTGGCTAGAGAATGGATATCGTATCCGGGTAGGACGGACTGACATAGAGACTGTTGGTATCGACACCCCAGACGACCTACAAAAGGCTGAGGAATTCCTTGCTACTTCATCCTTCACAATATGATTGCATTAACCATCTTCAACGAATGAAATATTTTGTATTTTGCCAAAGCGATCTGGTCCTGGAAAAGACAGGTGAAGGCTATCGTATTCCCACAGAGCCGCCTACTGAACTTAGGCCATGGACGACAGTAATGAATGTCGATGGTGAGAAAGCCTACCGCATCGAACAACCTATCATAGGAGATGAGCGATATGAGATGTGTGGACTTCGACAAAGCTATTACAAACTGTCTTCGGAAGAATACCTGAAAGCCGGAAAATGCCAAGAACTGCTCTACTGGGACCAGAATACCAAGTTCTGCGGGGTCTGTGGCGGTCCCATGCGCTTTGATACAGACATCTCAAAGAAATGTGAACATTGCGGCAAAGAGATATGGCCGCAGTTGGCAACGGCAGTCATCGTTTTGGTGCGTAAGGATAAAGAGGTTTTGTTGGTACATGCCAAGAATTTCCGTACTGACCACTATGGACTAGTGGCAGGATTCGTAGAGACGGGAGAGACTTTAGAGGAGGCTGTCCACCGGGAAGTGATGGAAGAAACCGGACTGCATATCAAGAACCTCAAGTACTTCGCCTCACAGCCATGGCCTTACCCTTGCGGACTGATGGTCGGGTTCACTGCCGACTATGACGGGGGAAAGATACACCTGCAACGGTCAGAATTGACGAAAGGCTCATGGTTTGGCAAAGACCATTTACCACAGATTCCGGAAAAATTGTCCATAGCCCGTCGGCTGATTGACCATTGGTTAGAGGAAATGAAAGACTAAGACGTTGAAATATCGTACCACCATAGCCGATATCTGTGTGATAGTCTTGTTAGGACTGTCCTATCCTTATTCTCATCTTATCCATCCACGTTCATCGGTGAAGATAAAAGACAAGGTTATTGTGCATATCCATCACCGCCCTTCGGACGACTCAATCCGTCATGCCATCAAGTTAACAGAGCAAGAGTTGGAGGAAATGAATTACTATTTCCGAATTCACGATGTGGCTGACGAGGGATATAATCTGATTGCGGTATACCATACAAGACTCCAACAACACCGCAATCACCTGAAGGCTTTGTTGATGACGGACACTAAACGTTACATTACATACGACACCATCCCTGCCAGGGAACGCCCTGCTATCGCTATCAAGGTGAAAGGCGGCTATTGGCGGTCAGGACGTTTTCATGTTCATCAGCCCCTCAACGGGAATGCGATGATGCAAGACGCAGAAGGACACCTTATCAGAGGACTCTGGGACCATGACACCATCGTTGTCGCCAGACGTACAGACTCGTTGGGAGTCTATACGGGACAGTTCGACCGTTGTTTGCAGGCATCAGGACAAGGCAGCTATCATGCCTGGGACGGCAGTCATTATGAAGGTATGTGGAAAGAAAACAAACGACAGGGATTTGGCTTTGAATCCTCTCCGTACCACCAACTACGTATCGGTGAATGGAAGAAAGATCGATTCCTGGGAGAGCGGCTAAGATACACCTCTGAACGAATCTACGGTATTGACATCTCACGCCACCAGCATGAAAAAGGACGTAAACGTTTCGGTATCGTTTGGAAGAATTTGCGCATCCTCTCGTTAGGCAAGAAGCATCCCACAGGTGGACAGACTTTCCCCGTATCATTCGTCTATATCAAGTCTACAGAGGGGACAACTATCCGTAACCGTTATTTCCTCAAGGATTATACAAGTGCCCGTGCCCAAGGTATTCATGTCGGTGCCTATCATTTCTATTCCATCAAAACCTCAGCATTAGAGCAGGCAACATACTTTGTCAACAATACCCTGTTCCGCCCAGGCGACTTCCCACCTGTCCTTGATGTGGAACCGTCGGAAGCACAAATAGATGCCCTTGGTGAAGAAGAACTCATGCGCCGTATCCGCATCTTTATGGAATATGTAGAACGACGGACTAAAATGCGCCCTATCCTATATGTCAACCAGAACTTTATTTTCCGTCACATGACAAAAGCCACGGACATCAAACAGAAATATAATGTGTGGATAGCCAGGTACGGAGAATACAAGCCAGATGTTAAACTTGCCTATTGGCAATTGTCATCCACGGGCAAAGTTCAGGGTATTACTGGTGATGTGGATATCAATGTGTTCAACGGCTATCAAGGACAGTTTGCCGAGTTCATCCGTACAGGTTTTCATAAATAGAAGTCCTGTGTCAGTTGCCTATATTGTTCATCACCTACTGTGATGACTTGGAAATCCTTTTCTACAGGATGTTTCACAAACGACAACAAATAACGCCTGGCAGGTTTCCCAAGAACAGTACGCACCCCTATGACACGATATGGGAAAAAGCCGACAATAGTAGCTTCATCCTCCATTTGTTGTCGATAGTCAAAAGGGACTACCACAGAGAACTCCCCTTTGTCAGTTAGCAGTTCATGGGCTTTCTGCATCAGATTCGCATAATTTAACGTATCAGTATGGCGCGCCATATTTCGCCGTAGATCAGGGGCTTTGAGTGCATCACAGAAATAAGGCGGATTACTCACTATCGCATCATATATACCCTGATGCCATTGCACTGCCTCCTGCAAGATATGGATCCTTTCCTTATAAGGAGAAGCTGCCACGTTTTCCTTAGCCTGGACAACGGATGCTTCATCAATATCTATTCCTACGACCTCTGCCTCCGCATAACGCTGTGCCATCATCAAGGCAATCAAGCCTGTACCAGTACCTATATCCAATATCCGTTGCCCGCCTTTAGCCCATGCACCAAGCAACACACCATCCATGCCCACTTTCATGGCACATCGTTCCTGATGAACAGTAAATTGTTTGAACCTAAACATCTGTCTGCAATATAATCTTCATCATTTCTGTCGCAAAGGTACTACTAATTTTCCATTCCACCAAACCACTCCCCTATTTTGTCACAAAAATAGACCTGCAGTCCCGTCCAATTTGTACAAACCATACCTACAGGGGGCACAGGTACCGCCTATAGGCATCGTAGACGGTACCTGTATATAAAGAGATTACAGAGCCTCTTCTGCATCCACCTCCTCATCATGGATGTTGTAATTCTCCGTATCGCCAGAAAAGGTCAAAAGGATATAATTCATTTGGAGATTATGCATCTCCATCTGAGGACGTATATATGGATTCTTTTTCATAAATCTTCAATTTATGGGAAATTACTTTACGAATATTTTCTTTCTTCCGATGATATTCACACCTTTTTGTAGCGATTTCACACGTTGTCCACTGATGTTATAGATGTCAGTTGTTCTTTCCTCCGTAACATCCTCGATTTCGATGACTGCAGTTATTACTTCGTCCTCTTCTTCGTCATTAAATACCATACTGATTTTTGATTCTGCTACAGGAGAAATATCTGTTGTTGGCAATGGCAAGTAGGCTTTATTGGCCCCCAGTGTAGAACCGTCTTTTACCGGATAGAACCCTATATTACCGTTCTTCTTTGCAAGGATAAAGTTAGTGTATCCCCCCTCTTCCTTATTCATAACAGTAGGAGTTGTCACTCCTTTCAGCAAATTAGTAACAACTAATTTACTTTCACCTAAAGGAATATCAAACGTTCCTGCTTGCCCTTTCACTATAACGCCTGTTTCGGCAGGGATCTCTTTCACGCGAGTCAAGGTCACCTGTCCTGTCTCTGGATTAAAGGTTGAGACAATATAGGCCTTCACGTCCTTTGTCCATGAGAAATTCAATGCATTTGGACTATAATATGTAGCAATGTTTGTATTACCTATGACAATGGATTCAGTGGGGTCAAGCATGATACTACGGAATTCCTTTATCTCATCCATTGTGATGCCAACCTCTTGTGTCCAATAAGTATCGAACTTGTCACGAAGGGTTTCGCCCCCGTACTGCTTGATTGCTTCAATGATTTGCTGGTGGTCACCATATCCTGGAGTTCCATTCTTAGGACGGTTACCTGCGAATGAGAGAGAGGTTAATTCATATTCTAGATTCATCTGCTCCTGAGAGAATCCGAGGAGACCTTCGAGCAATACGGCTGTAAGCCCTGTACGGTCAGCCCCCCATACACAGTGGAAATAGACAGCCTTACCATCTCGAATATGGCTAAGAATGAAATTGAACCATTTCTTGAAACGTTTCTTTGAAGTATCATTAGTGAGATTTGAAGCATCCTTGTCTTGACAACCTTCCCAGAAATAATAATCGTCTTCGTCGAATCCAAAGGCGCACGTACCAACTTCTCCTTTCCCACTGTCATACTGGTTACTGCAACGAAGATCTACTTCTGCACCTACACCTAGATCCATGAGGGTCTGACGGTCTTCTAATACGGACGAATGTTGCCCATTGGCCTCACCACCACGGAATAATAATCCATAGCGAACCTGCTTGTTTCCCTGAACCGTCCAACCGCCAAGATCGCGGATATTACTAATACTTGGCGCATAAATCATACGAGCAGGGCCTTCAACCTGGAACTTTCCCCGAGTCAGCACTTCGCCACCTGCCTCAACCAAAAAATAATAGGTATTGTCAGGGATAAGGTTAGGAATATAGCAATATGATGATTTGTCAAGAATTATCTGGTTTTTAGCATCGCTAAAGTCACTCTGAAGGCCAACCCTCACAGTGGCATTCACTACCTTTTCTGCTGGGAGGGGAATTGCGATGTTGTGAGGAATGTCCAAACGTGGAGGCGCCGGCTTAAAATAGTTACCGATAACAGATGGGGTATTGGGGTCTGAATAATCTGTATTTTCCAAGAACTGACGAGCGCGAAAGTTCTCAATGTTGGCAACAAAGTCCATATTTAGAGGGTCTACGTACTCATAATGGGTATAGAATGACGCATCGCGCTCTTCCTCGGATACTGTAGTTGTCTTCCATGTATTTTCGTCAACTCTGTAGATAACTCCACCATCCCACAGGACTGGAAACTGGTCAATTTGGGCTGCAGTGACATAGGTGTTCTCGACAACTATTTCATCTACATCTTGGGCTGTCATCACAAAGCAAGGTATATTGGCTTGTACTTCATCCATCGGATAGAGAATGGCTGTCCGGGTCTTCTCGTCAAGCGCCCCAATGCCATAGACAGCCTGGAAATACGATGCTGAAATGTTACATGGAACAGCCAATGGAGTCATCTCACCTGCTGTGAAGTGCTTTCTTAAAATTACATCAGCCTTCATGTCATCAGACACCTCTGTAGACGGAATCATAGGGTCGTCGGAAACGATGACAGGACCTGCTAGGCCATAATACAGTCGGAAGTTGTCACAGATAACCCAGTTTTCTGATGGTGCACCTGCTGACAGCGTGATACCAATCGTCAGGTTTCCGCCTGCATGGTAAGCCGTCATCTCATTCCAATAGTGCCCGTGATTGATGACCTTTTTGGCAAGATTTTGAGTTCTGGATGACCAAGTACCGTTAACAGTATGACTATGAGGGAATCCACGTCCACTGATAATGGCAAAAACATCGGCAGACTTGTTATTTGTACATTCGAGCATATAGCACCCGTCTTCGAAAATACTTTTCATGGGAGATGTCTGGCTTTTGGAATCATCGATAAAGAGAGATGCCTTTACAACATCTTTGCCACGCTCATAATTGGCCAGTGCCTGTTTCCATTCTCCGTTCCGATAGAAGCCTTGTACTTTCAAAGTATAGGTACCTGTCGGCATGTCATGGATGGTTTGATAGATGGCGGCCATATTATTTTTCCCAAAACATTCAGCTATTCCATTATTCACTTCAAAGTCGCTGTTTTGTTGCCATCCCCCACCGTTTTTAGTAAATGTCCAACCATCTTTGCTGTTGTTGGTAAAGGTTGTGTTGGTAACAAAGCGAGTTATATCATACTGCCCAGCCTTGGCAGGGACAGTATTCATGTGATCAAAGATGGCTATTCGCAGAGCTGCCTTTGCTTCTGTCACCTCTTCATCCGACATGCTGCCTTTAGCCAATTGCTCTTTATATGAATCCACTATGGCATAGTACAATTCTGGGTTAGACGATTGTTCTGCTAAATCATTGTAGAGGTCGAAAATATTGGCAGAAACACCTTCGGACTGTGCATACACATGCAAACATGCCATAACCATCATTGTGGCGATAAACCATTTGATTGCTTTTTTCTCCATAATCTTATACATGAGTATTATTAATCTGATAGTTTATTTTCATGCCACAAAGTTAGTAATAATCATTGAGATGTCCAAACAATCGAACCTTATTTCTATACATCAAGGCATTTTCCCCATAGTCCTGTCGTCCAGAAAATGGTTCTGGACCAATTTTGGTAGTAATTCCAATCGCATTTTATTCCACTATATAGTATTTTGCGTCAATATCTTTTGCATTTCCCTCGCTTTTTCGTAATTTTGCACTTAGAATCATAGAAAAAGAAATGAACGGATATAAAATCATCAAAGACCCCGTGTTCGGGTTTATCAAGATCAGGAAAGGACTGCTATATGACATCGTACAGCACCCGCTGTTTCAAAGACTGAGCCGCATCAACCAGTTAGGACTGGCCTCTGTGGTATATCCTGGGGCCCGTCACACGAGATTTCAACACTCTTTAGGAGCCTTTTACCTGATGTCAGAAGCTATCAAGTCATTGACAGAGAAAGGGGTCTATATCTTTGACTCTGAGGCTGAGGCTGTGAAGGCGGCCATCCTGATGCACGACATCGGACACGGTCCGTTCTCCCATGTTCTAGAAGATACACTGATTCATGGTATATCACATGAGGACATCTCTCTGCTGATGATGGAACAAATCAACAAGGACTTACACGGAGAACTGAATCTTGCCATTTCCATCTTCAAGGATGAGTATCCTAACAAGATTTTCCACCAACTCATTTCAAGCCAGTTGGACATGGACCGTCTGGACTACCTGCGCCGTGATTCTTTCTTTACAGGAGTGACAGAAGGAAACATCGGTTCTGCTCGCATTATCAAGATGTTGAATGTGAAGGATGACCGGCTTGTTGTTGACTCGAAAGGTATCTACTCTATCGAGAATTTCTTGACTACCAGACGACTGATGTACTGGCAGGTCTACCTGCATAAAACGGCAGTCGGATACGAGAAGATTCTTGTTAATACCCTGTTGAGAGCCAAATATTTAGCAAGTGTCGGTTGTTCTGTTTTCGCGACCCCTGCCCTCGACTACTTTTTACGTAATGAGGTTGATGCTGAATGGTTTAGTACCCATGAGGAAGCCTTACATATGTTCGCCGACTTGGACGACTCCGATGTTTGGAGTGCCATGAAGGTTTGGAAAAATTCTGACGATATCATTCTCTCTACGCTTGCCACAGACATGCTTGACCGTCACCTTTTTCAAGTAGAGGTCAGTGAGGAGGCTCCTACGGAAGCATTTATCGAAACTATCAGAAGACAAATATCCCAGCAGATGAACATCCCCTATGATGACACACACTATTTGGTAACACTGACAGAGATCGGCAAGGACATGTATAATCCTGAAGACGACAGTATCGGGATTCTTTACAGCGACGGTACTGTAAAAGACATTGCAAAAGCTTCTGAAATACTAAATGTGCAACTGCTTTCTAAAAAAATACGTAAATATTACCTCTGTTATCATCGATTTTGAGAAAAATGTTGTATCTTTGCAAGGATTTATAATATTATAGTTTATAACAAAATGGAATTTACAGCCAAACAAATTGCCGACTTTATTGGTGGTCGCGTGGAAGGAAACGAACAGGCAACCGTACATACCTTTGCGAAAATAGAAGAAGGAAAAGAAGGAACCATCACGTTCCTGTCTAATCCCAAATATACCCATTACATCTATGACACCAAGGCCTCGGTAGTACTTATTAATGATGATGTAGAACTGGAAAAGCCGGTCAGTGCTACATTAATCCGTGTGCCGAATGCCTATGAATGTGTGGCGAAACTCATGCAGATGTATGCTGCCTCGTTACCCAAGAAAACAGGTATAGACCCGCTTGCTTTCATTTCCAAGACTGCCAAAATTGGAAATAATGTCTATATTGCCCCGTTTTCCTATGTCGGTGAAGGTGTAAAGATCGGCGATGGTACTATGATATATCCGCATGTAGTTATCTATGACGGTTGTCAGATTGGCAAGAATGTGACCATTCACGCTGGTGCTGTCATTGGTGCCGATGGTTTTGGCTTTGCTCCCAATCAAGAAGGCTATGACAAAATCCCACAGATGGGTATCGTGGTCATCGAGGATAATGTAGAGATCGGTGCCAACACATGTATAGACCGTTCTACCATGGGACAGACCATCATTCACAAAGGTGTGAAACTCGATAACCTCATTCAGGTAGCCCATAACTGTGAGATTGGCGAAAACACTGTTATGTCTGCACAAGTCGGAATGGCAGGTTCCACTAAAATCGGTTCCTGGTGTATGGTAGGTGGACAGGCCGGGTTTGCCGGACATATCCATGTAGCAGACAAGACGATGGTGGGTGCCCAGTGTGGTGTCATCAGTAATACGAAGGGCAATGGCGAGAACCTAATTGGTTCTCCTGCCATGGATCCCAAGGATTTCTTCAAGGCAAAAGCCCTCTATCGCCGTCTGCCTGATATGTACAAGGAAATCAGTGCCCTCCGCAAGGAAATAGAAGAACTCAAGAAAAAATAAGATATGAAGCAAAAGACACTAAAAGGCAGCTTTTCCCTTTTCGGAAAAGGACTGCATACAGGATTGAACCTCACAGTAACTTTTAATCCTGCACCTGAGAATACCGGTTACAAAATCAAACGTATTGACTTAGAAGGCGAACCGGTGATTGATGCGATTGCCGAAAATGTGATAGACACCCAGCGCGGTACAGTACTAGGTAAGGGTGATGCCCGTGTCAGCACAGTAGAGCATGGTCTTGCCGCCCTCTATGCGATGGGCATCGACAACTGTATGCTTCAAGTCAATGGTCCCGAATTTCCTATTCTTGACGGTTCTGCAATCCAATATGTGGAGAAAATCAAGGAAGTAGGTATTGAGGAACAGAACGCCCCCAAAGACTGGTATATCATCCGTAAGAAGATTGAGGTAAAAGACGAGAATACCGGTTCATGCATCACAATTCTTCCCGATGAGGAGTTCTCACTGACCGCCATGTGCTCGTTTGAATCGAAGTTCATCAACAGTCAATTTGCGTCCCTTGACAAGATTGAAGACTTCGTCACAGAGATAGCCGCAGCACGTACCTTCGTCTTTGTCCGTGATATCGAACCGCTGTTACAGGCAAACCTAATTAAAGGTGGTGACATGGACAACGCTATTGTCATCTATGAGCGTCAGACCACGCAAGAGCGCCTTGATATGCTTGCCGATATGTTACACGTAGAGCATCGTGATGCCAACGAGTTAGGATATATCCAGCATAAGCCTCTAGTATGGGAAAACGAGTGTACCCGTCATAAATTACTGGATGTCATCGGTGATATGGCATTAATCGGCAAACCTATCAAGGGTCGTATAATTGCCACTCGTCCCGGACATACCATCAACAACAAGTTTGCCCGTCAGATGCGTAAGGAAATCCGCAAGCATGAAATACAGGCTCCTATCTATGACCCAAACGAGGAACCCATCATGGATGTTAACAAAATCCGTGAATTGCTGCCTCACCGCTATCCCATGCAACTAGTCGACAAGGTAATTTCCTTAGGTGCCAATACCATCGTAGGTATCAAAAACGTGACGAGCAACGAACCTTTCTTCCAGGGGCACTTCCCTGAAGAGCCCGTCATGCCGGGTGTCCTTCAAATCGAGGCTATGGCACAGTGTGGGGGTCTCCTCGTATTGAACACGCTGGAGGAGCCTGAACGTTGGTCGACCTACTTCATGAAAATCGACGATGTGAAGTTCCGCCAGAAAGTTGTTCCAGGCGACACCCTCCTGTTTAAGGTCGATCTCCTTGCACCTGTCCGCCACGGCATTTCTTCTATGAAAGGTTATATCTTTGTCGGCGACCATGTCGTTGCAGAAGCAACTTTCACTGCACAGATTGTAAAAAACAAATAAGATATGGCAAATCAGATACATCCGCTAGCCGTTGTAGACCCAGAGGCAAAACTGGGTGACAACAATATCATCGGTCCTTTCTGCGTGATTGACAAGAACGTGATGATGGGAAACAACAACAAGCTCTACAACAATGTAACATTGCACTTCGGTGCCCGAATTGGCAATGGCAACGAGTTCTTTCCAGGTGCCAGTATCTCTACCAAGCCCCAGGATTTGAAATTCCAAGGTGAAGAGACTTTTTGCGAGATTGGTGACAACAACTCTATCCGTGAGAATGTGACCATCAGTCGCGGTACCGCCTCCAAGGGAAAGACCGTTGTAGGTAATGGCAACCTGCTGATGGAGAACATGCACATTGCCCACGACTGTGTGATTGGTAACGGCTGTATTATTGGCAACTCTACCAAGATTGCCGGTGAAGTGGAGATTGACGACTTTGCCATCATCTCCGCCTGTTGTCTGTTCCACCAGTTCATCCGTGTGGGCAGTTACATTATGTTCCAAGGCGGTTCACGCACCTCACAGGACATTCCTCCCTATGTCATTGCAGGCAAAGAGCCTATCCGCTATGCAGGTGTCAACCTAATCGGACTGCGCCGTCGAGGATTCCCCAATGAAACCATCGAGGCTATCCATGATGCATACCGTATCATCTATGCTAAAGGTGTTCTGAAGGATGGTATCACAGAGGCTCGTGCCAAATACCCCGACTCAAAAGAGGTGGATTATATCTGTTCGTTCATCGAGAACTCTAAGCGAGGAGTCATCAGATAATGACGCTCATTGTCGTCACAGGTCCCACCGCTGTTGGTAAGACAGCACTTTGCATTGATATCGCCAGACACTATGGTATTCCAATCATCAATGCAGACTCCCGACAAATCTATCGGGAACTGAAAATCGGGACAGCAACGCCGACAGAGGAACAACTCAGAAGCGTCAAACACTATTTCGTGGGGAGCATCAGTATTGATGATTACTATAACGCCTCCATGTATGAACAGGATGTGTTGAAGTTACTGGACGAACAGTTCAAACATTCCCCTGTCCAGCTTCTGACGGGAGGCAGTATGATGTACATCGACGCTGTCTGCAATGGTATTGACGATATCCCCACCATCAGGGAGGATATCCGCGAGGAAATGAAAAGACGCTATGCGGAGGAAGGATTGGAGGTCCTCTGTGAAGAATTGAAACGACTGGACCCTGAACATTATGAGATGGTAGACAAGAAGAACCACCGTCGTGTAATTCATGCCCTGGAAATCTGCTATCAGACAGGAACGACCTATACGTCTTTTCGTAAAATGGAGAAGAAGAAACGCCCTTTCCGTATTGTTAAGATAGGACTGAACAGGGAACGGGAAGAACTCTACCAACGGATTAATCAGCGTGTGGACCTGATGATGACAGAGGGACTACTCGACGAGGTCAGATCACTTCAGGACAAACGTTCCAACAACGCGTTGAACACAGTTGGCTATAAGGAAATTTTCACCTATCTGGACGGAACCTGGTCGCTGGAGGAGGCTGTAGAGCGTATGAAGGGAAACACCCGCCGCTATGCCCGCAAGCAACTCACTTGGTTTAAGCGTGACAAAGAGATGCGGTGGTTTCACCCTCAACAGAAAGAAGATATTTTGAACTATATCGCAATATGAACAAATACGTTGGAAAATGCTGTGAGGCTTGCAAGAAAGCTTGGCTATGGTATAAAAGATTGTATCAGGGACGTAAATGGTATACGAAGACGGCAGTGGGTTTTGCCTCCTTCATCGTTGCCTTTATCCTCTACCTCTTTATGGTGGATATTAATTTCCTATGGCTCTTCGGTAAATCACCTGGCATGAACGCCATCATGCATCCCAAGACGACCCAGGCTTCTGAACTCTATAGTGCCGACGGTGTATTAATCGGCAAATATTTTAGCGAGAACCGTACCCCCGTGGAGTACGACGATGTCAACCCCGTTTTCTGGCGCGCACTCATTGATACGGAGGACGAGCGATACTATCAGCATTTTGGTATTGACTTCCAAGGTGTGTTCGCTGCCTTCAAAGATTATGTGGTACATCATGATGCACGTGGTGCCTCTACCATCACACAGCAGTTGGTGAAAAATATGTTCCGTGTCCGTACGGAGTACTCTACGGGACTCCTCGGTTATATCCCTGGCGTAAAAATGCTCATCATGAAGAGCAAGGAATGGATTACTGCCGTGAAACTGGAAATGTTCTTCGACAAGAAAGAGATTCTGACAATGTATGCTAATACGGTAGACTTCGGTTCTAATGCCTTTGGCATCAAAACGGCGGCAAAGACATATTTCGGTACCACTCCAAAGAATCTTACACCCGACCAGTGTGCCATCCTTGTGGGACTATTGAAGGCAACCACCTATTATAATCCGCGTATCAACCCCAAGAATTCCTTCAGCAGAAGAAACGTGGTGCTGAACAACATGCTCAAGCATAAAGATATTACGAGGGAGGCATACGACACACTGACCCAAAAGCCAATCGACCTCGACTATAGCGTGGAGAACAACTACGATGGACAAGCACTCTATTATCGTGACGCGGTGGCCAATTATCTCAGGGGATGGTGTAATGAGAATGATGTCGACCTCTATAGGGACGGTCTGAAAATATATGCCACCATCGATACCCGTATGCAGAAATATGCAGAGGAGGCTGTCATCAAACAGATGAAAATCATCCAGAAGAGTTTCGACAACCATTGGTTGAATATGAATCCGTGGCGTGACGAGCGTGGCCAGGAAATTCCTCACTTCATCGAAGATCTTGCCAAGAAACTACCATATTACAAATTCTTGAACCAGAAATACAACGGTAATCAGGATTCTATCAACTACCATATGAACGTCCCTCATACCGTCAAGCTCTTCGACTATGAAAAAGGATTCATCGAGAAGGAGATGTCTACCATGGACTCCATCCGCTATATGGAGCATTTCATGCACTGCGGCTTCATCGCCATGGAGCCACAGACAGGGCATGTGAAGGCATGGGTAGGCGACCTTGACTTCAAGACGTGGAAATATGACAAGGTGACCGCCATGCGACAGCCGGGCTCTACCTTCAAGCTCTTTGTCTATACAGAGGCGATGAATCAGGGCATAACCCCATGTGATACCCGTCAGGACTCCTATTTCTCCATGAAGGTGTATGATGCCAAACAGAATAAAGAGGTGCTATGGGCACCCACAAATGCCGACGGACGTTTCTCAAATGCGAATGTCACACTGAAACAGGCATTCGCCATGAGTATCAACTCCGTCGCCGTCAAACTAGGACAGGAGGTCGGCATCCCACAGATAGTCAAGACGGCACACGATATGGGTATCAAGAGTAAGCTCGACCCCACCCCTGCCCTCGCCCTGGGTTCCAGTGATGTCACCCTGCTCGAACTGGTAAACGCCTACTGCACACCTATCAATGACGGTATGGCACATGAACCTGTACTGGTTTCCCGTATCCTTGATCGCGACGGCAATGAGATATACAATGCCAAGACAGAAGACAGACAGACTATCTCCCAGAAAAGTGCATTCTTCGTGCAGCAACTCCTACAGGGTGGTATGCACGGTACTAGCAGTGCCCTCTACCGTTTCGTCAGCAAGTATCTCAATGACACTGATTTCGGAGGTAAAACAGGAACAAGTAACAACCACTCGGATGCCTGGTTTATAGGTACCACACCTAAACTTGTTGTCGGTGCCTGGGTCGGCGGTGAATACCGTTGCATCCACTTCCGCACAGGACAGTTGGGACAGGGTAACCGTACAGCACTGCCTGTCTGCGGCAACTTCCTTGAACTCGTCTTGGGCGATCCTGCCTTCAAGCAATACCGCACGAAGTTCACCATTCCCAAGGATCTCGATGCCAGTGCCATTGCCTACAACTGCGGAGGCTATTTCAAGATACCTTCAGACTCCGACTCCTTGTCTACCGACAGCATCCGCCATACCGACATCCCTGTCGCAGAAGGACAAGATGACGCTTCAGACAATCCGTCATCCTCAGAGTCCCATGCCAGCCAAACTCCTCTCCCCTCGCAGCCACAAGCGGCCGAGGAACCAAAGGAATAAATATAGAAGAAGCCCCTCGTTTATAGCGAGGGGCTTCTTCTTTTATTATAGTATCTTTAGTTCAGTCCGAACAAGGTGGCAAGACCGCTGTCAACGCCAGAGAAGCCCATGAAGGCAAGACTGAGGAGACCGGCAGAGAGCATGACGATAGCCATGCCACGCATCCCTTTGGGAATGTTTACCAACTCCAACTGTTCACGCATACCGGCAAACACTGTCAAGGCAAGTCCGAAACCAATAGCCGTTGAGAAGGCATAGACCACAGACCGCAACAGGTTATAATCTTTCTGTATACAGAGGATGGCAACACCCAGTACGGCACAGTTTGTGGTAATCAGCGGCAAGAAAATTCCCAATGCCTGATAAAGTGCCGGTGACACCTTCTTCAAGATAATCTCGACCATCTGCACCAAAGAGGCAATGACGAGGATAAAGGCAATGGTTTGCAGATACTGCAAGCCGAATGCGTCAAGCACATATTTCTGTACCAGCCAGGTAACGATAGTGGCAAGGGTGAGCACAAAGGCTACGGCTGCCGACATACCCAGTGAAGTGTCAATCTTCTTCGATACGCCCAAAAACGGACAAATGCCGAGGAACTGTGACAGGATGATATTATTGACGAATATCGCACTTATGAAAATTAATATATATTCCATAATTCTTTCAGTATTACATTATAACGTGATTACGAATTACGCAGTTTATTAACGATTGCAATCAGGAATCCCAGCATGATGAAAGCACCTGGAGGCAATACGAAGAGTAGGATATTATAGGTCTCCGGCAGCAATACAAATCCAAAGATACTGCCACTGCCCAGAATCTCACGACAGATACCCAACAGGGTCAGGCCAATAGTGAAACCGAGTCCGATACCAATACCGTCAACGAGGGAGGCAACGGGTGAGTTCTTGGCGGCAAAAGCCTCTGCACGACCCAGAATGACACAGTTGACCACAATCAACGGGATAAACAGGCCAAGGGATGCATCGATATCAGGCAGGAATGCTTTGATGACCAATTGGAGAATCGTTACGAAAGCGGCTATCACCACGATAAACACGGGAATGCGCACCTTATCGGGAGTGATGCTCTTCAGACAGGAAATTACGAAATTGGTACAAATCAGTACTGCCATCGTGGCCAGTCCCATCGACATACCGTTCATGGCAGAGGTGGTAGTGGCAAGTGTGGGACACATACCCAACATCAAGACGAACGTAGGGTTCTCTTTGACGATACCATTTTTAATAATATCTATATAATTCATAGCTTATTCCTCCTTATTTTGTTCTGTGGCACCTGTTTCCGCATCAGCAGAAGGTGTTGTCTTATATGCATTGTAAGCATTGTTAACCGCCAAGAGGAAAGCACGGCTGGTAATGGTAGAAGCAGTAATAGCATCCACCTGTCCGCCGTCTTTTGAAACAGTCAGGGACTCTTTCGGATCCTTACCGATGATGTCGCCCTTCTCCCCTTTCTGGAACCATTTGTCAGCTTTGGCACCTAGTCCTGGTGTTTCCGACTGTTCCAACAAGGTATAACCAAGAATCTTTCCCTCAGGATCAAAGCCCACCAGAATCTTCAGGTCACCGCCAAATCCCATCGTGGTACTCTCTACTGCGGCACCCAAGTCTTTCTTCTGCGCATCCTGAATCTGATAGATGATATAGGTAAGTTCCTTACCCTTGGCATCATTCTGTTTAACAGTGTCCGTTTTGGCAACGACTAAATCATTGCATACCATAACCGTCTTGATACCATCGGCAAGTGCCTTGGTCTTCTGCTCATTGATAGGTCCCTCTGTCAGATGGTTGACGTAAGCGAGGATGCCTCCCATGACAACGGCTACTCCTGTGAGCACCACCATCATATTCACTAAAGATGATTCAAGTTTCTTCATTTTGCGACCTCCCCAAAACGTTTTGGTTTCACATAATTATTAATCAACGGCGTGAACGCATTCATAATCAGAATGGCGAATGACATACCCTCCGGATAAGCACCCCAGTTACGGATAACCACTGTGAGGAAACCAATGGCAACACCATAGATCAGTTGTCCCTTAGCCGTCATCGGTGAGGTGACATAGTCTGTAGCCATGAAGATGGCACCCAGCATCAAACCACCGCTGAAGATGACACTGAAAGGATCTGCAAAGACAGGACTGGTCAAATACAACAGGCCAGAGAACACAAACACTGTACCGATAATCGAAACAGGAATGTGCCATGTGATAATCCTCTTCCAAAGCATGTAAACCATGCCTAAAAGCAGTGCCAATGCACATACCTCACCCATGGCACCGGCACCGTCCGGATGGTTACCCAAGAAAAGAGTCAGCGAGTCAGGTAGTTGATCAAGTACTGAGGCATCACCACTCTTAATGGCATCTTTCATGATGGCAAGTGGTGTGGCACCTGTCTCTGCATCGAGATAACTGGTGAGTTGTCCCACTTTCGGCCATGTTGTCATCTGAGCTGGGAAAGCCACCAACAGAGCGGCACGACCGACCAAGGCAGGGTTGAAAAGGTTATTGCCCAGACCGCCGAATGTCATCTTACCCACACCAATGGCAAACAAAGCCCCAATGATGATAATCCAGATAGGAAGGTTAGACGGAAGGTTGAATCCTAGCAACAGGCCTGTCAACACGGCAGAGCCGTCACAGATAGTGGTACGCTCGTTCTTGAGCATAAACTTATTGATAGCCCACTCAAACAACACACAGGCTGCCACACTCGTTCCGCAGACAATGGCTGAGCCGATGCCAAAGAACCAGAACGACACAAGCAGGGCAGGCAGCAGTGCAATGATAACACCATACATGTTGCGCTCAACGGTGTCTTTTCCGTGTGCATGGGGCGATAGTGATACAATTAATTTTCCCATAATTATTTCTTAGCGTTTCTATTTCTAATGATTCCCATGACTGTTGTCTTGCCAAGACGGATATTGTCAAGCAGCGGACGGTGGGCTGGACAGGTGAACTGACATGAGCCACACTCTATACAACTGACAACATCCTCCTGTTCACTGCGCTCCCAGTTCTGGACGGCAGCCAGTTTGGCAAGCAGATAAGGCTCTAAGCCCATCGGACAGGCACTGACACACTTAGCACAACGAATACAAGGCTGTGGTTCCTTACGGAAAGCCTCCTCATCAGAGATAATCGTCACCGAGTTAGTACCCTTACAGATAGGTACCTCGACAGATGTCAAGGCCTTACCCATCATCGGACCACCGGCAAGCAGTTTATTATCACCCTCAGGCATACCGCCACAAGCGTCAATCAAATCCTTCATCGGAGTTCCCATACGGACCAAGAAGTTTCCGGGATTGGTAAGTCTCTTACCTGTTACGGTAGTATAACGCTCGAAGAGGGGCTTACGTTTCATCACAGCCTCATAGACGGCAAAGGCAGTACCTACATTCTGAACTATAGCACCTACATTGACAGGAATGGCAGGAGGGGCAGGCACCTGACGGCGGATGACGGCATCCACAAGTTGTTTCTCACCACCCTGAGGATAACGCTGCTTCAGGGGTACTACCTCAACACTGTATTCGGTTCCCACGAATACCTCAGCACATTTCTTGGTGAGCAACTCGATGGCGGGCATCTTATTGGTCTCAATACCGATATAGCCTTTAGTGACCTTAGCACCCCTCATCAGCAGTTCCAAGCCAACGAGGATCTCGTCAGCATGCTCCATCATCAGACGGAAGTCGGCTGTGATATACGGTTCACACTCGACAGCATTAATAATCACACACTCAGCCTTTGCCGTTGGCGGAGGACAGAGCTTAATAAAGGTGGGGAAACAGGCACCACCCATGCCAACAACACCGGCAACCTTGATACGCTCAACGATCTCTTCTGGGGTTAGTTCGGGATGGTCTCTCACCAGTTCCAACTTGTCGGAACGGTCAATCGTCTCTTCCCACTCGTCACCTTCCACATTAATAATAATAACAGGCTTACGATAACCCGTAGCATCGATGGCGGTATCTATCTTGAATACTGTTCCACTGACAGATGAAAAAATAGGAGCAGAAACGAAACCGCCAGCCTCGGCAATCATCGTGCCTACCTTCACTTTGTCGCCCTTTGCAACAACAGGCTTGGCAGGAGCACCAATATGCTGGGACAGGGGGAAGATAGCCTGTTTGGGCAGTGCTGCCACCTTAGTAACCACCTCATGGGTCAGTTTGTTCTCTTCGGGGTGAATACCTCCGATACGGAATGTTCTTACGTTCATGCTTGTTCCTCCTTTGCTTTAGGTTGAACTGGAGTTTCCAGACTTTCTGGAGTTTCCGACGTTGCTGGCTTCGGCTTTGGTGCCGGGAAATTCACAGCGTGGATAGCCTTCGTAGGACATACGGCTATGCACTTACGACAAAGACGACACTTGTTAAAGTCAATGTATGAGACATTGTTCTCAATGGTGATAGCACCAAAGGCACATTCTTTCTCACACTTGCCACATCCAATACATGCAGCCTTACATGCCTTCATAGCAACAGGTCCCTTGTCCTTGTTGACACAAGAGACAAATACTCTCCTACCCTTCAAGCCCTTCTTACGCAACTCGATAATGTGGCGAGGACATGCCTTCACACAGGCACCGCAAGAGGTACACTTCTCCTCGTCAACCTCAGGAAGACCCGTTTCGGGATTCATGTGGATAGCATCGAACTGGCAAGCTGCGACACAGTCGCCACATCCCAGACAACCAAAGCCGCACGCTGTCTCACCAGCACCACAGGCATTCATGGCAGAACAGGTACGAAGTCCACTGTACTCAGCAATCTTCGGACGATGGGCACAGGTACCGTTACAACGTACCACTGCCACCATCGGCTCACCATTGGCAATTGCCATTCCCAGCAAATCTGCTACTTTGCCCATCACTTCCTGTCCACCAACCGGACAGGCCAAACCGTCGATACTTCCAGCATCGGCACCTTTGACAAGTGCATCAGCAAGACCGCCACAGCCTGCAAAGCCACAACCACCGCAATTGGCACCTGGCAACACTTCCGTCACCTGTGCAATACGGGGGTCTTCATAGACAGCGAATTTCTTGGAGCAGACATACAGCACTACAGCGGCTATCAGTCCGATAGCTCCCAGTACTGCAATCGCAATCAAAATAAAATTCATAATTCTTTGTATTTGATTTAGTTATGTTATTCTATTCAAGGACGAAAGCCATTTGCCTGCGCATCCTATGACGCAATAGGAACAGAAGTCCGTAATAGGGAACCAATGCAAGCAGTCCACACACAGCCGCTATCCCCTCATTACCTGTCTGCCATAAGACGAGCACTAACACCAATACCATCAGAATGAAAGGAAATCCGAAAGCCCATAAAAGGGCACGGGCTGCCACATCACCAGAAGTAGAGACGACCACAGAGTCACCCACTTTCAGACCAGAGAAATCGGTATGGTATACATCCACTATTTTCTCCTTCGCCTCGGCAGCATTGCAATAGCCTGCTACCTTACAAGAAGCACACGCAGACGTTTGGAGAATACGCACATGCACACATTCCCTTTCTATACTGTCAATGATACCCTCATGACGAATTTTATTATTCATAGAAATGCTATCTCGACTTAGCAAATGCAAAGGTACGATAAAAAAGCGAATAAATACTGCATCTAACATTTTTTTTTTTGAAAAATAATCGTAATCGTTTGCAGTTATCCTTTCTTTTAATTACTTTTGTATCGTCTTAAGTGAATTCATGATGAAAGCAACAGAACAAACACTACAACAAATTGAGCGTGCCATTCGTAAAGTGGCAGAGAAGTTTCCAACGAACGACGAGACGGGTATCCTAACGGATATCCACCTGAGAGTCACCCAGGATACAGGAGAATTAGTGGCGTTTGACGATGACGACAAAGAGATTACCAGGTGTATTATCGAACAATGGATAGACAATAAGGATGACGATTTCTACGACAGCGTAACGACTGTGCTTCGCTCTGAATTAACCAAGCACAAGAAGATAATAGAACAGATGGCCATCCTCAAGCCTTTCTCCTTCGTACTGGAGGATGAAGACCATGAGCACCTCGCCGAACTATACTTGGTGGATGACGACACGGTCATTATCGACCAAGAGTTAATGGCAGGTCTTGACAAAGATTTGGACAACTTTCTTGAAGACCTGCTGAAAGACTAATTACCACCCCGTTAATATCCCTCACGGAACATACGGTCCGCACCAGAGGCATCAGGATGTCCTCCTGCCTCTCCTGGAATATCAGGAATCTCCAACAAAGGCTCGTCCTTCCAACTCTCATCCTCCGTAGTCTCATTAATGTCATTCTTCTGTGCTGTGTCTACTGGCAGACGCACTTGTTCCATTTGCTTACCGTGATCTGTCTTCACACGGAAACGGTTACACCCCATAGTCACCATAAGTGCCAATACTGCAACAACATAAAAACACTTTCTCATAGTTATATCGGTTTAGTTATTTATCTGATTCGGAGCACATCACCAACCTTGATTCTATAGTCAGGAGTCAGGTTGTTCATCTTATAGAGATATTTCAGACGAATGCCATATCTCTGCGCAATAGTGTACATTGACTCTCCGCCACGGACGACATGCGGACGATTCTTATATTCTTTGGGAGCATTACGACGTTTCTTCTCCAACCACACGAACTCTCCCTCTTCCAATCGGGCATCACGCTCATTCTCGTTATATTTGGCGAGTTTCTTATAAGAAACACCGAATTCCGCACCAATCGTCCGATAGGTGTCACCAGCCTTGGCGATTACATAATAATTCTTATTAAACTCATAGACGCGGTGAGACGGCATCGAACCAAATGAAACAGCGGACTTTCCATGCGACTTACCCTCGTCATACTCATAGAGTTTATAGAGTTGGATGATATCTATCAACTGGATGGCATAACGGGGATTAGTAGCATAGCCACAGGCCTTCAAGCCACGTGCCCATCCCTTGTAGTCTGTCTGTTTTAACTGGAACAAAGAACTGTAACGGACACTTGAAGTGAGGAATACAGAATGGTCCTCGTAACTGTCATAGGCATTCTTATAGGCACGGAAGCACTCATTATTCTCGTCATCATCATGGTAGACGGTACGCCCAGTCCATCCATGACACTTGATACCAAAATGGTTATTGCCCTTGAGCGCCAACTCACTCCTACCCGCCGCAGATTCCAGCACCCCCTGTGCAAGTGTAATACTGGCTGGGATATGATAGCGCTTCATCTGCTCAATAGCAATGTCCTTATAGGTGTCAAAATACTGCTGATATTGCTGACTGTATTTCATCTGTGCCATTACAGGAACAGACAGAAGGAACATCAGCAGACCCATTATGAAGCTCTTTCTCATGAACTATTTTAGTTTTCTGTTGCAAAAATAAGGAAAAATAATTATATTTGCAACAAAAACAGAAAGATTATGGAAGAGATGGTATTGAAATCCACGATTCATGTAGCACAAATAGAGGAGCTGTCCGATACCGAACAGGCTTTGGTGAGAAGTGCAATAGCGGCAACAGACCGCTCCTATGCCGTCTATTCTCATTTCCATGTGGGGGCTGCCGTCTTGTTGGAGAATGGAGAGACGGTCGTCGGGTGCAACCAGGAGAATATCTCCTACCCTGCCGGTATCTGTGCAGAGCGTGCCGCCATCTATGCAGCAGGAGCGAAATTCCCTGACACACCCATTGAGATGATTGCCATTGCGGCAAAAAACGGGAAAGGAGAATTACAAGAATATCCCATCAGTCCTTGCGGTATCTGTAGACAGGTGATGACAGAGACAGAGACCCGTTTCCATCGTTCTTTACATATTTTATTATATGGTACTAAAAAAATCTATGTGATAAACGGCATCCAAGCACTAATGCCTCTTAGTTTTACAGAATTCTAAGGTCACCGATTTTATTCAGATAAGCTGGTGAAATCTCCTTAATCGTGAAATTATAGATCAGGTTATCTGTATCGAAAATCACGAAATGCTCCTCTCCCTGAATCTCATCCTTTGGACTTTCCCAAATGACATGCTCAAACTCTTCTGTATCCGTAGGGGCTATAGTACGGAGGATACAGTTGGCAAAGGAGAAATTAGTACCGTCACCCATTATTACATCCTCCTCGTAGCCTGTTACCAACGTGTTATCACAGACAAGGATACTTTTCGCGTCAAAGCGAAGGGCTACTCCCCTGTTGGCTGAGAAAGGATAGAACTGTGCCAAGGTGGTATGATTAAGTGTGACTGATGAACCTATTACGTTCAGACAATCCCCTAAGGTATTGGTTATCCGACAACTGTCAATGGTTGCTGATGCCTCATCCAACTCCAGACCCGGTCCCTTACAGTTATGAATGGTACAACGGTGAAGAGACAAGGATGACTGCGAGTCACAGGAGATACCGGCACAACTGCTTCTGACCTCACTGTCCAAGAAAGCGTTACCCTTGGATGAGGAATGAATGAAGATTCCTTTCCACTGCCCACTCACACGGTCATACGGCAAATAGGGGAACATACGGTCCAGACGGTCTCCACGGAAGAGGCAACTGTCAACTTTCAGGGTGCCAAAAACCTCTATCCCCGCCCCGTCATGGAAATAGAGATGAGCATGGGAAAGAAACAGAGTAGCTCCCTTGTTGACGACGATATCTTTCATGAACACGAGGGGATGCCGGTCGTCGATAACCATATCCTCATCCACAAGCAACTCGTCCTTAAAGATGATTGCCTTCCAAGTATAGGCACTCAGTTTCATGGATTGCTCACGCCCATTCTCCAAAGCGAAAATCAACTGATCCTCAACACGTTGGGGTGTGTCCTCTTGCGTTTCCGGAGCTGTCAATTCCACAAAAACACGGATGGAGTCGCCCTTACGGATTTCAAAGTCGTAGGCGATAGAGTCCACATAGTTGCCATCCACATTGACACGGAAACCTGCCTGTGAAGGATGATCCAAACGAACCTCACGGATACGGATTCCACTCTCCCCTTGGTTATACACCCAGAAATCATAGGTACGAGTAGACGTGTTGGCAAAGACAGTATCCATAGCAAGACTATCCGTCGAGAATGTCAACACAGCAGATACGTCTGACGAGAATTTATCGTCGTCAGAACAACTCACCAATAGTGCGGAAAAGATGAGTGAAAAGAAAAGAATCCGTTTCATCTATTAAACAAAACGGATTCTTAGGATTATTATTGCCTTACTTTCCAAAATATCTCTTCAATAGTCCTGCAAAGCCGGCACCATGACGTGCCTCGTCCTTTGCCATCTCATGAACGGTATCGTGAATCGCGTCGAAACCGGCAGCCTTGGCATTCTTGGCAATGCGGAACTTGTCCTCGCAGGCACCTGCCTCGGCAGCGGCACGCTTCTCCAGGTTGGTCTTGGTGTCCCATACGCACTCGCCCAGCAACTCAGCAAAACGGCTGGCATGGTCTGCCTCCTCAAAGGCATAGCGTTTGAAAGCCTCGGCAATCTCGGGATAGCCCTCACGGTCTGCCTGACGGGCCATGGCAAGATACATACCGACCTCACTACACTCACCGTTGAAGTGGTTACGCAAGTCCTGGATCATCTCCTCACTGACACCCTCGGGCTTACCGTCACCAATCTTATGGACGGTGGCATAGGTCATATCGGCATCGTCCTTTAACTCAGAGAACTTAGAGGCGGGAGCCTTACAGATGGGGCACTTCTCAGGAGCAGCGTCGCCTTCATAGATATATCCACAAACAGCGCAAATAAACTTTTTCTTCATAATCGTAATTGTTTTAGTTTAGTATAAATAAAATATTCTTTTCGCAAAGATACGGATAAAAAATAAATCCTGCAAGTTTTTACGGGATTTATCATGTAATTTATACGATGTCTAATCTCTGCGCAACACTTTCTTTTTTATCATGTCTATCCTTGTTCCAAAAATGTTGCTCTTTGAGCTCCTTTGGCGGAAGGTGAGGGATTCAAACCCCCGATACCCAAAAGGGTATACCGGATTTCGAGTCCAGCGCATTCGGTCACTCTGCCAACCTTCCGATTAAACGAGAGCCAACGAGTTTACTCGTTTGGCCGAGCGTGAGGAAGGTACAAGAATTGAACCTTCCGATTAAGCGAGTGCAAAGGTAATACTTTTTTAAGTAACTGCCAAATTTATTCCCAACAAATACATCAAAGGAGTTTACTGAGACGGTTGCGTAACTGTTCTGCCTCACTCTGACGGATAGAGAGACGTATCTCACACGTATTATCATACGTCTGGGACAAGACACGCGGATTCATCTCCTTGACAATACGCATCACATCATTCATCTGCGGATAGGCAAAGGTATAGGTAATAACTTCCTCTACCTGTCGTGTCTCTATCGTGGCATGAGCTATCGCATCAGCAGCAGCTTCCCGATAGGCGACGATCAGACCACTCACCCCCAGATTGACGCCGCCATAATAACGCACAACGACAATCAGAATATCGGTGAGTTCATTGGAGTTGATTTGTCCGAGGATAGGTTTGCCTGCCGTACTTGAAGGTTCTCCATCGTCGTTGGCACGGAACTCCTCCCTACTCGCCCCCAACATATAGGCATAGCAGACATGACGGGCATCATAGTATTTCTTACGATAGCCGGCAAGAAGCTCCTTTACCTCGTCGACGGTTTCAACATGATGCGCAAAAGCGAGGAACTTACTCCGCTTCTCCGTGTAATATCCCTCACTTGTAGTTGCTATGGTCTTGAATTCGTCTGTTGTCATTTTTCGTTATAATGTTATAACGATATGACGTTATTACGACAATTTATGAATCACGAGTCCTGAACGCAGTTTCGGCTCAAACCATGTAGCCTTCGGCGGCATGATCTTGCCGCTGTCGGCAATATCCATGATCTGCTGCATCGTCACAGGATAAAGGGCAAGGGCAGCACGCATCTCACCACTCTCCACACGACGCTTCAGTTCACCCAGTCCACGAAGTCCACCAACGAAGTCAATACGCTTCGAAGAACGCAGGTCGCCAATATTCAGAATCTCATCGAGAATCAAGCGGCTGCTGATATCCACGTCCAACACACCGATAGGATCAGTATTGTCGTAGGTACCATCCTTTGCTGTCAGACTAAACCAGTGCTGGTCGAGATAGAGCGAGAACTCATGGAGTTTCGATGGCTTATAGATGTCCGTACCCTTATCCTCTACGATGAAGTTCACCTGCAAGGCAGCAAGGAACTCCTCGGACGACATACCGTTGAGATCCTTTACGACTCTATTATAGTCGAGAATCGTCAACTGGCTTGCCTGGAAGCATACTGCCATAAAGAAGTTATATTCCTCCGTACCATTATGGTTGGGGTTCTGCTTCTGTTTCTCTGCACCCACCAAGGCGGCGGCAGCGGAGCGATGGTGTCCGTCAGCAATATAGAGTGAAGGCATCTTAGCGAACTCCTCCGTGATGACCTTCATGTCATCCTCGTCACTGATGATCCAGAACTGATGACGGAAACCGTCAATCGGGGCGATGAAATCATATTCTGGTTCCGTGGCGGCATAACGTTTGATCAACTGGTCGAGGACGGCATTATCGGGATAGGCAAAGAACACTGGTTCGATGTTCGCATTGTTCACACGGACATGTTTCATACGGTCTTCTTCCTTGTCACGACGCGTCAGTTCATGCTTCTTGATACGACCAGCCATATAGTCATCGGTATGGGCGCACACTACAAGACCATATTGCGTCTTGCCATTCATCGTCTGGGCATATATATAATAATGTTCGCGTGTATCCTGAACCAGCCATCCTTTGTCCTGGAACTTCTGGAAGTTCTCGGCAGCTTTCTCATAGACACGCGGATCATACTCAGAGGTGCCTACGGGGAAATCTATCTCCGGTTTGATGATATGATACAGACTCTTCTCATTGTCGCCCGCCTCGGCACGTGCTTCCTCTGAGTCCAGCACATCATAAGGACGACTCTCTACCTGCTCCACCAATTCTTTGGGCGGGCGTATTCCTTTAAATGGTTTTACGATTGCCATAATAGTTTATTTTATATTGAGCATTAGAGGTTTTCCTTGATTTTCTCAATTAATTCTTTATACTCCGCATCTGACAGATACACCTTACCAGGATTCATCTGGAATGTACCGCCATAGTCGGGACCATCCACATACTTAGGAGCCAGATGGAAATGCAGATGCGACAGTTTATCGCTATAAGCACCATAGTTAATCTTCTCTGGGTTGAAAGCCTTCTGCATGGCACGGGTCACACGAGCCACATCAGCCATAAAGGCATTACGGTCTTCGTCTGACAATTCGTTCAAGTCGTTGACATGATCTTTATAAGCCACGAGACAACGACCACGATAGGTCTGCTCTTTAAAAAGGAACGCACGGGATACGGAGAGTTCACAAATCTCAATCATCAAGTCGTGCAAT
>CACZCT010000018.1 GCA_902779745.1 uncultured Prevotellaceae bacterium
GTTATCATCACCGCTAACAACCAGACAATGACATACGGTGATGATATGCCTGAACTGACTTATACCACAGAAGGAGGGGAACTGAACGGTACTCCGAAGCTCTCGACTACAGCAATGAAGTCTTCGCCTGTTGGTACCTATCCCATCAAGGTGGAACAAGGAACGGTAACAAACGGACAGGTGACATACGTTGACGGCATATTGACCATCACTCAGGCTCCACTGACCGTAGGAGTCCAGGATGAGACCATCACCGAGGGCGATGCCATCCCAACATTCACTCTGACCTATGACGGTTGGCGTAATGATGATACGGAGGCCAATGCCTTTACCGCGAAGCCCGTTGCAACGACAACTGCTACAGCAACTTCGAAGGCTGGTACCTATCCCATCACAGTAAGCGGCGGCACGGCGACCAACTATGCGCTGACATATACGCAGGGTACGCTGACTATCAAGGAAAAAGAACAGGAGCCTGTCGCTGACGGCATCTATCCGCTGACGCTCGACATGTTCCATGAGTGGGACGGTTGTACAGCTACCTCGAAGGTTGTCAACGAGGATTGCGGTGGAGAGATTCATATCGGTGAGACGCTGTATGCCGGAAACTTAGTCTATGGTGGCTCTTCTGTGCTTTATACACAATATGCCGACCTGACTGAGTATGACCAGTTAGTTATTGAAGGTTCTTCAGGCATGGAACTCCGTGTACTGATAAACCGTTTGGAAGTAGGGAATGGCGGTGGCGATGATTACGGTGGCGCATTGACAGAACTGAATCCCGTCATTGGTCCTGACGGCTTGGCTAAAGTTGATCTTTCTGCCTACGAGTTCTTCCATCTGAATGCCATAAAGACTGGTTGGGGGAGTCCTGCAGGAACCATCTCAAGTATTAAGATAGTGAAAGGCGGTACGTCAACAGGTATAGTTACTCAATTATACAAGTATGATGGTCAGTCTGCAGTTTACAACCTTGCTGGCCAGAAGCTTACAAAGCTCAAGAAGGGTATAAACATCGTCAATGGACGAAAAGTCATGATAAAATAAGAGACCAATAGATCACAGGGACAGGTTATTGATTTTTAAACAAATGAAGGAGTTTAGATGACAGAGATAAGGAACAAATATGGAATAAATTGCATACCTTTGTAGACTAATTTAATATATATTCAGTTTTTATGATGTTTCGAAGATTGCTTTTCAGCATTTCAGTGCTTATGCTACAAATGTTCTTACAGCCTGTTGTAGCCCAGATGATGACTGCCCAGCAGGAAAGTCAGGATTCAACAATTAACGTCGTTGCCTATTTCTGCAAGAACGACACACTAGGCTATGACTTCCAGCACATGAAGATGAAGATAGTAGACAACGACACTACGGTGAACTACTATTTTAATAGTGAGTTCCAACTGATAGTCAGAGACTCAACCAGCCAAGGGTACAAGATAGAAATGAAGCCTATCAGTAATCATGTTGAAATGCCTAATGACACTCTCATGGTCCAAATGATAGAGAAACTGGCTAATTCAATGGGTAATGTGCCTCTTATTTTCACTACCGATGAATATGGTACCATTCAGCATGCGGAAAACTGGCGGGAGGTTCGTGACTTTACACGTAAAATGGTTAAGTCACTAACTGACAGCCTCTATACTTTAAAGCCGGAGCTGGCGAAAGTAGTTGACCGTCAGCGCTTAGAAGCTTCCCTCAATCTTCAGTTTTCTAATGAAAAGGCCATTCTTAACGGATATGAGGAGCTCCGGATTCTCTTTGGACTTCATGGCAAATCATATCGTATCGGCAAGAACGAGGAAGACTTAACGAATCCAAGCGGTTATCCACAACATTTGGAATTTATCGTAAGCTATGGCAAGACGAGTGAGGACTACGGATTTGAGGACGACTATTTTGTGAATTGTCTTTCAGAAGTGACGATTCCTGCAAAAGACGTCGTCAACCTTACGACTGACCGCACGAACATGATGTATAATCACGAGATGACCGATGAAGAACGCCAGAATCTTGAGAAAGAGATTGATGAAGATGCCAAAGTCAGCATCATCGAAGATTATGACTATTTCTACAATGGCTGGCCTTGCGATATGATGTATGAAAAAGTGACTGATCTGAAGAATGTCCGCAATGTTGAGGTCTACCGAATCCAGTGGACATCGCGCTTCTGGGGTACCTTCAGTGCAGGAGATGCTCAGCAGATTGGTGGGGAAGGAAGTAGTATATGAAGAAAAAGGGAACCTTGGGACTCTGAACGTATAGTAACTAAACACCAAAAACTATGAAACAGACTGATTTACGAGTGGGCATCATTGCCACAGGATGGATTGCCGAGAAGGCGGCATTGACCATTCAACACATGGAGGGAGTCACCTGCCATGCCGTTGCTTCACGAGCTTATGAGAAAGCCGAGACTTTTGCCCGGAAATGGGGAATCCCCCATGCCTATGGCTCTTATTCTGAATTGCTGGACGCAGAGGATATCGACCTCGTCTATGTAGGTACCCCCCACTCCCATCATTTCGACGTGACGATGGAGGCTATCCAGAAAGGAAAGCCCTGTCTGGTAGAGAAAGCCTTCATGGCGAATTACGAGCAGAGTATTGCCATTGTGAATGCGGCTCGTGAGAAGAAAGTATTTCTCGCAGAGGCTATCTGGACACGCTATCAGCCTGTAGTGAAGACCGTTCGTGAGATCATCAAGAGCGGCAGACTGGGTGAGTTGCGCCTGCTGACAGGCAGTATCGGTTACAGTATGGGCGACAAGCCGCGTATCATGCGACCAGACCTCTGTGGGGGAGCGTTGCTCGACCTTGGGGTCTATGGCATCAATTTCGTCCGTATGTTCTGTGATGCCAAGATAGAGCAGATGGAGTCACAGTGTATGAAGTCAGACACGGGGATGGATCTTACCAACACCATCTCATGGCGGATGGAGGGTGGCATCATGGCAAATATCCAGTCATCGGCATGTTGTGTCAACGACAACCAGGGCACCATCTGTGGCACGGAAGGTTACCTCATCGTTGATAATATCAATAATCCTCAGAGCGTGAAGATATACAAGCGTGACCGTGTCTTCGTGGAGGAAATCAAGGTACCCCAACAGATTACGGGGTACGAATACCAATTCCTAGCTTGTAAGGATGCCATCGACAACGGGTTGACTGAAACACCCTACATGCCCCTGGACGAGACCTTATATATTATGAAACTGATGGACGACCTGCGATTCAAATGGGGTGTCCACTACCCCATGGATAAAAGATAAGAAAAAAGGCTTGGAAATTTCCAAGCCTTTCTCTTTTATTTCGCATAAGCCACAGAACGGGTCTCTCGGATGACAGTGATCTTCACCTGTCCGGGATACGTCATTTCGTTCTGGATCTTCGTAGCAATCTCACCACTGAGTGCCTCCGTCTCGGCATCATCCATCTTGTCGGCACCGACGATGACACGCAGTTCACGACCAGCCTGAATGGCGTATGTCTTGGTAACACCAGGATAGCTCATGGCAATTGCCTCCAAGTCATTCAGACGCTTGATATAAGCCTCGACGATTTCACGACGAGCACCAGGACGGGCACCACTGATAGCGTCACAGATCTGTACGATAGGAGCCAACAGTGTCTGCATCTCCATCTCGTCATGGTGAGCACCAATGGCATTGCAGATATCAGGTTTCTCCTTGAACTTCTCTGCAATCTTCGCACCGTAAATAGCGTGTGGATCCTCGGTATCCTCATCAGGCACCTTACCGATATCATGCAACAGTCCGGCACGCTTTGCCTTCTTGGGGTTCAACCCCAACTCAGCAGCCATGACTGCACAGAGGTTAGCAGTCTCACGGGCATGCTGCAAGAGGTTCTGACCATAAGAAGAACGATATTTCATCTTACCGATGATACGGATCAACTCAGGATGTAAGCCATGAATACCCAGGTCGATAGCCGTACGCTTACCAGTCTCTATCACCTCATTCTCCAATTGCTTCTTCACCTTTGCCACCACTTCCTCGATACGGGCGGGATGGATACGACCATCGCTCACCAACTGGTGGAGCGCCAGGCGGCAGGTTTCACGACGGATGGGGTCAAAGGCAGAGATAACAATAGCCTCGGGAGTGTCGTCCACAACAATCTCCACGCCACAAGCAGCCTCTAAGGCACGAATATTACGCCCCTCACGACCAATGATACGACCTTTCACATCATCATTATCGATATGGAAGACACTGACAGAGTTCTCAATAGCCGTCTCCGTTGCCACACGCTGGATGGTCTGGATGACAATCTTCTTGGCTTGGGCATTGGCATTGAGCTTCGCCTCGTCCATGATCTCATTGATATAGCTGGCAGCGTCGGTCTTCGCCTCATCCTTCATGGCTTCCACCAGACGGGCCTTTGCCTCTTCCGCACTCAACCCGGAGAGTTCCTCCAGTTTCGTACGCTCCTGCATCTGCATTTTCTCCAGTTCCTCGTTCTTGATAACGAGCAGTTTTTTCTCGTTGTCAATGCGTGTCTGCTGGTTGTCAAGTTCATTCTTACGGCGCCCCAGTTCCTCTTGGCGTTGATTCAAAGAAATCTCACGCTGCTTCAGCTTATTCTCACTCTGCTGGAGATGCTGGTTACGCTGTTGCACCTCTTTCTCCAACTCACTTTTCTTGTTAAGGAACTTCTCCTTGACTTCAAGCAGTTTCTTTTCCTTAATCACCTCGGCCTCTTTCTTCGCCGCATTTACCATTTCATTATATTTTCCCTTAATGACATAACGGAAAATCAAAAATCCGCACAACCCTCCTAATATAAGGGCTACAACGGCAGTTATTATTACAATAATCATAAAATTATATATTGAGTTAATGTTCTCTTGTCATTTTGGCGACGTACCCAAGGCTTCCTCAATCTCAGCAGTCAGACGGGCAAGAACATTATCATAAGGGGCAGTATCATTGTGCGAACGCTCTTTCTGATACAATAACGCGATGTCAACAAGTGTCATCAACGAGATTGTATGCTCACTCTTACGACCTTTATATGCCTGAGCATAGGCATTATATCGGTCGGTAATGAGTTTGGCTGCTAAACGATAGAACTCTTCGTCTTCTCTGTTGATTCCAACTTCGATTTCCTCATCGTAGACATGCAACCGTATATGTAGTTTGTTCTGATCTGCCATTTTGCCTGTTTTCCTTACTGTTCTTCGTCACTGAGGATTGCAATGCACTTATTGACATCACGTATAAGTTTCGATAACCTTTCCTTGGCTCCTTCTAAGTCGCCATCGGTAATCTCAATCATCTTCGCCATCTTGAGCGAGTCATAATCGTGCTGTCTTTGATCCAACCTAGCCTGCAGTTCTTTGATATCCCGCTCGTTCTTCTCAAGCATTGCATATAAGTCATTATTCTCCTTCCTCAGTTCCTGAAAACGGAGAATCATCTGCCTCATACGGCTCTCAAAAGTGGCTATAGTCTTTTCATTAGGCGTCATCGTTGCTCACTTTATTTGACAAAGGTAGCATTTTTTTTGCTATTTCAATCTGCTTTCCTAACACATTTAACGTTTTTTATTTCGAATCTATGTCTGCAGGGCGTTTTTCCTTCTTTGCAAGCATCACAACCTTATAGACAAAATTGGTCACCCATCGTTGGGAGAAACCCAGTTTCTGGTCATACTGGCGGATGGCGACAACTGTCTTCATGACACCTGCATCTGAATAATCGTTCTTGTTGAAAATATCATTGACTGTCTTCTCGGTCATCGTATAAATAGCACTCTTGAAAAATCCCGGCAGACGGAGTTTGAATTTCATCAAATTACCCGTCAGCATCATCAAGTCTTGCGAAAAAGCAGAGAACTGAATCATGTAAGTCTGTATATCCTGTGGCTTCTTGCAACGTTTCCGAATGCTTTGGTCTATCTCTTTGGTGAAGTCCTCATCCATTTCGTAGATACTCATCAGCATCTTCTTACAACGTGTTTTCTCCGCAAGTCCAAGTTTATTGTTCTGGGTAGGTACATGTAATGTTGCCTTGAAAACACGCAAGTCAGGTAAGGCGGCAAGATTGGTAATGCCAAGATCCGCTGCCATAACTGCCTGAAAATATACACGAATCAGTGTCATGAAGTCCTCCATGCCACCTGCTTTTTGTTGTTCCTCATCAGTCTTCCGACCGAACAATTTTGAAAAGAATCCCATAATATTTTAATTTAACGGTGCAAATTTACGAAATATTTGTGAATAATTTGTAACTTTGCACCGAAAATATACATAAGCTTAATATTATGAAAGGTATCGTATTAGCCGGAGGTAGTGGCACGCGTCTCTACCCCATCACCAAAGGAATCAGCAAACAACTCATTCCTATTTTCGACAAACCGATGATTTACTATCCGATTTCCGCGCTGATGCTTGCCGGAATCCGCGAGATTCTGATTATCTCCACCCCATACGACCTGCCCGGATTCAAGAGACTGCTTGGCGACGGCTCTGAATTAGGAGTACGCTTTGAGTATGCCGAACAGCCCTCCCCCGATGGTCTTGCCCAAGCATTCATTATCGGAGAAAAATTTATCGGTGACGACTGTGCATGTCTTGTCCTTGGTGACAACATCTTCTACGGAAGCGGATTCACAGGACTTTTAAAGCAGAGCGTGGAGAATGCCGAAAAGCACGGACAGGCAACGGTGTTCGGTTATTATGTAAATGACCCTGAACGTTACGGCGTGGCAGAATTTGACACAGACGGCAATTGTCTAAGCATAGAGGAGAAACCAGCTCATCCCAAATCGAACTATGCTGTTGTAGGACTCTATTTCTACCCCAATAGTGTTGTGGAGATTGCTAAGAACATCAAGCCCAGTGCACGTGGTGAACTGGAAATCACAACAGTCAATCAAGAGTACCTCAAGCAAAAGAACCTGAAAGTGCAAACATTGCAGCGCGGTTTCGCATGGCTTGATACAGGTACACACGACTCGCTCTCCGAGGCATCCACCTTTATTGAGGTGATTGAGAAGCGGCAGGGACTGAAAGTGGCATGTCTGGAAGAAATTGCCTTTAAACGTGGCTGGATTAGTAAAGAACAACTACGGGATGTTGCCTCTCCCATGGCAAAAAACGACTATGGGAGATACCTGTTACAATTAATAGAATAAGATGAAGAGCAGCGGTTTCGCTGCTCTTTTTTCATGATAAATGCCCTTTTATATCATTTTTCTACGATTTTATTTGGTCGAAATGTATTTTTTACTTACTTTTGCAGGCGAAATAATAATTATTGTTAATAACTTAAACTGAACGCCTATCGAACAGACTTCTACTTCAATATAAAAACAGTTGAGTATGAAGACATATGAAAACCGTACTGATGAGGAGTTAGCGCTTCTCTATACAACGGGGGACAACAAGGCTTTTGATGAGTTATTAGCAAGAAACCAGCAGAAGTTGTTTAATTATATTCTATTCGTGGTCCGTGACCAAGAAATGGCGAATGACATCTTCCAAGATACCTTCATCAAGGCAATTGTGAAATTACAAGAGGGAAAATATTCCGACTCTGGAAAATTTTCCTTTTGGCTTACTCGTATTGCCCACAATATCATTATCGACAAGTTCCGCCGGACCAAGAGCGAACATATTGTGGAGCCTAATGCCGACAACGACTTGAGTCATCTCAGCAACGACTCTCTGACAGAAGGAAGTCGTGAAAGTGAGTATGTCAATACCCAGATCATGGACGATGTCCGCCGCCTGATGGAAACATTACCCGCCGTACAGAGGGAGGTAGTATATATGCGCTTCTATCAGGAACTTTCGTTCAAAGAAATTGCGGAACTAACCGGAGTCAGCATCAATACCTCTTTAGGACGGATGCGCTACGCCCTCATCAACATGCGGCGCATGGCGAAACAACATAGTATTTTCTTGGATTTGGAACTATAGAAAAAGGAAGGGTTCGAACCCTTCCTTTTTCTATAATGAACGTAAATCGCTAATCGTCTGTTCCGGGGTGGCACTCTTAAACACATAACTGCCACTCACCAACACATCGACTCCTGCCTTGACAAGACGAGGTGCTGTCTCTCCCTGTACGCCACCGTCCACCTCTATAAGTGTCTGATAGCCCTTCTCGTCTATCATACGGCGAAGACATTGCACCTTAGAGATGGTGTTCTCGATGAATTTCTGTCCGCCAAAGCCAGGGTTGACACTCATCAGCAGCACCATATCCACATCACCAAGGATATCCTCCAACATAGACACCGGTGTGGCAGGATTCAAGGTCACACCAGCCTTCATACCGGCATCATGGATTTCCTGAACGGTACGGTGCAGATGATCACAAACCTCATAATGGACATTCATCATCATGGCACCCAATTTCGCCGTCTGCTTGATAAACTTCTCAGGATGTACAATCATGTAATGCACATCCAAAGGCTTCTTACATTGTGAAGCGACAGCTTCCAATACCGGGAAGCCAAAAGAGATGTTAGGTACAAACACACCGTCCATCACATCCAAGTGAAGCCAGTCGGCATCACTGCGGTTAATCATTTCGATGTCGCGGTCAAGATGCAGGAAATCGGCGGCGAGCAGTGAAGGAGATACTTTCGTCATTTTTCTTTCTTTAATTCAGACCTTGTACCATGAAGGTATTGTCTGGCTGTTTTACTGTTCTGTACATACGAGCCATCTGCTTAATCAAAAGGATGGTCGTCTCACTGGGCTGAATTAAGTTCTCTTGAGTAAAAATTTGCATAGGCATTACTATTTAAATTGCTTTCTACTCTTCAAACGCACAGCCCTGATATTTTATTTTCTAATTAACATTATTTATTTTATATGACATACTTCGATGTCTTTCATCCCGTTCAGGAAGTCACGTACCGCCATCCGTTTCTTGCCGGCAAGCTGCAGTTCCTCCAACTGTAGCCACTGGTCGGCAGCGGCTACTTGCAGTTGCTTTCCTTCAATTCGTAAACTCCCTGTCTCTGCCTGGCATTCCAATCCCGTCTTACGGGTCTTGAAGATTTTCAGCACCGTTTTCTTGTCGTCTGGAGTAACCAGGGTTGTCCAGGCGCCGGGATAAGGACTCAGTCCACGGACAAAGTCATAGACCTGTTTCGCCGTCTTCGTCCAGTTAATCTCACAGGTCTCCTTGAAGATTTTAGGAGCAGCCTTTAGTGAAGAGTGAAAGGCTACGGGTAGGCGAGCTTCGCTCGGGAATGGAGTGAAGAATGAAGAATCGTCCTGGGAAACAGTCTTAGGATGTCCGTCGGCATCAATGATTGCCTGCAAAGTATCCAGACAGATTTCCGCACCCAGATGCATCAGTCCGTCATAGACATATTCCACATCGGCATCGTCAGGGATGTCAAAGGGCTTCTTCATGATGATACGCCCCGTGTCGATGTCATGGTCGAGGAAGAAGGTCGTCACACCCGTCTGTGTCTCTCCGTTGATGACTGCCCAGTTGATGGGTGCGGCTCCCCGATATTGAGGTAACAGGGCGGCATGTACATTGAAGGTACCATATTCCGGCATTGCCCACACCACCTCCGGCAACATCCGGAAGGCAACCACTACCTGCAGGTTGGCCCGATATGAGCGCAGTGTCTCCACGAACTGCGGATCTTTCATCTTTTCAGGTTGGAGGACAGCTAAACCGTGCTCCACAGCATATTGCTTCACCGCTGAGGGCTGTAACACGGAGCCATGCCGTCCTACAGGTTTATCAGGCTGAGTGACCACCGCCACCACATTATATTTGTTCTCCACCAAAGCCTGCAACGTCTCCACTGCAAATTCCGGGGTTCCCATAAAGACAATACGCAAATCTTCCTTCGTCATTTCGTTATTACGTTATATCGTTATTACGTTATTCCTGACTAAAGTCATGCACCGTCTTCCGATACATGCTGTACATCCGCTTTCGGGAGATATAGCCTTTCAAATGCCTCTCCTCATCCAACACAGGAAGCCAGTCAGCCTGCGTCTTCTCAAAGGTACGCATCACTTCAGCCATCGGTGTCCCGTCATCCAGTACGGCGGCAGGAGCTGTCATCAACTGACTCGCCTTGAAATGATGGTACAACTCGGTACGGAAGACGACATGCCGGATCTTCACGATATTGATTTCTCCCAACAGACTTCCTGCAGCATCCGTCACGGGTAGCATATCGTGATGCGAACGACTAATCTTATGCACCATCTGTCCCAATTCCATATCAGGATCCACCGCTTGGTAGTCACGGTCTATCACGGAGTCCAGACTCATCAGCGTCAGTGCCGCATGGTCGGTATGGTGGGTAATCAGTTGTCCTTTCCTTGCCAGTCGCATACCATAGATACTATGCGGCTCAAAGATAATGATAGTAAGGTATGCGAAGACAGAGACTATCATCAGTGGCATGAAGAGGTTATAACCACTGGTAATCTCTGCTATCAAGAAAATACCCGTCAACGGTGCATGCATCACACCCGACATCACGCCTGCCATTCCCAACAGGGCGAAGTTCTTCTCCGGGACATACACCCCTATCTCGTTCATGTTCCACAGACGAGAGAACAGGAACCCCGTAAAGCAACCGATGAACAGCGAGGGGGCAAACGTACCGCCGCATCCGCCACCACCGTTTGTCGCACTGGTGGCAAAGACTTTAGTGAAGAGCACCAAGGCAAGGTAGCCAATCAGGAACTCATGATGCCCGTAGAACAGGGAACCATCCAGTATCTGGTTCCAGTCAGCCTCCGTCTTACCGTTCAACAACAGATTGATACTATGATAGCCCTCACCGTACAACGACGGAAACAGGAAAATCAACATGCTCAGGATGGCTCCGCCTATCAGCAGTCGCACATAGGGCTTGTCTTTGAAACGGGCAAACATATCCTCACAGGCATTCATCGTCCGAATGAAATAGAGGCTCACCAGTCCGCAAGTAACACCCAGCAACACGGTAGCAGGCACTCGCTGTACCGTCCAGTCGGAATCCAGATGGAAGGTAAACAACACCGCATTGCCACTGAAGATATAGGTGAAGCACGTCGCCGTCACACAGGAGATCAAGATAGGCAGCAATGATGCCATCGTCAGGTCAATCATCAGGACTTCCAACGTGAACACCAGTCCAGCTATCGGTGCCTTGAAGATACCAGCTATGGCACCGGCGGCACCACAGCCCACCAGGGTCATCAGTGTCTTGCTGTCGAGTTTAAAGAGTTGTCCCAGGTTCGATCCGATGGCGGAGCCTGTCAATACGATAGGAGCCTCGGCACCCACAGAACCGCCGAAGCCGATGGTGATGGCAGAGGCGATGACACTCGACCAGGTATTATGTGCCTTCAACCGCGACTTCTTCGAGGAGATGGCATAGAGGATACGAGTGATTCCGTGAGAGATATTATCCTTCACGATATGGCGGACGAATAAGGAGGTCAGGTAGATACCGATGACCGGGTAAACCAGATACAACCAGTTATAACTAGTCGCCTTAAACTGTCCCGTCAACAAGGCAACAATCTGGTTGATCATGCCATGGAGTATGAAGGCAGCAACAGCGGAGAACAAGCCCACAAAGAAAGCCAGCACGAGCAGGAACATCCTGTCACTCACATGTTCTACCCGCCATTCATGCAGTCGCTGCACCCATGTCGGTCTCCCTTCTGTTGCTTCTTTTTGCATGGTTATTTCCTGATGATTTGCACTTCTCCGTTCTCTTTCAGACGGATGATACTGGATGGCTTATGGGGCTTATGCTCCTGACGGCGACTCCAGCAGACATAGTCGACTGCCTCGATGATACGGGGGTCGATGTCGCAATAATTCTGGGCGGCAGTCTCACCACTGATATTCGCCGAGGTAGAGACGAGTGCTTTTTGGAAGCGGTAACAGAGTTCCTTCGAGAAAGGTTCCTGTGTGATGCGCATACCGATACTACCATCTTCCGCGATGAGGTTCGGGGCCAGATTGATGGCACCGTCGAGAATCAGTGTCGTCGGCTTGCTGTCACTCTCTTTCAGACTGTCAATGAGTTGCCACGCCACATCCGGCACATTCCTGACATACCGTTGCAGACGGGCATCACTGTCTACCAGACAGATCAGTGCCTTTGAATCATCACGTTGTTTGATGTCATAAACCCTCTTCACAGCCTCTGCATTGGTAGCATCACAGCCGATGCCCCATACCGTATCCGTGGGATAGAGGATTACCCCACCCTTCCGCAGCACCTCCACTGCCTTCTTGATATCTTCTTCTCTTGTCATTAGAACTCACTGGTGAAATGGAACTTGATATGCTTGAAGTCTTCCTGTGCCATTGAGAGCACATAGCCGCTATCGGCAAGGAAAACATCACGTCCCTCCTTATCCTTCGCCATATACTGGTATTTGCGCTTCTTGAAGTTCTCCAACTCTGCGGCATCGTCACTCTCTATCCAGCATGCCTTGTAGAGATGGACGGGTTCCCAGCGGCACTTGGCATTGTACTCGTTCTCCAAACGGTACTGGATAACCTCAAACTGCAGTTGTCCCACCGTGCCGATGATTTTACGGCCATTGAACTGGTTGACAAACAACTGGGCAACGCCCTCGTCCATCAACTGGTCGATACCCTTCTGCAACTGTTTCGAGCGCATCGGGTCGTCATTCTCGATATACTTGAATAGCTCTGGCGAGAACGAGGGCAAGCCACGGAAATGCAATTGCTCACCTTCCGTCAGCGTATCACCAATCTTGAAGATGCCATTGTCCGGCAGACCGACAATGTCACCAGGCCATGCCTCATCGATGGTCGACTTACGCTGTGCCATGAACTGCGTAGGACTGGAGAAGCGCAGCGTCTTACCCTGACGGACATGCAAATAGGGCTGGTTGCGCTGGAACTTACCGCTGCACACCTTACAGAAGGCGATACACGAGCGGTGGTTGGGATCGATATTCGCCGTAATCTTGAAGATAAAGCCCGTGAACTTTGGTTCCTCCGGCTTCACCATACGTTCCTCGGCCTTCGTGTCACGGGGACTCGGGGCTATCTCTACAAAACAGTTCAGCAGTTCCTGCACACCAAAGTTATTCAGGGCAGAACCGAAGAACACTGGAGCCACCTCGGCAGAACGGTAGGTATCCACCTCAAACGCAGGATAGACACCATCCACCAGTTCCAAGTCCTCACGTAACTTGTTCGCGTCGGTTTCTCCGACGCGCTCATCCAGTTCCTTGCTTTCAAGTTCTACCTCCACCTTCTCCGTGACGCGCTGCTTGTCGGGGGTAAATAAATCCAACTTCTGCTCATAGATATTATAGACGCCTTTGAACTTGGCTCCTTGGTTGATAGGCCATGACAGCGGGCGCACCTTGATTTCCAGTTCCTGCTCCAATTCATCCAGCAAGTCAAAAGGGTCACGTCCCTCACGGTCCATCTTGTTGATGAAGATAATGACGGGGGTATTACGCATACGGCACACATTCATCAGTTTACGCGTCTGCGTCTCCACGCCCTTCGCACCGTCCACGACGATAATCGCCGAGTCGACGGCTGTCAAGGTACGATAGGTATCCTCGGCAAAGTCCTGGTGACCCGGGGTATCGAGGATGTTCACCTTATATTCTATGCCAGAGCCCTCTGGTGTATAGTCAAACTCCATGACAGAGGTAGACACGGAGATACCACGTTGTTTCTCAATGTCCATCCAGTCGGAAGTTGCCGTTTTCTTGATCTTGTTATTCTTCACTGCACCGGCGACCTGTATCTGTCCACCGAACAGCAAAAACTTCTCCGTCAGCGTCGTCTTACCAGCATCCGGGTGCGATATAATCGCAAAGGTTCTTCTTCTCTCTATTTCCTGATTCATAGTTTCTCAATACAATCTTTCAAACTTTCTTCCCAATAGGGAATCTCAATACCATACGTCTGTTTGATCTTCGTCTTGTCCAACACGGAATAATGGGGACGATTAGCAGGGGTAGGATACTCTGCCGTATGCAATGGGCGCACATGACAGGCGGTGATACCTGCTATGCGGTGTATCGCCTTGGTGAAGTCATACCATGAAATGACACCCTCGTTGGAGAAATGATAGACACCGGGGACGATGCCCTTGTCGATAGCCGTCATAATCGCCACAGCAAGGTCACGGGCATAAGTCGGCGTACCAATCTGGTCGAAGATGACGCCTAATTCCGGTTTCTCCTTCCCGAGACGGATCATCGTCTTCACGAAATTATTCCCAAACGTACTATATAGCCATGCCGTACGGATAATCATGGAATGCTCACACAATTTCTGGACATTGAGTTCACCCACCAGTTTGGTACGTCCATAGACACTGTTCGGACAGGTGTCGTCATCCTCCACATAGGGCGTATGCTTTGTCCCGTCAAACACATAATCGGTGGATATCTGTATCATCCATCCGCCCCGTTGTCCCATAACATGGGCCAGATAGGCAGGAGCCTCCGCATTCAGCTTCGTACAGAGTTCCTCGTTATCCTCTGCCTTATCAACGGCAGTATAAGCGGCGCAGTTGACGATACCGTCAATCTTATTCTCTGTTACAAACAGTTCTATGGCATCCTGATTGGTGATATCCAATTCTGCCACATCTGTATTAAACCATTGGTGCTGGGAATATTCCTTCTCCAGCAACTGCATCTCATTACCCAACTGTCCGTTACAACCTGTAATCAATATATTCATAGCCTACTCAAATTCCAAAGGTTCTTGTTTATCTTTCAGATAATAATCGTTGAGCATCCCTATAAACGTAGACATCTCCTTCACCGCATGCTGTGTTTCCAAAGAGATGTCTTTCTTCTGCAAGCGGAGCATCATCACTCCATAGAGGGAGTTAAAACAGGTCTCTATCTCATTCTCTTCTTTATTGGCGCCATGGTTACGCAGTTCCACGATATAGGGCAACACTTTGTAGTATTCCGCATTGTAAAAGGGGAACTTAGGACTGTTCAGCAACTGGACATGCAGTTCCTCCAGCTGTTGGAGCACCACCTTGTTAATCTGTATATGTCCTTTCTCACGACACCCTTCCTCGTTCATCATCCGGATCAGGTTACCATACCAATCCGTCTCTTCCTCCTTCTGCTCCTCCGTATAGTCGAAACGGTCGATATACTCCCGACGTATCCGACCCAGAGAACAGCCGAAGGCACGAATAGTGTCCTCTACCTGCCACATATAGAGCAGATATTCCGCTATATTCTTCTTTCTTAATTCTTGCGCTATAAACATTTTGCCTTTTTACCTTTCAAAAGAACCTGTAAAGATTGGTCACCGTTCCAAACAAGAAGATGACAGAGAAAAGAATCACGATGACTCCAATCACCTGGTTGATCATACGGATACCCGAATCGTCGAAGATGGCACGTATCTTGTCTACCAGCCATGTCAACCCATACCACCACAATATGGCACCACCCACAATACTAGCAAAACCCACCAGCATTTCAAAAGGATGGTCGGGAATGACAAAGGCAAACTGGGCGAATAACGCCATGAAAAGGAACACTATCAAGGGATTGGAGAATGTCACCAGAAATGCCGTCCATGCATTATACCAGAGCGTTCCCTTCTGTTGTCCCGACTTGTGCATATTCTTCGTGGGGTCACTGCGCCAGGTAAAGATACCGAAGGCCAACAACAACACACTGCCGATAATCTGCAAATAGAACTTGTTCTGGTCGTTGTTGATGAAATCCATCACAAACACCATACCAAAACCGGTGATTCCGGCATAGATGATGTCACTCACAGCTGCCCCCACACCAGTAGCCAAGCCGAATAGGCGACCTTTGTTCAGCGTGCGCTGAACACAAAGAACCCCCACTGGTCCCATCGGTGCCGAGGCTATCATGCCTATCAGCATACCTTTGAACACCAAGTCTACTATATTAATATGTATTGGAAATGGCATATCAGGTGCAAAGGTACACTTTTTTAAGGAGTTAAAGAAGTTAAAGAAGTTAAAGGGAGTTAAAGGGCGATAGTTTTGCAAAGAAATGACTATCTTTGCAAGGTTAAACACCCTAAATGACAATTAACATTAAACTATAAATATATGAACGAACAATCAGGAATCAAACCGTACGTAATCGGTTTAGACTTAGGAGGCACGAACTCCGTTTTTGGCATTGTTGATGCCCGTGGAGATATCAAGGCAACAACAGCCATTAAGACAGGTGGCTATGAGAAAGTGGAAGACTATGTCAAGGCATCGGTAGAAGCACTCCAACCTATTATCGACCAAGTCGGCGGTATCGAAAAGATCAAGGCAATGGGTATCGGTGCCCCCAACGGGAATTACTACAATGGAACAATAGAATTCGCTCCCAACCTACCGTGGGCAAATAACGGCATCGTCCCCTTGGGCAAGTTGTTCAGCGACGCACTGGGCATCCCCGTAGCACTGACCAACGATGCCAATGCAGCAGCACTGGGTGAGATGATTTACGGGGTAGCTCGCGGCATGAAGAATTTCATCGTCATCACATTGGGAACAGGTGTAGGATCAGGTATCGTCATCAACGGACAACTGGTATATGGCTGTGACGGTTTTGCAGGAGAATTAGGCCACGTCACCATGGTACGCGGCAAGGAAGGTCGCAGTTGTGGTTGTGGACGCACAGGCTGTCTCGAGGCATACTGCTCTGCTACTGGTGTTGCCCGCACGGCACGTGAGTTGCTGGCAAAGACGGAACGTCCTTCTTTGCTCCGTGAGATGAATCCTGAGGACATTACTTCCCTTGATGTCTCTATCGCTGCCGGCAAGGGCGATGAGCTTGCCAAGGAGATATACGAGTTTACGGGTAAGATGCTGGGTGAGGCCTGTGCAGACTTCGCTGCCTTCAGTAGTCCAGAGGCTTTCATTTTCTTCGGTGGAATGGTAAAGGCAGGCGACTTGATTATGGAGCCTATCAAACGTGCCTACGAAGCAAGTGTCATGAATATCTTTAAAGGCAAAGCACAATTTCTGGTAAGTGGTCTTGACGGAGCATCAGCTGCCGTGCTTGGTGCCTCAGCCATCGGATGGGAGATCTAAGATATCAATGAAAAGAGGTTGGTGCAGGACGCTACCAACCTCACTTCATAATTTTGATAAGGTAGTCAACAATTGCCGACTTCAAATCTTATCGGGGGCAAATATAGTACTTAATCAGCAGATTTGCAAGTTTTTTGCGGTATTTTTATTTCAATCCGTAAAAAAAACATGAAAAAAGTTTGCAGATTAAAAGATTATTCGTACATTTGCAGCCGAAACATAAAAACATATCATATATGACAATATTGATGAATGCATGGTGGTGGCGTAACTCGAGATTAGAATAGTCGCGAGGTACGAAGCCGTATGTATTCGTAAAGATACCCAAAGGCTCGTCGTTAACGCGACGAGCCTTTTTTAGGTCATGAGTAAAAACTTAACAAAAAGAATATGGAGAAAACATTTTTAGTCGACAAGAACGGATTCTACGGAGAGTTTGGCGGAGCCTATGTCCCCGAGATTCTCTATGCTACAGTCCAGAAACTACAAGAGGAATACTTGCCAATCATTGAATCGGAGGCTTTCAAGAAAGAGTACATGGAACTCCTGCGTGACTATGTGGGTCGTCCGTCCCCTCTATATCTGGCCAAACGGATGAGTGAGAAATACGGGTGTCAGTTGTATCTGAAACGGGAAGACCTGAACCATACGGGTGCTCATAAGATCAACAACACCATCGGGCAGATCCTGCTGGCAAAGAAGATGGGCAAGAAGCGTATCATCGCTGAGACTGGTGCCGGTCAGCACGGTGTGGCAACAGCGACGGTATGCGCCCTGATGAACATGCCCTGTGTAGTCTATCAGGGAGCCTTGGACGTGGAACGCCAACACGTCAATGTGGAGCGTATGAAGATGTTGGGAGCTGAGGTCCGTCCAGTCAAGACAGGAAACTGGACCCTCAAGGATGCCACCAATGAGGCTATCCGCGACTGGTGCTGTCATCCTTCCGACACCTTCTATATCATAGGCAGTACCGTGGGACCTCATCCCTACCCCGACATGGTGGCACGTTTACAGAGTATCATCTCTGCGGAAATCAAAGAACAGTTACAGGAAAAAATCGGTCGTGACTATCCCGACATTCTAATGGCATGTGTAGGAGGTGGCAGTAACGCCGCAGGCACCATCTATCACTATATCGATGACGAGCGTGTCAAGATTGTCCTTGCCGAGGCAGGCGGACAAGGTGCCGATACCGGACATACCGCCGCCACCATCCATGCCGGCCGACTGGGTATCCTGCACGGTTCCAAGACATTAGTCATGCAGACACCTGACGGACAGATTATCGAAGCGGAGAGCATTTCCGCTGGACTTGACTATCCAGGTATCGGTCCGATGCATGCTAATCTTGCCTCACAACATCGTGCTACCGTCTATTCCATTAATGATGACGAAGCAGTGAAAGCCGCTTATGAACTAACCCGCATGGAGGGTATTATTCCCGCTTTGGAGAGTGCCCATGCCATCGCCGCCCTCAACAAGATGACTTTTAAGAAAGAGGATGTTGTCGTATTAACGGTCAGTGGACGGGGTGACAAAGACGTAGAGACCTATCTTAACAACAAACAAATGGCAGGAGAATATGGAGACTTTTAAATTCACAACCAATAGCAAGACGATTCTTGCCGACCTTTACACCCCTGTAGGAGTCTATATGAGACTGCGGGACATCTATCCACAAAGTGCTTTGATGGAGAGTTCCGACTATCACGATAAGGACAATTCCCGTTCCTTCATCGGTATCAATCCCATCGCTAGCGTAGCCATAGGACATGGTCGTGTGTCCATCGGTTTTCCCAATGGGAGCACGGAGAGTCATGAGATTAATGGAAATTATGGTTCTGCAGATGCCATCCATTCCCTCATTGACCGCATCCAGGTAAAAGGAGAATATACCGAATACTGCGGACTATACGGCTATACTTCCTTCAATGCTGTCCGCTATTTCGAGAATATTGCTGTCAAGGACGAGACACAGGAGAAAAATGACGCACCGGACATGCTTTATATTTTATATAAGGATATCATCGTTTTCGATCATTTCAACAACCAACTGACGGTGGTGTGTCTCTCGGAGAGCTCAGAGTACTCGGAGAACTCGGAGAATTCAGAACTCTCGGAGATTCTCAAAACCATCAACAAGGCGAATGTACATGCCTATGACTTCCATCCCGTCGGGGAGGTCACCAGTCCTTTGACTGACGAGGAGCATAAGGCGAACATCCGTCGTGGCATCCAACACTGCCTGCGCGGCGATGTCTTCCAAATTGTGCTCTCCAGACGTTTCATCCAGAAATATGAGGGCGACGACTTCAAGCTCTATCGTGCCCTGCGGAGTATCAATCCTTCACCCTATCTGTTCTACTTCGACTTCGGTGGTTTCCGCATTTTCGGATCATCCCCCGAGACACATTGTCGCATTGAAGGACAAAAAGCTTACATTGACCCCATTGCCGGAACGACCAAACGTTCTGGTGACCCGGAAAAAGACCGCGAGGGAGCAGAATATCTGCGCAAGGATCCGAAGGAGAATGCCGAGCATGTCATGCTCGTCGACCTTGCCCGCAACGACCTGTCGCGTAACTGTCACGGGGTGAAGGTAGACTTCTATAAGGACCTGCAATACTACTCTCATGTGATTCATCTTGTGTCACGAGTCAGTGGAGAACTGGATGAGGGCGCTGATCCTATCAAGGCATTCATCGATACCTTCCCGGCAGGAACCCTCAGTGGTGCCCCCAAGGTACGTGCCATGCAACTCATCAGTGAGTATGAGCCGCACAACCGAGGTGCCTATGGCGGCTGCATCGGTTATATCGGTCTTAACGGCAGTCTCAACCAGGCCATCACCATCCGTACCTTCGTCTCCCGCAATGGTGAGCTATGGTTCCAGGCTGGTGGCGGCATCGTTGCCAAAAGCGATGAAGAGTATGAACTACAGGAAGTAAACAACAAACTCGGTGCCCTGCGCCGTGCCATCCTCATGGCAGAAAATATGTAAGGTTATGAAAATAGTTATTATTGACAATTACGACTCGTTTACCTACAATCTTGCCCATCTGGTCAAGGAACTGGGGGCAGAGGTAACCGTATACAGGAATGACCAGTTTGAACTGTCACAACTGGAGCTTTTCAGTAAGATCATCCTGTCACCAGGTCCCGGCATTCCCTCCGAGGCAGGACTGCTGTTGGATGTCATCAAGACCTATGCCGGCAAGAAGCCCATCCTCGGTGTCTGTTTAGGACACCAGGCCATCGGTGAGGTATTCGGTGGAAAATTAGAAAACCTCAGTGATGTCTTCCATGGCGTTGCCACGGAAGGAACCCAGTTCGGTAATGACGAACTCTTTTCCAGACTGCCTAACCGCATCACCATGGGACGCTATCACTCATGGGTCGTCAGCAAGGAAGGCTTTCCCGATTGCTTGGAGATCACTGCAGAAAGTGATGAGGGACAGATTATGGCCCTCAAGCATAAAACACTCAACATACGAGGTATCCAGTTCCATCCGGAGAGTGTCCTTACTCCTGACGGACGTCAAATGCTGCAGAACTGGCTATTTCTATAATCACTATTGCAATAACGAAATAACGAAAAAATATGGAACAGACAATGAAAACCTACCTCTTCCGTTTGCTCAACCACGAAGAGCTTTCCCGCGAAGAGATGAAAACCATCCTGATCGGTATCACCCAGAGTGAATACCCTAACGAACAGATTACCGCCCTGCTCACCTGTCTGCAGATGCGCGGTGTCACCGTTGACGAACTACTCGGCTTCCGCGACGGCGTCCTCGAGACCGGCGTACCTGCTATCCTCGATGCCGACCGCTACATTGACGTCGTAGGCACGGGCGGAGACCGTAAAAACACGTTTAATATCTCCACCACCGCTTGTTTCGTGATTGCCGGTGCAGGCTATAAGGTGGCAAAACACGGTAACTATGCCGCCACATCGGTATCAGGAGCCTCTAATGTCATCCAGCATCACGGCATTAAATTTACCGACGATGTAGATAAACTGAACCGCTCGCTCAACGAAGCAGGCATCGTCTATCTCCATGCCCAGCTCTTCGCCAAGGCGATGAAGTTCGTCGGTCCAATCCGCAAGGCACTGCCGTTCCCTACCATCTTCAATCTGCTCGGCCCCATCGTCAATCCGTCACGCCCCAAGTGCCAGTTACTCGGTGTCGCCAACCTCGACCAGATGCGCTTATACAATAATGTGTATCAGAAATTAGGTATCGACTACGGTATCGTCAATTCGATTGATGGCTATGACGAGATCTCGCTGACTGGCGACTTCAAGGTCACCACTAATCAATATGAGCGTATCTTCAAACCTCAGGACCTGGGCTTTGAGATTGCCAAACCAGAGGAATTAGTCGGTGGTGCCACCGAGGAGGAGGCTGCTCAAATCTTCGACAGTGTCCTGGAGAACCGTGCCCTACCTGCCCAGAAGAACATCGTTCTTGCCAATGCCGCCTTCGGTATTCAAGTTTTGGAGAAAGGGCAGAAGCCCATCGAGGAGTGTGTCGCCATCGCCCGGGAGTCTATTGACAGCGGCAAGGCACTTGCCACCTTCAAGAAATTCGTAGAACTCAATTCATAACTATAATAATGATAGTTCCTATAGTACCTATAGCGACTATAGTCCCTATAAAATATGACTGATATCTTACAAGAAATCATCGCCCACAAGCGCATCGAGGTGGAACGCTTCAAGGAACAACTCCCGGAGCAGGAGATTCACCGTCGGGTGGAGGCTATCCTTGACTTCAGTGTTCCCTCCATGAGGGGGGCACTAGTGAAGTCAGACTCTGGCATCATTGCCGAGTTCAAGCGTCGCTCTCCCTCCAAAGGATGGATCAAGGAGGAAGGAAAGGCAGAGGAGATTCCCCTCTCCTATCAGGAGAACGGGGCTGCAGCCCTCTCCATCCTGACTGACGAGCAGTATTTTGGAGGCAAGGACGACTTCATCCGAATAGCACGTCATGCCGGTGTACAGATACCTATCCTGTATAAGAACTTCATCATCGACGAGTACCAACTCTTCCAGGCACGGCTCTGTGGTGCCTCAGCAGCACTGCTGATAGCAGCAGACCTGACAAAGAGCGAGTGCAGGACATTGCTCCGCACCGCTCATGAGTTAGGATTGGAGGTGCTGTTGGAGATGCATGGTGAGAGAGAACTGGAATATGCAGAACTGGAACCGGACATGTGTGGCATTAACAACCGCAACCTCGGCTCTTTCGTAACGGATGTACAGAACAGTTTCCGACTGGCAGGACTGCTCCCACAAGATGCCGTCAAGGTCAGTGAGAGTGGCATCAGCCATCCACAGACCATCCGCGACTTACGGTTGGCAGGCTTCCACGGTTTCCTCATCGGTGAAACCTTCATGAAGACTCCCGCCCCAGGCCAGGCATTAAACAATTTTATCACACAGCTATGATTGTTAAAATATGTGGCATGAGGGATGCAGAGAACATCCGTGAAGTAGAATGTCTCAACATCGACTGGATGGGTTTCATCTTCTGGTCGAAGTCCAGCCGTTATGTCAGTGAGCGACCTGCGTACCTTCCTACCAAGGTCAAGCGTGTCGGCGTTTTCGTCAATGCAAACATGGAAGAGGTAAAACAGAAGGTGGAGGAATACGGCCTCAACATCATCCAGTTACATGGCCAAGAGTCCCCCGCCTACATCCACCAGCTCCGTTCCTTGTGCGGCGACCGCGTCGCTGCCATCATCAAGGCCTTCAACATCGCCACGGAAGAGGACTTAGCCCAGACCGATCCCTACAAGGGCATTGCCGACTACTTTCTCTTTGATGCTAAGGCACAACTAATAGGCGGCAATGGTACAAAGTTCGACTGGAGTGTGCTCGACAACTACAAGGATGACACTCCCTTCCTCCTCAGTGGCGGCATCGGTCCTGACGATGCTGAACGCATCTGCGACTGGTTCTCAGCAGGCAGTGGTTCCGCCGCTGCAAAGTGTATCGGCATCGATCTCAATTCCCGCTTTGAGACAGCCCCAGCCCTCAAAGACGTAGATGCCCTCCGCATCTTCCTTTCCCATCTCCCCACTAACCCCATTAACCCATCAAATTATGAACAAGATCAATAAATTATTCTCCGAGAACAAAGACAAGAAATTACTGTCACTCTATTTCTGTGCCGGTGCGCCTACCTTTGACGGTACTGCCGATGTCATCAAGACCTTAGAGCGACGGGGTATCTCCATGATAGAGGTGGGCATCCCCTTCAGTGATCCCATGGCGGACGGCCCCGTCATTCAAGATGCGGCAACCACCGCCTTGAAGAACGGGATGACATTGCGTAAACTGTTTGCCCAATTGAAGACCATTAAAGACGAGGTCAGCATCCCATTGGTACTGATGGGGTATCTGAATCCTATTATGCAATATGGTATCGAGGCCTTTTGTCAGAGTTGCGTAGACAGTGGCGTGAGTGGTGTCATCATCCCCGACCTGCCTTTCAAGGATTATCAGGAAATAGTAAAACCCGTTGCCGACCGTTATGATATCCGTATTATCATGCTCATCACCCCAGAGACTTCCGAAGAGCGTATCCGCTTCATCGACGACAATACCGATGGTTTCATCTATATGGTATCGTCGGCAGCCATCACGGGAGCACAGAAGAGTTTCGACGAGGCAAAACAGGAGTATTTCCGTCGTATCAACGCCATGAACCTGCGTAATCCCCGGATGATCGGCTTCGGTATCTCCAACAAACAGACCCTGGAGGCTGCCCAGCAGAATGCCGCCGGTGCCATCATCGGCTCTAAGTTCGTCACCCTACTTAACGAGAGCAAGGATGCCAACGAGGCATTAGACAGACTCTTCAAGGCTTTGGAACAATAAATCACGCTACAAATTATAAATAATGTGAAAGAGGGCGATTTCTCGCCCTTTTTGCGTACCTTTGCACACAACTACTAAAACAAATAGACATGAAAAGAACGCTACAGACACTATTGCTCTGTGTGATGGTCGTCGTCTCAGTCCAGGCAAAGGGATGGGATGAGCAGGAATACAAGCAGATAGAGAAAAGTATCCGTGTACCCCGATTCGCAGACAAAGACTATGTGATTACGAAGTTCGGTGCCAAGACCGACGGGACAGCGGCAAAGAATCAAAAGGCCATCCAGAAGGCCATCGACAAATGCTCCGCCAAGGGTGGTGGCCGTGTTATCATACCTGCCGGCCAGAAGTTCCAGACAGCAGCCATTCATCTGAAAAGCGGTGTCAACCTCGTCGTGGAAGAAGGTGCCGTTCTGGAGTTTGCCTTCGTACCAGAACTATATCCTATCGTACCGACACGCTGGGAAGGACTTGACTGCTGGAATCTCTCTCCCCTAATCTATGCCTATCAGGCAAAGGATATCGCCATTACCGGCAAGGGCACCATCGACGGTGGCGGAAGCAAGGATACCTGGTGGCCATGGGTGGGAAACAAGCGTTTCGGTTACCAAGACGGAATGACAGTTACCCAATGGAATGAGCATAGCCGTCCCCTTCTGTTAAAGCAGGCGGAAGATGGTGTCGACATGGACGAGCGCCGCTTTGGTCCGCAGGATGGTCTGCGTCCGCAGATGATCAACTTCAACCAATGTGAGGGTATCCTTATTGAGGACGTGACACTGTTGCGCTCTCCGTTCTGGGTTATCCATCCCCTGTTGTCAACGGACATCACGGTACGCGGTGTTCATATCAACAACGACGGACCGAACGGTGACGGTTGTGACCCGGAGAGTTGTGACCGTGTATTGATTGAGAACTGCTATTTCAATACCGGTGATGACTGTATCGCCATCAAAAGTGCCCGTAACAACGACGGTCGCCAAGGCGGACAGGGACGTTATGCCGGAAGACCTTCCAAGAACATCATCATCCGTAATTGTAAGATGCAGAACGGACATGGCGGCGTGGTCATCGGCTCTGAGATCTCTGGCGGTTGCCAAAATGTCTATGCCGAGAACTGTGAGATGGACTCTCCCAACCTAGACCGTGTCCTGCGCATCAAAACAAACTCCTGTCGGGGCGGTATCATCGAGAATATCAATATGCGAAACATCACCGTCGGTCAGTGCGGTGAGGCAGTACTGAAAATCAATACAGACTATGAGCCGAAAGAGGTCTGCTGCCGTGGCTTCTACCCCACCGTACGTAACGTCACTATGGAGAATGTTACTTGTAAGAAATCCAAATACGGTGTGATGATCGTGGGCTATGACGATCCTAAGTTGGCATATACCGTCAATAACATCACGGTGAAGAACTGTCAGTTTGAGGGAGTCTATGACAAGCCTGTCAACCAGATCGGCAAGGCAGAGAACATCACCTACGACAACCTGATGATCAACGGCTCACTGGTCTTGCAGGAAATGCCCTATAAGCACTATAGCGAGTGGCTCACCTACTCTGAGATGAAACGGGTACCGAAGTCGTACCTCCTCGACTTCTCCGACAAGCCCAAATGGAGTTACGTGATGGGTATCGAACTGGAGGGTATGCTCGACACCTATCTGCGCTATGGCGGTGAGGATATCCTGAAATACTGTAAGGAGTATACCGACACCATGATCTATGCCGACGGTAATATCCGCGGCTTTAACATCCTGGACTATAACCTCGACAATATCCGCACTGGACACTTCGTGACCCGGATGTACCAAAAATACCCCGAACCTAAGAACCTCCTTGCCATGCAGCTGATGATGAAACAGTTACAGGACCAGCCACGTACCATTGCCGATAAAGTCTACTGGCACAAGGCAATCTATGCCTACCAGGTATGGCTCGACGGTATCTTCATGGGACTGCCCTTCCGCTGCCTAACGGCAGGTGTGTTGGATAAACCTCGGAATACTCGGAGTTCTCAGAGTACTCTGAGAATCTACGACGATGCCGTCAACCAGTTGAAGATTACCTACCAGCGCACCTTCGACCCGAAGACTGGACTCAACCGCCATGCCTATGACGAGACACGCAAGACCTTCTGGGCAGACAAGGAGACGGGACTCTCGCAGCACTGTTGGGGACGTGCCCAGGGCTGGTATACCATGGCACTGATTGAGGTGCTCGACGCACTGCCCGAGGACTATGCCCGTAGACAGGAGGTCATTGACCTGCTCGTCAAGGATTTCGACGCTATCCAGAAATGGCAGGACAAGAAGACGGGGGTATGGTATCAGGTGATGGACAGTCCCGAACGTAAGGGTAACTACTTGGAGAGCACCTGCTCCAGCATGTTCGCCTATGCCCTGTTGAAGGCTTACCGCAAGGGCTATGTGGACGGGAAATACCGTGATGCCGGTATCAAGGCTTATAAAGGTATCATCCGGAATTTCATCAAGGTACATCCCGACAAGACCATCTCTCTCACCAATTGCTGTTCGGTAGCTGGACTTGGTCCCGCAGCGACTCCTGAGGTGGAGGCAGCACTGAAAAAGATCAACCCGAAAGGCATTGTCAAGGAGAACAAGACGCGTGACGGCAGTTTCGACTATTACCTCAGCGAACCCATCCGCGACAATGATGCCAAGGGTGTCGGTCCGTTCATCTGGGCATCCCTTGAGATGGAGATGCTGGGCTATACGACAGAGGAGATGTAAGATGTATGATGTAAGATGGAAAAATATAAATTATTAAAGATGAAACACATTCTCTTAGGGTTATCCCTTATTATTTCACTAATGTCATTCAGCCCCGCAGGGGCTCAAGACATTCCCGCCTTCCCCGGTGCCGAGGGTGTGGCTCGCTGGACTACCACTGGCGGTCGCGGTGGCAAGGTTATCCACGTCACCAACCTCAACGACTCCGGCACAGGCTCACTTCGTGCTGCTTGTACGGCCAGTGGTGCGCGCATCGTGGTCTTCGACGTATCTGGAATCATTGAGCTGAAGTCCATGCTGAAGATTAACAATCCTAACATTACCATTGAGGGACAGACGGCTCCCGGTGACGGTATCTGCCTGAAGAACTACACTTTCAATATCTCGGCAAGCAACGTCATCATCCGCTTTATCCGTTGCCGAATGGGGGACGAGGCAAAGGCGGAAGATGATGCTATGAACGCCTATTTCAAGACGGGCGACGAGAAGAGCAACATCATCATCGACCATTGTACCATGAGCTGGTCTACCGATGAGTGCGGCTCGTTCTACGGCATCAAAAACTTCACCCTCCAGTGGTGCATGCTCTCCGAGAGCCTACGCATCTCCGTTCACGACAAGGGGCAGCACGGCTACGGGGGCATCTGGGGAGGTCAGAACACCGCCTATCATCACAACATGATTGCTCATCATGACTCGCGCAACCCCCGCTTTGACCATGACTACGTCAACACGCTGAAGGGTCCCATTGACTATATCAACAACGTGGTGTATAACTGGGGGGGCAACAGTACATACGGTGGTGAGTCGGCCAACAACGACAACAACTACAAGAAGTACAACATGATCAACAACTACTACAAGCCCGGTTCCGCCACCAAGTCCAGCGTAAAATCGCGCATCGTGAATCCGACGACCAAGTGCTCGAACTGCACCAACAAGATGGGTACCAGCATAGTAGTTCCTGGCCACTTTTACATCACTGGCAACTACATGTACGGCTCACCGTCCGTCACCAACGACAACTGGCAGGGCGTATATCCTGACGATGCCTCCAAGAAAGACGAAATCAAGTCCGATACGCGTTTCGTTCCCACCGGCTATGAGGGACAGACACTGGTCACCACCCATACTGCCGAACAGGCTTTCGACAAGGTGCTGGCCTATGCAGGTGCCTCATATAAGAAAGACGTGATCGACCAGCGCATCGCCAAGGAGGTTCAGGACGGCAGCTACACCTTCTTAGGCAGCAAGGGGTCTACGGGCGGACTCATCGATACACAGGCCGACGTGGGTGGCTGGCCTACCTATATCAGCAAGACCAAGCTGACCGATACCGACGGCGACGGTATGCCCGACATATGGGAACAGGCTGTGGGCGGCAAGGACCTCGATCCCACGGGCTACGACCTCGACCCCAAGCACTACTACACGAACCTTGAGGTTTATGCCAACGCCTTGGTGGAAGACTTGGTGAGGGCACAGAACGCCGATGCCGAGACCGCTATCGACGAATACTACCCTGCTGTCGCCAAGGTGGATGGCATCCCCTACTATGATGCCGACGTGACAGCCGAGGGCGGCTATGGCTCCGACGACCCCGTCGATGGTTCCAGTGGTATCATCTCATGGCTCTTTGACAAAGGCACTGCCGGCCAGGAGGCGAGCGTCCAAGCCGGCATCAGCACAGGCATCGCCTCGACCAGTGTCACCTTAGGCAGCGAGTTGTCGTATGACGGCACACAGAACATCAGCGGTCTCGGCACTGAGACGAAGATCAAGCAGAACAACGTCAACGCCTCCGAAGGCACCGACGATAACGCTATCACGTTCAGCCTGACGACGGCCAGCGGCTACCGCTTCAAGGGTACCGAGGTGTCGTTCACAGCTACGCGCTTAGGTACTGACAGGGGTAAGATGAACATCAAGTGGGTCGATGGCAAGGGCACCGCCGCCTTGGCCAACGGTGTCACACCCAACCGCAACAACGCCACGCCGCCCTACTCAACCTACACCTACGACATCACGGGGAAATCAGAAGCCACCGACGGCACCTGCTCGCTGGTCATCAACCTTTACGAGCTAAGCTTCCACAACGATAGCGGTGACAATTTCAAGGATGTGGGCTATGCCTTTATCAACATCACTGGCACACTGGTCAGTCCCACGGGCATCAGTACCCCTGTTGTCATCAAAGGGGACGGAACCATCTACAACCTAAAGGGTCAGAAAGTGAACGAAAACTACAAGGGCATCGTGATTAAAGACGGGAAGAAAGTCGTGATTAAGTGAGAACAATGAGAGTAAATAAAAGCGAGAGGCTCATCACCTCTCATTTTTTTTATTTACTTCTGTATGTATTTCCTTCCCCCCTGGATAACCAGGCCTTTGTACTGGCTGTCGACTTGTTGTCCC
>CACZCT010000019.1 GCA_902779745.1 uncultured Prevotellaceae bacterium
TAAAAGCAAAAGTTTTATCGATAAACCAATTACTTTTAACATTTTTAAAGCATGTGGACCAGGTAGGGCTTGAACCTACGACCTCCAGATTATGAGTCTGTTGCTCTGACCAACTGAGCTACAAGTCCGATTCGGAGTGCAAAGGTACGGCAAATAATCGAATTCTCCAAACTTTTTTTGGCTTTTCTCTCGAATTACACTACCTTTGCACCTGCAATGGAGACGTTGATACTCAAAGGAAATGAACAACAGGCAATACCTTGTGTCGCCACCATCGGCATGTTCGACGGAGTACACAAGGGACATCGCTTTGTGCTCAGCCATATCTGCGACTATGCCAAGGCACACCAATTGGCATCGATGGTGATTACCTTCGACCAGCATCCACGGGAGGTGGTGCAGACAGACTGGAAGCCCCAGTTGTTGACAACCTTCGACGAGCGGATGAGGCTGTTGGCAGAGACGGGTATCGACTATTGCGTGGTGCTTCCCTTTACGAAGGAGATGGCTGCCCTTACGGCACACGACTTCATGCAACTGATGGCGAACCAGTTGGGCGTGAAGGTGCTGATGACTGGCTATGACAACCGTTTCGGCCATAACCGTTATGATACTTTTGAGGATTATGTTCGTTATGGGAAAGAGATAGGGGTGACAGTAGAAAGCCTCCCCCCAGCCCCCATTAAAGGGAAAGGGAGTATGATCAGTTCTTCCCTTATCCGACGACTCCTATCCGCTGGCAACGTCAAAGAGGCAGCCAAGTGTCTTACATATCCATATCATATTACTGGTAAAGTCGTCAAGGGTGAGCACATCGGTACCACATTAGGTTTTCCCACGGCAAATCTGCAACTTAACGACCCTCGTAAACTCATTCCTGCCTCTGGTGTCTATGCAGTGAGATGTCTGGTGGAAGAAGGAAGAAGGATGATGTTTGTTGGTATGATGAACATCGGCACTCGTCCTACTTTCGGTGAGCATTCGCAGACTTTAGAGGTACATATCCTCGACTATGAAGGCGACCTCTACGGACAGGAGATAACGGTGAGCTTCATCGAACGACTGCGCGAGGAACGTCATTTCGACAACGAGGAAGAATTGAAGGCACAACTCAAAGAAGACGCAAATACAGTTCATAGTTTAAAGTTATGAAGAAAATCATAAATGCTTTTTTATATACCTTGATTTTCGTTGCCATTCAGGCGATGGCAGGTTTAATAGTACATGCAATATGGCTACAAGTGACAGATAATACAGACTTGACTGTTGCCGAGATGGTCGTGTCGATGGCAGTATGCAGTGCTTTAATTCTTGCTATCTTTCTTTTGTCACGATGGGCAGAGGTGTCTCCCCGTTGGATGGCTACCAAGCAATGGTTGGTATTGATATGGTCGGTCATCGCAGCCTTAGGTTTAATCATTCCTATTTCATGGTTGCAGGAGAATATGCCGGAACTGCCTAACTGGATAGAAGACCAGCAGGAGATGTTACTGGGTGATTATTGGGGATATTTAGTCATCGGTATTTTTGCTCCTTTGGCAGAAGAGATCGTTTTCCGTGGTGCTATCCTGCGTACCTTATTAGGATGGGACAATGGTATTGACAAACAGTCAACAGCGGATAGTCGTGTCTATGGTGCTATATCAGTATCAGCAGTACTCTTTGCCTTGATTCACATGAACCCAGCCCAGATGCCTTTTGCCTTTCTGGCAGGCTGGTTGTTAGGTTGGATGTATTGGCGCACAGGTTCTATCTTGCCTGGTATGGCATACCACTGGGCAAACAACTCAGCAGCGTATATTATCTATCATGCCTATCCAGACAAAGACATGAAACTCATCGACCTCTTCAAAGGCTCTGAGCTTCACGTCTATATGGCCGTCTTCTTCTCCCTGCTAATCTGTCTGCCTGCCATCTATCAGCTCTATCTCGGAATGCGTAGGGCGGAGTAGGATCCTATAAAAAATCAGCGGACTGCTCGTCAATCGATGACTGGCAGTCCGCTATCGTTAGTATGTTATGAAAAATTTGAGAGAACAGAAACTTCACAGTTTCTTTGGTTTGTTTTAACTAAACATGATATTAATTATAGAGAAAGCATAGAAAAATTTCGTTAATCTTTTGCCACCGCTGTCGGAATCACCTTGGCAGTGTCGGCAGGCATCTCTGTGATGTTTTCAGCCTGCATAGGTGTCACATCGGCAGAGTCGACCTGCAGGGTATAGCTGTTGGCATACTCGATGCGCGGATCGTTCCAACTGGCATCCCATGGGCGTTGCAATGCTCCGCCAATCGTTAGGATAATGGCTACAACTGCAGCTGCCTTGAAGAGTGGCATGAGACGCTGTCTCATCGGAATCACTTGAGCCTTCACAGTAGTTGTTGTCTCTTCTTGAATCATGGCAAGCATCCGTGCATCGAAATCCTCACCCAGATGGTGGGTTTCTGCTTCTGTCGTCTCATAGACGAAGAGTGCGCGATAGGGCTCCAGTTCAGCAGGAATATCCTTCTGGCTGAAGAAGGTGCGCAGGATACCCTCTTCCTCAAGGGTGGTTTCTGCTGCCCAGTAGCGTTCTAAGAGTTGTTCGATGTACTTGTAGTCCATTTTTGTTCGGGAATTTTTGCCCCTACATAATAAAAGACGAATGACGAAAGGAAAAGTTACAAGAAAAACGAAAAAATTTTATGTATCTGCATTCTTGAATTGTTCTCGTATAGTCTGGCGGGCCCGAAAGATATTGATTTTCACCTGTTCCTCTGTAATTTCAAGGATGGTGGCAATATCCTTATAGCTCTTACCCTCGATGTCTCGCAGTTGCATACAGCTCCGCTGTTTCTCTGGCAACTGGTTAATAAGTTGGCGTACCAATCGGATGCGGTCCTGTTGGATGACTTGTTCCTCTGGGTTAGAGTGATGGCTATTATCTGTAGGTTCCGTCTCTGTATCCAGCGAGAGTGTCTGGTTGCCTAGATGGCGTGTCTTGTCTAAGGCAAGATTCCTGCAGACAGTCAGACAGAACGTCTCTATATTCTCAATAGTATCCCAGGTGTTCCGTCGGTTCCATACCTTCACCATCGTTTCCTGTACCACATCTTCAGCCTCCGCAGGATTGAGAGTGATGCGGAGAGCCAGTCTGAAGAGTTTGTCTTTCAGCGGCAGGATGTCGTGTTGGAAACTGATAGCCACTTTTTATTTTTTTATGATGGTGCCGTGTTGTCCGTCAATAGCAGTAGCAAGGGTGATGATGACTTTGGAGACACCGGCATCCACAGCATTCAGAGCGTTCTCTATCTTCGGCAGCATACCGCCAGAGATGGTGCCGTCAGCTTTGTATTGTTGAAAGTCTTCATGGGTAATCACGGGAATCACACTCTCGTCGTCATCAGGGTTACGGAGTACGCCTTTTTTCTCAAAGGAATAGATCAGTGTCACGTCATAGATATTAGCCAGTGCCTTTGCCGTCTCTGAGGCTATCGTATCGGCATTGGTATTGAGGATATGTCCCTCACCATCGTGGGTCAGGGGTGCCATCACAGGGGTGATACCGGCTTCGATGAGTCGGCTCAGCATCATGCCGTCAGCTTGGTCTACGTCACCGACGAAGCCATAGTCGATACCGTCCTTCAGAGGGCGTTTATGACTGCGGATGGCATTGGCATCGGCACCAGTGAGTCCGAGGGCATTGACACCGTTTGCCTGTAACTGTGCTATCAGGTTCTTATTGACTAGTCCGCCATAGACCATCGTCACCACTTCCAGCATAGCGGCATCCGTGATACGTCGTCCGTTCACCATCTGTGTCTCGATACCCAGGCGTTCTGCCATCTTAGTAGCTTTGCGTCCACCACCATGTACCAATACCTTTCGTCCTTCAATGGCACAGAAGTCCTTTAACAGATGAGAGAGCTGCAGTTCATCCTCGACTACAGCTCCTCCCACTTTTACTATTGTCAGTTTCTCTTTCATTTTCGTTATTCCGAGATTCCATTATTCCAAATAAGTATAGCCATAGAGCCCAGAGCGATAGTTGCTAAGGAATTCCTTTCCTTCTTCGAGAGTGATTTTTCCTTGTTTCACACTCTTTGCCACCCAGATTTCCAGTTGGCGTACCAGTTTCTTGGGCTCATACTGTACATATTCCAAAACCTCTGCCACGGTCTCTCCATCGATAATCTGGTCGATATGATAGCCCTTATCTTTGACGGAGATATGAACGGCAGTGGTATCACCAAACAGGTTATGCATGTCGCCTAGGATCTCTTGATAGGCTCCCACGAGGAAGACGCCAAGGTAATAGGGCTCGTTCTTCTTCAGGGGATGAACAGGCAGTGAATGAGAGTTGTTGCGGTTCGTTACGAAATTGGCAATCTTACCGTCAGAGTCGCAGGTGATATCCTGTAGGGTAGCGTTACGGGTAGGACGGTCTGTCAGACGCTGGATAGGCATGATAGGGAATAACTGGTCAATCGCCCAGGAGTCGCTGAGGCTCTGGAACAAAGAGAAGTTACAGAAATACTTGTCTGCCAATAGCTTGTCGATGTTCATCAACTCCTCCGGGATATGCTTGAGGTTCTTCGCCAGTGCATTGATCTCATGGCATACACTCCAGTACATCGCCTCTATCTCGGCACGGGTTTTCAGGTCGACGATACCATGACTGAAGAGGTCAAGGACCTCCTCACGGATTTGTTCAGCATCGTGCCAGTCTTCCAAGACATTGCGAGGTGAGAGGTTGTCCCAAATCTCATAAAGGTCTTTCACTAACTGATGACTGTTCTCGTCTGGTTCAAATTCCTCAGGCATCTCAGGCAACGAGGCCGTCTCCAGCACATCGATGACTAATACAGAATGGTGAGCAGCCAGTGAACGTCCACTCTCCGTGATGATATTGGGGTGGGGCAGTTCGTTCTTGTTGGCGGCATCCACAAAGGTATAGATACAGTCGTTGACATACTCCTGAATGGAGTAGTTCACAGAACTCTCACTGGAAGGAGAACGGGTACCGTCATAGTCGACACCTAAGCCACCTCCACAGTCGACAAAGTCGACATTATAGCCCATCTTATGCAGTTGGATATAGAACTGGGAGGCCTCTCTCAAGGCTGTCTGGATACGTCGTATTTTCGTAATCTGTGAACCGATATGGAAATGGATGAGGCGCAGACAGTCACGCATGTCTTTCTTGTCCAGCATCTCCAAAGCCTCCAAAAGCTCCGCACTTGTCAGTCCGAACTTAGAGGCATCGCCTCCGCTTTCTTCCCATTTGCCGCTGCCGCTGGAGGCCAGTTTGATGCGGATGCCGATATTCGGACGCACATTCAACTTCTTGGCTACCTTGGCGATGATCTCCAATTCGTTCATCTTCTCTACGACGATGAAGATCTGCTTGCCCATCTTCTGGGCGAGCAAGGCAAGTTCAATATAACTTTGGTCTTTATAACCGTTACAGATGATAATGGAGTCACTCTGGCACTGCATGGCGATGACAGCATGCAGCTCAGGTTTCGAACCAGCCTCCAGTCCGAGGTTGAACTTACGTCCATGAGAGATGATTTCCTCAACGACAGGCTGCATCTGATTGACCTTGATAGGATAGACTACATAGTTTTCACCCTTGTAGTCATACTCCTTCGCTGCTTTCTTGAAACAACTCCATGTCTTCTCGATACGGTTGTCGAGAATGTCAGGGAATCGCAGCAATACAGGAGACTGGACATCACGCAGTGATAGTTCATCCATCACCTCGCGGATATCAATCTGAGTACCGTCCTTGCAAGGAGTCACATAGACATTACCCTTGTCATTGATACCAAAGTAACTGGTTCCCCAGCCATTGATGTTGTAGAGCTCCTTGGAGTCTTCAATCGTCCATTTCTTCATCTTCTTTATTTTATATAGTTCCTATAGTGACTATAATTCCTATAGTTATAGTTTTAATAGTTCGCGCAGGGCGGATACGCTGATCTGGATTTTCTCGTAATTATCCATCAGACTGACATCGAGGGTATAGCGTGCTTTGGTATAGAATTCCTCACGCTTTCTAACTTGTTCCGTGATATAGGTAATAAGTTCCTCAGGACTCTTCCCTTTGATTAACGGGCGTTCAACCTTACCCATCAGCAGGTGATTATAAAGCACCTCCGGAGTGGCTTTCAGGTAGCACACATCTCCTTGTTGGTTCAGGTAGTCCATATTGTCAAAAAAACAGGGGGTACCGCCTCCGCAACTGATAATGACATCCTCAAACTCTGCTACCTCATGCAGCATGTTGTATTCTATCTGGCGGAATCCCTCTTCACCACGCTCGGCAAAAATCTGTGCTACCGTCTTGCGCATCCGGCTCTCGATATACCAGTCCAAGTCGTAGAACATCATACCGGTCTCTTTGGAGAGCGCCTTGCCGATGGTGGTCTTTCCTGACCCCATGTAACCGATGAGGATGATACGTCTCATTTTTTCTTGGCAGGGGTGTTGATGATGTTCATGCACTCGTCATAGGTCAGTTCTGCAGCACGTTGGTGCATGTTTTTCGGCAAACGGAAGTTCTTGCCGTCATAACAGAGATAGGGACCGTAACGACCGTCGATGACCTCTAGTTTACTGTCCTCTGTGAAGGTCTTCAAATGACGTTTTTCCTCCTGTTGGCGCTTCTCGTTAATCAGTGCGACAGCCTCGTCTAAGGTCACCGCCATCGGATCAGTTCCTTTAGGAAGAGAGGTGTATTTCTTCTGATGGAGGATATAGGGACCGAAACGACCTGTACCGATGACGACAGGATGACCTTCGAAATCTCCAACGGTACGAGGCAGTTTGAAGAGTTCCAAAGCCTCTTCTAACGTCATCGTCTCCATGCTTATCTCACTGGGTAGTTGGGCAAACAATGGTTTCTCGTTATCGTCGGCAGTACCAATCTGGACGACCGGTCCGAAACGACCAATTTTGGCAAATACAGGGCGACCGCTCTTGGGGTCGATACCCAACTGGCGTTCTCCTGCCTTATGTTCCTGACGTGCATTGATGGTCTTTTCCACAGTGGGTTCGAAACTCTTGTAGAATTGTTTCATCATACTTGTCCATTTCTCATTGCCTTCTGCAATCTTATCGAAATCACGCTCCACCTTTGCCGTGAAGTTATAGTCCATGATGTCCGTAAAGTGCTCCATCAGGAAGTCGTTGACGACAATACCGATATCAGTAGGCAGGAGTTTTCCTTTGTCGGAACCAGCCATCTCCTTGCGGACAGACTGTTTGATCTGCTTGCCTTTCAAGACATCAATTGTATAGGTACGCTCTTCGCCTTTCTTGTCGCCTTTGTGTACATACTCACGCTGTTGGATGGTGGAGATGGTTGGCGCATAAGTAGAGGGACGGCCGATACCTAGCTCTTCCAGTTTATGTACCAGAGATGCCTCCGTATATCGGACAGGTCCCTGACTGAAGCGTTCAGTGGCCTGTATCTCCCTGCGAGTCATTTCTTGACCTTTCTTCAATGGAGGCAGGATATGGCTTAACTCCTCCTCTTGCAACTCCTCCTCGTCAAGTGACTCACGATAGACTTTGATAAAACCGTCGAACTTCACAACCTCACCTTGGGCAACAAACTGCTCATTAGTACCGCTGACAGTGATATTGACCGTCGTTTTCTCAATCTCCGCATCCGCCATTTGACTGGCAATGGTGCGCTTCCAGATAAGGTCATATAATTTTTTCTCCTGAACGGTACCCTCTATCTCCGTCTGGTTCATATAGGTAGGACGGATGGCCTCGTGAGCCTCCTGAGCACCCTTGGCATTGGTACGATACTGGCGAGACTTGCTATATTCCTCGCCATAGAGGTTCTTAATCTCCTCCTTGCTGGCATTGATACAGAGACCGGAGAGGTTGACAGAGTCAGTACGCATATAAGTGATGCGTCCGTTCTCATACAGATGCTGTGCCACCATCATTGTCTGACTGACGGTGAATCCCAGTTTACGGGCAGCCTCTTGTTGGAGTGTGGAGGTCGTGAAAGGAGGCGCAGGAGTACGCTTCATCGGCTTCTTGCTGACACTCTCCACGGTATAGGTGGCCTCCTTGCATTTCTCCAGGAACTGCTCTACTTCCTCATGGGTCTTGAAACGAGTACCGAGCAATGCTCTTACCTCCGTCTGTGAGCCGTCATCATTGGTGATGGCAAAGATACCATTTACGCTATAGAAAGGCTCGCTCTTGAAATTCTGTATCTCACGCTCACGCTCCACAATCAGGCGGACAGCGACACTTTGTACACGACCTGCTGAGAGGGCGGGCTTCACCTTACGCCACAATACGGGCGAGAGTTTAAAGCCTACCAGACGGTCGAGTACGCGACGAGCCTGCTGGGCATTCACCAGATTCATATCCAGATGACGTGGATGTTCGATAGCCTCCAAGATAGCTGGTTTGGTAATCTCGTGGAACACGATACGGTTCGTTTTCTCCTCATCCAGTCCCAGCACCTCACACAGATGCCAGGATATAGCTTCTCCCTCACGGTCCTCATCGGATGCGAGCCATATCTTCTCAGCCTTCTTGGCGTTGGATTTCAGTTCCTTGACGAGTTTCTCTTTTTCCTCGGGAATCTCATATTCGGGTTCGAGCGTCGTAGTGTCGATACTCATCTCCTTTTTCTTCAAGTCACGGATGTGTCCATAACTAGACATGACCTTGAAGTCGTTACCCAAAAACTTCTCGATTGTCTTAGCCTTGGCAGGCGACTCCACAATCACTAAATTCTTTTGCATATCTCGATAAAATTAAGTTTCGGGCTGCAAAAGTAGAGAAAAGTTTTGGTTACACCTTATATATATAGTAGTTTTTTGCTTTTATTAACGGTTTTGCTCCAAGAACCGCTCTACAGCATGACGGATACTAAGGAGTCCGAACTCTTCAGGGTGGATGTCTTGAATGGGTATCCATAGGCATTCCGCAGCATCGTCAGCAGCACGTACGGAACAATCGTTGGAGATATGTACTAAATAGTCCAAATCAATGGTGTGTACACCAAGACCGCTATACATGTAAACATTGGGACTGGAGAAGAGATATTCTATCTTGTCAACGTCTAGTCCCGTTTCCTCCTTGATTTCCCGTCGCATGCCCTCTTCTGCCGTCTCGTACATATCCACGAAACCGCCTGGCAAGTCGAGGGTGCCCTTGGCAGGCTCCTTGGCACGACGCACCACTAATAGTTCCTTCCTGTCGTTGACGATAAGGGCAGCAGTGGCAGCACAGGGGTTGGCATAGTAGACAAAACCGCAGTCCTCACATCGCTTGCTCTTAAAGTTGTTAATTACGAAATGCTTACTACCACAAATAGGGCAGTAAGCAAATTTCTCTAAAGGATGTTCTTTTACCATGAGTCCGTTCTAAAGGGGAACAAAGGTAGGTTACCTCCGTTCTTGACATTACCAATCTGGAAGTTCTTGAAGCAATAGCGTACGGCAACGGGATTCTTGACCTTGGGTGAGGTAATGGCAATTGCCTCGTCCCAGTAACCTCCGCCAGCCTGCCAGAAATGTTTTGCCTCAGCAGGATAGAACACCTTGTCCTCGCCAGCTACCTCAAAGCCTTGCATCTGCTCAAAAGGAGCGTCACACCAGTAATTGTCTTCCGTGTGGATGAAGACGGTGTCACCCTTGACAGTCATATCCTTAAACGACGAACTCTTATACTGGATATACTCGTAGCCGTAGTCACGATGCAGGGCTGTGAAGGCGAGACGTTCACCCACTGGTTGCTTTTGGGCAGGATGAATTTGCGAATACTCATAGGGATAGACGAGGTCGTTGGTGCATATCAATGAACTGTTGGGAATGATTTTGGAAGCTTTGTACTGTTGTTCACGCAGCAATGCTCCGCTGATGGCATTGACATCTCCGTCATCATACGCCCAGGGGGCAATCTCCACAAAATAGAAAGGTATTTCACCGAGTTTGAACTGACTGCGCCACTGCTCCACCAGCAACTTCATACGCTGGGAGTACTGGTCGCCCGGATCACCTACATTCGAGCAGCCCTGATAGTAAAGAATGCCTTTTATGGTGCTGTTCAGGATAGGATTGAAGGTCCCGTTTCCCCAAAGCAAAGAACGATGGTAGTCCCACTCCGACCATTTCTTACAGATCTCCACAGAATCGGTGGGGTCGTTGGTGTATTTCTCCAAGTTCTCCTTCGTCAACCAGCTTTCCACACGGGAGCCGCCCTTGTTAGCCTCGATGATGCCTACAGGGATGTCGAGGGTACGACTCAGCAGACGGGCAAAGAAATAGCCTGTAGCAGAGAACTCACCGACGGTTTTGGGATTACACTCGCGCCATTCACACTCCGCATCGTTGAGGGGCTTTGCCGACATCACACTGGGAATCTTGATGCTACGCACACCTTTTGAATTGACGGCATCGAGGATATGATAATTATAGTCTTTAACAGGACACATGCCAAAGCCCTTGACAGGCATCTCCATATTCGACTGTCCTGCACAGACCCACACCTCGCCGGCGAGGACGTTCTTGATAGTCACTGCACTCTCACCGTCGTAGAAGGTGATATGCAACGGCGTATAGGATGCCTTGGGCGACTTGACCGTCAGGAGGAACTGTCCGTCCTTGTCTGCCTTCGTCTCACTCTTCTGCTGAGTCCATGAGGGCATCACCTCCACGGTACTATTGGGTTTGGCCCATCCCCACAGACGCACCTCCGTATTCTGTTGAATCACCATGTTGTCACCGATGAGGTGTGATAACTTTACCTTTGCCTGTACATAGAATACAAGAGAGGCAAGAATTGCTAATGTTAGAATTCGTTTATACATCGTTAAAAGTTTTTAGTCGAATGATGGTGCAAAGATAATGATTTTTCGTATCTTTGCAAGCATCAATCACAAGAAATTATGAAAATACAGAAAACTCTATTCGTCTGGTCGATGTTATTCATGTCATCGTTAGCCTTTGCACAGCAGGGAGTTGAGATGGATTTGTGGGAGGGAGCCCCCCAGACATCGAATGGTGACCCGAATGACTTGGCAAAGGTAACGGTATTCCTTCCCAAGAAGGAAGTAGCCACAGGTCGTGCTGTTGTTATTTGCCCTGGTGGAGGCTATTCCCATCTTGCCTTTGAGAAGGAGGGTACTGCCTGGGCACCGTTCTTCAATGCGCAGGGTATAGCAGTTATCGTCTTGAAATACCGTATGCCACACGGGGTCTATAAGGTGCCTATTGAGGATGCCGAAGAGGCGATGCGTCTGGTACGCAGGATGTCTGTTGCCTGGGATATCAATCCCAAGGAGGTGGGTATCATGGGTTTTTCGGCAGGAGGACATCTCGCCTCTACCATTGCTACACATTCCACAGGCGAAGCCGCTCCTAATTTCCAGATATTGTTCTATCCTGTCATTTCCATGGAACAGGGTACGACCCATCAAGGCTCCCGTGATAATCTGTTAGGAAAGAAACCCAAACGTAGACTGGTGAATGAATATTGTAACGAGCAACATGTGAAGCATTCCACGCCACGTGCCTTTATTGCCCTTGCCCATGACGATAAGGCAGTACCTCCTGTCAATGCCATCAGTTATTATGAGGAATTGAGTCATTGTGGAGTCCCAGCCTCTTTCCATAGTTATCCCTCAGGAGGACACGGTTTCGGTATCCTGCAGTCGTTCCCCTATCATTTCGAGATGATGCTGGAATTGAAAGCGTGGCTCAATAGCTTTTAGTTTGCCTACGGGATATTAGTTTGATAAGGAACACAGTTACGTATCATGATAGGAATCGTCTCGAAATGGGACGATTCTTTTGTGATTAACACCTTCACCAAACAGGCACGACAGTTGATTGGCTTCTTCTGGTCGAAAATGAAGTTGCCGATGCTGTAGTAGATAGGTTTTCCCTGATACTCCTCAATGGTCTGGAGCGTATGGGTATGGTGACAGATCAGTGCATCGGCACCAGCGTTTATGAGATCGTGCGCCTGTTGACGCTGGAGCGGAATAGGTTTCAGGGTATGCTCCCCTCCCCAATGCAGGGAAACGATGATGAAACACTGCGGGTCTTGCTGCTTTAATGCCTTAATTCTTGCAAGAAGCGAGTCGGCACTCTCCTGACTGACACACGGCTTGTCGGGCAGATAGGAGAAGTTTTCCAAAGGCATGCGCAGCGAGGATAACAGCCAGACCTTCCGAGGCGATGAGGCTAATAATACAGGTTGTACCGCCTCTTGCATGTTCTTTCCTGCTCCCACAGGTATCATGCCTGCCTCCTCTATGTTCTTTTTCGTGTCAGTCAGTCCTGCTCTTCCCTGATCGATGCTGTGGTTATTGGCAAGATTGAGGTGCGTGATGCCATGTGCTTTCAGTGTCTTCAGCCATTCTGGTTCGGCACGGAAGATAAATTGTTTGAAATTCGGCTGTACTATCTTTGTGGCAGGACACTCTAAGTTTGCCACCACAAGATCGCTCGACTGGAAGACGGAGTCGACGAAGGGGGAGAAGAGGTGGTCGATCTCACGATGTTCAATGCGTTGACGGACACCACGGTCCAGCAACAAATCGCCAGTAAAAGTGATGGTAAGCGTGTCACTCACGCTTACCATCATCAACATTGATATCAGATTCGTCAGCATCCGGAGCTATAGAAAATATGCTCGTTGTCGATGCTCTTGCCATCGAGAGGTACAAGAATTTCCTTCATCCAGTCGGGGATACCCTTCTCTGGCTGTGACTCCAACTGTTGCTGCCATTCCTCGTCAGTGGTACGTGGTGCATCGACAGCCTCCTGGAACTCACGATAGGAAAGGACAGCACCACGGGTGAGATAGAGGTAGCCCTCAATTTCGACGACCACGTAGATCTCATGGGCAGGACCTACGGCTTCGTACAATACCGACTGGGCAGGGTTGTTGCCAGCATTGGCAGTATAGACATCGGCAACGACGGCTATCGACTTGTCGGCACCCTGTACGTCACTCCACCCCATCAGATACTGATTGGGTTCCTTGATGAGGTTGAGGGTGATGTTTTCGAAGGCAGAGCCGATAACTTCTATCTGTTGGTATTCTTCGTTAGAGAGTTTCTGTCCTGCCAATTCCTTCTTACTGCAGTTCAACAGGAACTCCGCCTTGTCGCGCAGATCTTCTGTCGCTGTAGTGGCTTTCTCCGTCACGAGGTTGAAGCGCTTCATCACTGCCATCGTCTCGTCAATCAGTTCGATGGCTTTCATCCAGTAGGCCACGTTTGGCTCCACATATCCCTTGGTGATGGGGTCAGGAACACCGCCGCCGCCACACTCGGCACCCATCGGCTGTTTGGCATAGAGGATAGCGTCGTGTTTCAATTCTGCCCATGAGGCAAGGGCGGTGTTCAGGTTTTTCTTCTCCCACTGGGGCGACTGCATGAACTTCGGATATTTGGCGTTCTTGCTATTCACATCCTTCATGGCATATATCCAGCGATTGGCAACGGTCTCTTTCCAGTTGATCTCACCCATCCGCTGCTTCATGGCATTCAGGTTCTCCGTATATTTGTTCCAACGACCCTGTTCGTTGAGTTCTCCCAACAAGAGACGCTCAGCGGAGGTGATGCCGATGGCGGCAAAGACATCAAGACCCTTGGGAACACCACGTAGGGTGGGCTTGCTTTCATAGTCGACCATCTCCTGCAATACCTCATTGTCAGGGAAATAACGCTGAGGCATCAGACAAATCTTGAATGCACTGGATGCCTGGAACTTGGGCTTGATACGTGTCTGCTTCTTGGCCAGTTCCTCCAAAGCCTTGCGGATAGCCTCGAACTTCTTATTGTCGTTGTAGAGCTGTTCCAAGGTGGCACCGCTTTTCTGCATCTCTCCATAGACCTGCAGAATGCTCACATCATCAGGCATACCCATCAGGTAGGTGATAGGATCTGTGATATTTTTATAGAGTGTTGTCAGTGCAGAATTGCTGCCAATGGTCTGAGCCAACAGCAGGGCAGCACGCAACTGGTCGTCCTTGTCAGTGCCGAAGGGTACATTCTGCAACCACATCATCGCACGGAAATACTGTTTCAGTGTCTCGTTACGGGTATAATGACCACGCGGGCGATAGATGTTATAGATGAACTTAGGCATCCTCTTCTCAGGCACATAACCTAAGAACTCCGAAAATCTCGTATCGGCATCGTTGACATTTTTGATTTCTTGTTTCGCCATGTCTGTATAGGCAGCGGCAACAGGCAACAAAGCCTTACCCGTATTCAGGGCATAGGCGATGGCATAGTAGGCGGCATTGTATTCTGCGGCAGCCTTCACCTTCGGATCAGTAGCCGTAGCCGCCTTCTTCATCATGAGGTCGTAGTTCTTCTTTGCAAAGTCAGTGACCATCGGTGAGAACTTCTGTTGCTCCGTCTCCTTCAACAGGCAGTCGAAATACATGTGGAAAGCCTGCAGGAAAAGGTCGGTAGTCACAAAACTGGGGAACTCATGGTAGTCGTTGCGCTCATAGATATGGAAGAGCTGGTCTTCCTTGCCTGGCACGATGGCGAAGCCGTTTTTGCCGATGGCGTTGTAGAGCCGCTGGTTGAAGTCCTGCAACTGGAAGGTATTGACGATATTATCCATATTCGTCATCATCCCGGCAGGAGCGATGTTGTTACGTGCCTTCAACTGTGCCTCGTGAGCTTGTAGTTTTTTGACGAAAGCCTGTTCGGCAGGGGTGTACTTGATAGGTTTTGCCTTGTCTTCCTCCTCTTTATAGTAGCGGTCAACCATGATTGAATCATACCAAGAGGTGGCACTGAAGATACCACGAAGGTCGGCACTCATAAAAAGATAGCCTTGACGTGCAGACACGGCATTGCGCAGGATACGTGTCTCCTCCAGGGAGAGGCTCTCCACATTGATGTTAAGAGGCAGTTTCTTTTTCAATTGTTCCACGTCGATCTTCGCCTTGCCGGGGATGATGACGGGACGTGACTCCTTTTGTGCACTTGCATTCCAGGCGAAGGCAAGTACCATCATGGTTAATACTAACTTCTTCATAGGCAAAATGGTTTATTTAGTTATTAAATGTTTTCATTGCTTCTTCCCTTGTCACATTCTTCAGCAGGAAACGTTCAAAGCCCATGCCAAAATGTGCCCAGCGGTATTCCGCCACCACGTATTTCCCGTCTGTTGTGCGCTCCAGGCTCTGTATCTTTCCGTCCGTGAAGCGGAAGTCCTCCAGGATACCGCCTAACTTCGATCCCATCCACAGCGGACGCACCAGTCCGTGATAGTTCTTGAAGATAAACAGGCGTTGCCCTTTCTTCTTGAAATAGCGGGTGCTCTTGATGACACCCACCATCGCATCGATACTCCCATCACCATCGACATCACCTGTGCAGAACTGGTATACGGGATAGGGCAGTTCCCATCGGTCACAGGTAGAGTCTGTCTTCAGCGTCAACACCGACAGTGTGTCATTCTTCTGCTCCAAGGAGAATCCCCCCCCTTCCTGACTAAAGACATCCACACTTGTCAGCCATAAGCTAATAGCTAGTAGCCAGAGGCTACGGGTAGGCGAGCAAAGCTCGGGAATACAGCAAACGGCCCTCATTACAGCAGACTCTTGATTTCCGCCTCAATATCCTTCACCTGTGCTCCGCGCTTATAGAGCGAGTTGTCACGGCTGATGAGGAAGTAGTCAGGAAGTCCCTGGATGTTATAAAGTATCAGTGTCTGGGAATCCATGCTTTGCGGGTCGCGAACACAGATCCAAGGCAGTGCTGCCGTCTGCTGTTTCCAGAAATGCTCGTCAGTATCCAGCGACACCTGATAGATCTCCAGTCCCTGTGCATGGTATTTGTTATAGAGTTCACGCAACATCAGGATACGCTCTGGAGAGTTCTCCAGACCGAAGAGATGGAAATCGAGCAGTACTACCTTTCCCTTCTGGTCTGTCAGACGGTGCAACTGTCCTTTGTTGTCATAGAGGGCGATGTCTATCACACCGGCTGTGGTTATCTTGCTGGCATCAATCGTCTTGGCGGCATTAGCCTCAGCGATGCGGACGTTCTTCATACCTTCGATGGCGATGTTATGCAGGTTGGCACCGCGCTCGGAATGAGGGTGATATGTATCCCAGCTCGTGGCAACAGCAGCGAAGACCTTGATGTCGTCCTTGTTGGAACGGGGATTGAAGATCAGCATATTACCGATAGCCTGAAAGAGGGCAAAGTAAGCGTAGGAACGGTTGGGTGCCTTGAGGATATAGTTTGTCTTTACATCCTGCTTATAGGCGTTAATCATGTTTAGGATACTATCGTTCGACTCGTCGATGGTCAGGTCTTGGTTACGCTGTACGGCAATGGCACGGTTCTGCAGGTCAATCTGCTTTAGGGTCAGTTCCTTGATTTTCGCACAGTCGTCGCTTCCGCTGACCTCATACTGCGTGGCCATCTGCGGATATTGTGCCTTGATGGTCACCGTTTCCGTAGAGTCGATGCTCACGTTGATAATTTGGTCACTGATACGGAGACGGTAGAACTCAGGAGCCTCGTTCTTTTTCTCTGCAAAAGCAAAGGCACCGTCCTCATCGAGTTTCACGGAGTCAATAATGGCAATATTCTCTAGCCCCACATTCTCGAAATAAAGTACGGAGTCTTTGGCATTGGTTATGTTGCCCTCTACATGGAATTTCTTCTCACTACAGGATGCCATGCCTAATACGGCAAAGGCAATGATCAGGTATTTTTTCATTCTTTATGTTTTCTTGTTATTGATTAGTCCTCTTCTTCTTCCTTTTTCTTGGATTCCTTCATAGTCTTTTTAACGGACTTGATAAGATTCTTGGCAGCCTTGTTAGCTGCTTTGTCATGACGTTTCTGCTCCTTGCGGGCCTCTTTCTCACGTTTCTTCTCCTCTTTACGCTTCTGCTTCTCCAGTTTTTTGGCTTCTTTGGCAGCCTCCTTGGCAGCCTTGCGCTCACTCTTCTTCTCTGCCTTCTCCTTGGCAGAAGCCTCTAAGGCATCACGCAGCATCTCTTTGTCAAACGTAAAGACATGTCCGAACACACCCAGCGACAGCGTCTTTGTCTCATCATCTACTTCTACGGAGGTCGTATTGAAGATGAGGTAGTTATTGACTTCCAGTTTAGAGTTCAGGGCGACCTCAATGGTCTTGTTCACAATACCCTTGCCTAAGTCCGTCAGGATATTGTCGCCATATTTCTCTTCTGCCTCGTCATTCACATACGCCTTGACAGCCTCCATCATCGCCTTCTTATGGGCTTTCTTGTCGGGAACTGTCTTTGCCATCGCTATCACTACCACCAGCAGGATAGCACCTATCAAGAATTTCTTCATTTTCTATGTATTTCTTCCTTTATCGTACCACTTCCGTGAACTCTGGGTTGTTACGATCTGCATTGGGAACGGTAACGTAGATGATGGAGGTTGTTTCCTCACCATTCATACCGCGACCAGTGACTGTGTATTTGTAGTCCATGCTGTCAGGAGTCTTACGCTTGCCTACCGATACAGGGGTTCCGAGAGGGAACTGATAACTGGAGCATGCTGTCTCGAAGACCTGTCGCTCGTGGGCTGTCAACGGCTGTTGGTTGGAGTAGTCGGGCAGTTTCTCTATCTTTCCTTCCTTGTATCCGTTCTCCTTTAGGAAACGGTCAAGTTCCTTGGGGGCTGCTGCCACACGTGCGGTGCGGACACCATAGCCGTTCTTGATGGTAGCATTGGGGAGTGTCTTCTTCAGTGCCTCTGTCGACGTGTTCAGGCCTCCGCTTCCGAAACTGCAGAACGGTACGATGGTCTTCCCTGCGAAATTGTTCTCCTTGACGAGGGTAACAATGGGATTAGCATAGGTACCGAACCAGATGGGATAGCCGAGGAATATGATGTCGTAGTTGGCAATCTTCTTTTGGAGGGGTTTGATGGCGGGCCAGTTGCCGCTTTGCATCTCACGCTGTCCGCGTTGTATCGTCTCTTGGAAATTTCCTGTATAGGGTTCTACAGCCTCAATGCCCTCGATGTCGGCATTCAATTGCTTCTGCAACTCCTCAGCCACCGTCTTCGTCGTACCCGTCTCGGAATAGTATAGTATCAGCGCTTTCTGCGCATAACTTGTTGTAACGGCTGTCATGACTGCAATGGATAATAATAGCTTCTTCATGTATAATTATTCTAATTTATTAATTTGATGCTGCAAAAGTAAGGATTATTTCTGAAAGTTGCAAGTCTATTGACGGAATTTTATAGGTTTAACCAATTACAGCCCCTTCAGCGACTGCACGTATTTCCAGAGTTGGCGATAGAAAGGATGGCGGGTGAGTGTGGGGGCATCACCGAGGATAATGACTTTCATACGGGCTCTGGTGATGGCCACATTCATGCGACGAAGGTCACGAAGGAAACCTATCTGTCCGTCATCATTGGAACGGACCATTGAGAGGACGATGATATCACGTTCCTGTCCCTGGAAGCCGTCAACGGTATTCACACTGATTTGACGACGGAAGGGTTTAAAGAACTCGCGCTTCATCAAGAGCCGACGGAGATATTGTACTTGGGCACGATAGGGTGAGATGATACCCACATCGATGCGCTCATCCAACAGACGTTGCTTGCCAATGCGTTCGAAATACTGTTGGAGAGTGTTTAGTGTCAGTTCTGCCTCGTCTTTGTTGATACGACCGAAGGATTCGCCGATGAAGGTTTCTTTGAAGGAGTTCTCTAAGTACTCTGAGTTCTCCGAGTTCTCAGAGGGACTAATCCATTCCATTGCCACATCGAGATCGAGGATGCCGCGATACTTTACGGTGGGTGCACTCTCTACCTGTCCGTCATAGAAATAATTGGAGGAGAAACGCATGATGTCATCGTTCATGCGGTATTGTATTTTCAGCAGCGTTACTGCCTCTGGATGTGTCTCCACCAGTCGCTCCATGAGTGTCTTGCCGAGTCCTGCCTTCAGGGCAGCAATACTTTTGACGGTAGGAGGCAACTGACAATGGTCGCCTGCGAGGATCACACGACTGACACGACGCATGGGAATCCAACAAGCCGCCTCCAATGCCTGGGCCGCCTCGTCGATAAACAACGTACCGAACTTCTGTCCGTCCAATAGGCGATTGGCTGCCCCGACCAATGTACAGGCAATGACACGAGCCTCACCGAACAGTTCGTTATTGATGCGGATCTCCAATTCGGTAGCACGACTCTTCAGGCTCTCTAACTTCTGATGGAACTTCTCGTCGCCTCGTTTACGATGACCGCGTAGTTCCCGAATCGCCTTACGGATAGCCCACAGGTGGGGATAGTCAGGATGTGCCTCGAAGCGTCGTTCATAGGTGAACGACAGCATCTTATCGTTGACACGGGTAGGATTGCCGATACGCAATACATTAATACCCCTGTCGACGAGTTTCTCTGAAATCCAATCGACAGCCATATTACTCTGTGCACAAACCAGCACTTGACTCTCTCGCATCAATGTCTCACGAATGGCCTCTACGAGGGTTGTCGTCTTTCCAGTGCCAGGAGGACCATGTACGATAGCCACATCCTTGGCTCGCAATACCTGATTGACAGCATCCTCTTGTGTCGGATTCAGATAAGGGAAATGCATAGGTTGGAAGACAAAGGTCTCCACAGGTCGACGGGAAGAGAAGAGGTCGCGCAACTCGCCCAAGCGCCCCTTCCCCTTAATAGCACGATCGAGGGCTTCCATCATCAGGCGGTAACTCGTCTCGTCAAACGAGAGTTGTACGCCTAGGTTCTCCGTATGCTGCAGAGTGACTAAGTAGCCTTCGTTAGGCAGGATACACACCATACGGTCGCCATCCACATAACTGACGGTGGCAGAAAACGACAGGTATTTGACTTTGTTGTCGTCCAGATGAAAGAACATCACCGTCTTGCCAAACTCGAAGGTATGCTCTATCTCCTGTTCGGCAGTGCGGAATACCTCTATTGCCAGTTGGTTGAGGGAGTTATAATAACTCTTGCCCACCTTCAGCGGATACCACGCATCACCCCTTTTGACCTTTCGCTCAATACCCGTCTCCTCCGTTTGTTTGCGGAACGCCTCCTTCTCCGTCTGATACTCCAGCTGGAGCAGCAGCCGTTGTTGCTGGAGGGCTTGTATGGGCGAGTTCTGTTGGGACATTAGTTCTTGATAATCTTCATCGTATGGATATTACCTTTGGTATCGGTGACCTTCATGATGTAAATGCCATGTGCCTGCATCTGACTGACCTGTTTGCCATCAGTGGTGAAGAACTCACGCTTGGCAACCTCGATATCGTCTTCGCTCCATACAGAGGGGATGCCAGTAGTCTCACCAGTCACGGCTACGTTGACACGCTGTGTCCACTGGGTCTCACCGTCATTGACAGTAACTTTAATGACGGCTATGCCTCCTTCGTTATGGGTCGTGACTTTGACAATGGAGCCATTGACACTGGCGTTGACGAGACTGCCGTCGTAATGAATGGTGTAAGTAGGAGTAGCCTTGTCGTAGTTGCTGTTCTGTCCATAGAATCCAGCAAAGAAAGGCTTCACATCAAGTTCCTGGGTGCTGTTAGGCTCTACGATGAGATAGGGGTGAGCCATGAACTCCAGATAATCTTCCAGAAGGGTCCAGCCGTCTTCATCAGGATCATCGTTCTGGTTGGCGGTGTTAGGATTGCTGCCAATCACTTTCTCATACCAGTCGGGCATACCATCCTGGTCGGTATCCCAGTCGGCAGCACGCGTTTCCTCGGGATAAGCCTCCCAACCTTTACCGGCAGCGTGCTCTGTAATATCTTCCTCAGTGTCGATTTCGCCCTTGATACCCGACTTCGAACCTTTGTATGTCCAGGTGCCGCTCAGCGTCTCCTTGATATTACGCAGATGGTGCTCGTCACGCATCGGCATAGTGGCACCGCTGTAACTGGTCACGATCTTCATGGCTTCCTTGGCGGAGTGGATGGTGGCATAGGACTCAAAGAGCGGCTCACTGACCACGTAGTCATAGGTTGTCGGAATGTTCCCAGTAGCATTATAGGTATCACCCTTCTTGTCGGTAGTCTGTGTGTGATCCTTGTTCTCACGGATATTGCCGCTGACGTATGCCTGATCAGTACCTGCAGGGTTGATGGCATTCTCAAATTCCTGGGTAAAAAGTGTTTTCCTACTGGTGTCTGCTCCCATCTTATAGTAGTTACCCACGAAGTTTACCATGTGGCAGTTACCGTCGGTGGTTCGGTTCTTCCAGTTATAACATACATTATTAAATAAGTCCAGTCCGCCAATGGGGATGTTATTGGCATCCATACCGCCACCCATACTCCAGTTACGACCATTACAGTTGACGAGGAGGTTATGGTGCCATGAGCCTATCTGACCGTCGATAGTTGCCGCATAGCCGTGGTTGGTACCGTCGCTGTAGTTCTTATGACCGGCAATACCCAAAGCCTCTGAGATGACAGAATACTGGAAAGAGATATTCTTGGCACCGCGTCCGCTGACCGTCTCATCAGTTCCCCATGCTGCCGTGCAATGGTCTACGATGGCGTGGTTGGCACCACTCATACCCATGGCATTACCCGTATTCTCACCATAGACACCCAGTCCTCGCTTGAAGCGGATATGACGGGCAATGACATCGGAGCCGATATTGATGTTCGATGACTTGATGCAGATACCCTTACCGGGAGCCGTCTGTCCGGCGATATAGGCATAGGGCTTGGTGAAATAAGAATTGAAATCCAGTTCAATGATACCACTCACGTCAAAGACAATATATCGGGGTTGGTCGATGTTGACCAGTCCATAGAGCAACGATCCAGGTGTATTGACATTACCACTGAGGTTGGTGACATGATAGACGATACCGCCACGTCCACCTTGTGCATACCTGCCATAGCCCTCTGCCTCAGGGAAAGCAAGTTGACGGGGACGGAACGACCATACCAGTCCTTTATGCACGGTGCCGTTGGCTTCTACCTCATCGACACGCCAATAGTAATAATTCTTGGAAAGCAGACCGTTGATGGTATACTCGGTATTGGTACCTTCGTAAATCGGTGAGGCCGCAGTCTCTACCTCGTTCTCATCGGTACCAAAGAACAGACGGTGCTTAGCAGCCGTTGGTCCTGCTGTCCACCCCAAAGTACAAGAGCCGTTATCGGCATCGATGTGGTAGTCACGGTTTGTGGGTACGGGATCCTGTGATACAAAAGGTGACGTATCGAAAAGCAGACCGTTGAGCATCACGTTGGTGGTCTGGTAGGTCTTTCCTGACGCTACGATGGTGGTGTATTTTAGATATACAATATCTCCCTCGTCAATGTTGAAGTCGACGTATGAGAAGGTGGCATCAGCCATCTTCAGACTTTCTACCGGGTTCTTGACATTGACAAAGTCAACGTTATCTTGTTTGACAACATACTCACCGTCGTTGACTTTCAACTCCACCTTGATCTTTGGCATCTCACCCGTTTTGACATCTTTCCAAACATGGTATGCCATCGCAGTATGGTTGCCTGCCGTCATACCCTTGATCATGATTTCGATAGAGGTGGGGGTTTGGGTACTTGTCGGGGTGTTGTCGCCATCGGCAATGAATGCCACCACACCGTCGCCCAACAGGCGCAGGCCAGTCTGTTCCGTATCCCTGCCCTTATTACAGGTATTCTTGTTCCACTGGTCTCTCAGTACATCGGCATTTCCTGTGGCAGAGATGATAATTTCCATACCGTTTTCGAGGGTCATGGATGACGAAGGGCTTTTAGGAATTTTCCATTCGATGTAGCCGGGCTCATGGGTCTGTGCTTCTTGTGCATTACTGAAGCTGAAGTCAATTCGCTGTGCCGCCACCATCACGGTGCAGCAAAGCAGAAACGTAGTTGCTAGTAGTTTTTTCATTTTTTTGTCTTAGTAGTTTATGTATAGATGGTTATGTATAGATAATCTTATGACTTCTCCTTGCCCTTGAACGACTTGACCTTCATTCCCAGCTTGTCGGGCATGATGGCATTGAGGAAGATGCCTACGATAGCGGCAATGGCGAGTCCGGACAGGTGGATGGGGCCTATGGCGATATCGTCATTGGCACCATATTTCACACCGATGGCCAGTACCAGGATGAGTGCTGCGACAAACACGTTGCGCGAGCTCTTCAGATCTACCTTCTCCTCAACCAGATTGCGCACACCCACTGCAGAGATCATGCCATAGAGTATCAGGCTGACACCACCGATGGTGGCAGCAGGCATCAGTTGTATCAGACAGGCGAACTTAGGACAGAACGCCAGTATGATAGCCAGACAGGCAGCTATGCGTATCACCTTCGGATCGAACACCTTGGTCAGGTTCAGCACACCCGTATTCTCGCCGTAAGTGGTGTTGGCTGGGGCACCAAAGATGGAAGCTAAAGCCGTAGCAACGCCGTCTCCCGTCAGTGTACGGTGCAGACCTGGCTCTGCCAGAAAGTCCTTGCCAACGGTAGAACTGATGGCAAACATATCGCCGATATGTTCCATAATTGTCGCAAAGGCAATAGGCATGACTGCCAGGATGGTTGACAGCATCAGTGACGTGTTGCTGTGTTCAAACACCGCCCACAGCGTACGATCCTTTTCTATTGGGAAACCCACCCATGCCGCCTCACCCAGTGGTGCAAAGTCGACCTCGCCCATACAGGCGGCAATGACATACGACACGATGACGCCCAACAGCACAGGGATAATCTTAACAATGCCCTTGCCCCAGACAGATGCTACTATCACGGTGACTATGGCAATGATGGCTAGCAACCAGTTGGTCTGACAGTTGTTGATGGCAGAACCTGAAAGCACCAGACCGATGGCTATCACGATGGGACCCGTCACGACGGGTGGGAAAAACTTCAGGATATTCTTTACGCCAAACGACTTGATGAGGGCAGCCATGACGAAATACATCAGTCCGGCACAAGCCACACCCAGACAGGCATAGTCCAATGCCAGCGTCTCAGAGAGTCCCTGTGCCATGCCCATCTCCTTCACCGAGGCATATCCCCCCAGGAAGGCAAACGATGATCCTAGGAAAGCAGGTACGTTCCACTTCGAGATGAAATGGAACATCAGGGTTCCTATTCCTGCAAACAGTAGCGTTACAGATACATCCAGACCTGTCAGCAATGGCACGAGCACCGTTGCTCCAAACATGGCAAACAGATGTTGCACACCCAGTATCATCATGCGGGGAAGCCCCAGTTGGCGTGCGTCGTAAATGGCATTTTGCGGTTCCATATTTTCTTATTTATTTAGTTTTAGTAATATTTCTGTCTGCAAAGGTACGAATAAGGGAGAACAAAGACGAAAGAAAAAGGTATTTCTTTTTCAAAATAATTTCGTACCTTTGCAGACAGATGGGATTTCTGCATTCGTTAAATACTGATGTTCAGGCTCCGGAACGGTTTACCTATCCGTTCTGCTACGAGCCACATCCGCTATGTGAATTGGCGGCTAAGGAGGTACAGGCATATATTGCCGCTCATGCGGAGATCAAGGAGGATGCCGACCGTGGGAAGATGTTCGGAGTGCTTGTAGTGGAGTGTGAGGGGGCTAATGGGGAACTTGGTTTCCTTGCCGCTTATAGCGGTTTGTTGGCAGGACGGAACGACTGGGAGTATTTCGTCCCACCTGTCTATGATGCCCAACAGCCTGATGGATACTTCAAGACCATGGAACGGGAAATCTCCAGAATATCTAGAGAAACTAGTAGTACTAGTAATGCTAGTAGTACTAGGGGGATGTCTCAAGAACTACAATTATGGCTATTCCACCAGTATCAGTTACTGAATGCTCGAGGAGAGTCGAAAGATTTGGTGGATATTTGGCAGGAATATTATAATAAGGAAAAACTGCGTCGTAAGTTCCCACTGCCCCCTGGCGGCACAGGTGACTGTTGTGCCCCCAAGCTCTTGCAGTATGCCTATCAACAACACCTGAAACCTGTTTGTATGGCGGAGTTCTGGTGGGGGCAGTCTACGAAGGAAGAACTGCGCCAGCATGGTAACTTCTATCCTGCCTGTCGAGGGAAATGCAAGCCCATCCTCACATGGATGCTGCAAGGACTCGATGTAGATGTGAATCCCGAGACGCTTGGCTTTCCGCATCTTGAAATAGAAACGGTCTATGAGGACGATGCCTTGTTGGTAGTGAATAAACCCTCAGGGATGCTCAGCATACCTGGTCGAATAGAGGAATACAGTGTAGAAACCGTGATGCAACAACGCTATCCTGATGCCATGATTGCCCATCGGTTGGATATGTGGACGTCAGGTTTGCTCATCGTGGCAAAGTCAATGGAAACTTACCATCCTTTGCAGGAACAGTTTGTGAAACATCAGGTGAAGAAACGATATGTTGCTGTTCTAGAAAATCTAGATACTCTAGATCATCTAGACTATCTAGAGAAAACAGGACGAATCTCCCTTCCTCTCCGTTCTGACCCGATGAATCGTCCCCGTCAGATAGTGGATCATGAACATGGTAAACGTGCCATCACTGACTATGAGTTTCTGAGTGAGAATATCGTTGCGCTTTATCCGCAGACGGGACGCACTCACCAGTTGCGCATCCACTGCGCTCATCCTGAAGGACTCGGCAGACCCATCAAAGGAGATGAACTCTATGGCACGAAAGCTGACCGCCTGTATCTGCATGCCGAACAGATATGGTTCCGTCATCCTGTCACTGGCGAAGAAATGTATCTGAAATCCCCCGCCCCCTTTTAATTCTTACATTTTTACATTATTACATTTTTAAATTTTAAATAGTTATGGTCAAGCACATTATTCTCTGGACATTGAATCCAGAACTCTCAGAAGAAGAGAAGAAAGCCGTTAAGGCAGGTATTAAAGCAGGTTTGGAAGGCTTGGTAGGTAAAGTACCAGGACTCTTGGATGTCAAAGTACATATTGACGGACGTCTGGCTTCGTCGAATGCCGATGTCATGCTCGACAGTACGTTGGAGAGTGAAGAGGCACTAAAAGGCTATGCCGTTCATCCTGATCATGTGGCAGTCGCCAATGGAAAGGTAAGACCTTACACTGTGCAGCGTAGCTGCTTGGATTTTGAGATTTAAGAAATAAGAAAGCCTCGCCAAATGGCGGGGCTTTCTTGTTGATATTGAAAGAAGATTATTTCTTATTCAATGCGAGGTCGATGGCAACGGCGATAGCCACAGTAGCACCCACCATTGGGTTGTTACCAATGCCGAGGAAGCCCATCATCTCTACGTGAGCAGGAACAGAAGAAGAACCTGCAAACTGAGCGTCTGAGTGCATACGACCCATTGTGTCAGTCATACCGTAAGAAGCAGGACCAGCAGCCATGTTGTCTGGATGCAGTGTACGACCTGTACCACCACCAGAGGCTACAGAGAAGTAAGGCTTACCAGCGAGTGTGCGCTCCTTCTTATAAGTACCTGCTACTGGATGCTGGAAACGAGTGGGGTTGGTAGAGTTACCCGTGATGGATACGTCTACGTTCTCCTTCCACAGGATAGCCACACCCTCACGAACATCGTCAGCACCATAGCACTTTACCTTCAGACGGCTGGGATTGTTGCCATAAGGAACCTCCTTGACAACCTTCAGCTCAGAGGTGAAGTAGTCGAACTGAGTCTGTACGTATGTGAAGCCGTTGATACGGCTGATAATCTGGGCAGCATCCTTTCCAAGACCGTTCAGGATGACGCGGAGAGGCTTCTGGCGAACCTTGTTAGCCATCTCGGCAATCTTGATAGCACCCTCAGCGGCAGCGAAAGACTCGTGACCAGCCAAGAAAGCGAAGCACTCAGTCTCCTCGCGGAGCAGACGAGCAGCCAGGTTACCGTGTCCGATACCTACCTTACGATCGTCAGCAACAGAACCGGGGATACAGAAACTCTGCAGACCGATACCGATAGCCTCAGCAGCGTCGGCAGCATTCTTCACACCCTTCTTGATAGCGATAGCAGCACCGCAAACATAAGCCCACTTAGCGTTCTCGAAACAGATACGCTGTGTCTCTTCACACATCAGATAGGGGTCAACGCCTGCTTTGTCGCAGATCTCGTTAGCCTCCTCAATACTATTAATACCATTCTCTTTCAGAGCAGCAAGAACCTGATTGATACGGCGCTCTTGACTCTCAAACTGTACTTTTCTAATCATCGTCGTATCCTCCCTTATTCTTTACGTGGATCAATAGCCTTTACTGCACCCTGCTCCTCACTCGTAACCGCAAACCTCATTGTTGGCATCGAGGAACTGCTTGGTGATGTAACCTTCAGTGAGTTCCAGATAACGGGTACCCTTAGCCATAGTGCCATAGAGTGTACCAGTCTGTGAACGAAGTCCCTTACCGAGGTCCTCCAGACCGGCACCGATAGCCAGACCGCCCTCAGAGAAAGCACTCTGTGTACGTCCATAGACAATCTGCAGGAACAACTCACGCATAGCGGTGTTGATAGCATCACAAACCAAGTCGGTGTTCAGCGCTTCCAAGAGCGTCTTGCCAGGCAGAATCTCACTGGCCATAGCGGCAGAGTGGGTCATACCTGTACAACCGATGGTCTCAACAAGAGCCTCCTGAATGATACCGTCCTTGACGTTGAGGCTCAGTTTACATGCACCCTGCTGGGGTGCACACCAGCCAATACCGTGTGTGTAACCTGAAATGTCCTTAATCTCC
>CACZCT010000020.1 GCA_902779745.1 uncultured Prevotellaceae bacterium
TGCCCAGGTGGCGGAATTGGTAGACGCGCACGTTTCAGGTGCGTGTGCCGCGAGGCGTGCAGGTTCGAGTCCTGTTCTGGGCACTCTTTTTTATTCAATACTTACATGTTGGAGAGGTGGCGGAATTGGTAGACGCGCTACTTTGAGGGGGTAGTGTCAATTGCGACGTGGGAGTTCGAGTCTCCTCCTCTTCACATAGCGGAATTTTCGTGCAAGCCGAGTGTAGAAAGTTTACTTTATGCCGAGGTGCCGCCGAAAAACTCAATTGTTCGAAGAACAAGCGGAAATAGCTCAGTTGGTAGAGCACAACCTTGCCAAGGTTGGGGTCGCGGGTCCGAGTCCCGTTTTCCGCTCTTTCTTATAGACGATTTTTAGGAAAACCAAACTATTCTATGAATTTATATTTACGGTACTTTGACAAAGAAATCCTAGTCAACAATGTTGACGATGCTATAGCTTTTCTCGCTGATATTCCCGAGATAGGAATGAATCCTGTGCTTGAGAACGACATCCGTGCCTATTGTGATAGTGATGTGTATTATCCCAAGCGTTATAAGGTGCGTTCCCGCGTATATTTTATTATTATCAAGACAGAAGCGGCTACGATGCTTGACTTCAAGGAAAAGCGTGCTGTCCATCCTCCCATTGAGATTCGTGAAAAGGCGATGACTCCTACGTTGGCTCGTTTGAATGAGGAAATTCCAGGATGGTATGAGGGTGCCCTTGATTTCAAACGGGTTTTGATGGTGCCTGGTACGGGTAAGTTCCAGTATCGAGATACGCATTTTGTAGCGCAATGTAAGGCAATGTCTGGTATTGACTGCTATAACCGTATTGTTGACTACCTGCGTGGCAGGGTTGATGAGCGTAGTCAGTTCCCTTCTGCTAAAGGAAAGAATTTCAAGTTCCGCTATCTTGGTCATTGTAAGTAATAACTGCTATGAATAAAGTGATGCTTATCGGTAATGTGGGTGCCGACCCTGAAGTTCGCTATGTGGAGCAGGGTGTTGCTGTGGCCCGTCTTCGTCTGGCGACAACAGAGCGTGGCTATACCTTGCAGAACGGTACACAGGTACCTGACCATACTGACTGGCATCAAGTGATTCTATGGAGGAAACTTGCCGAGATCGTAGAGAAGTATGTTCACAAGGGTGACAGACTTTATGTTGAGGGTCGTCTGCGTTATTCGACCTATGACGATAAACAAGGTCAACGTCGCTATGTGACGGAGATATGGGCAGATAATATGGAAATGCTGTCAAATGGAAGAAATTCAACAGATACTGAGTGAAATACATGTCATGGCACCTAATTATGGTGCCATTGTCGCTATTATCCTTGCTTGTGGCTTGTTGTTGTTGTCAGGTTTCGCGTCTGGCTCGGAAATTGCTTTTTTCTCCCTCTCACCATCGGATTTGAGTGAGTTGGAGGAGGAGAAGACGGAACGTGACCGCCAAATACTGGAACTCCGTGAGGACTCAGAGCGCACCTTAGCCACGATACTGATTACCAACAATCTGGTGAATGTGACCATCATCATGCTCTGTAACTATTTCTTTGCGCAGGTCATCAGTTTCGGTAATGCCTATTGGATTGAGTTTGTGTGCCTGACGGTATTGCTGACATTCCTGCTTCTGCTGTTTGGTGAAATCATGCCGAAGGTATATACAGGTCAACAGCCGCTCCGCTTCTGTAGGACAGCAGTCAACTCCATTATGTTTTTCCGTAAGTTATTTTATCCTTTTGCTTCGATACTGATTAAGTCACGGATTCTTGCTGGCAAAGTAGTCCAGAAAGAGAATCATGTATTAAGTGTGGATGATTTGGAACAGGCGTTGGAATTGACCGACAAGGAGGACATCAAGGAAGAACAACGGATGCTGGAAGGTATTGTCCGTTTTGGTGATGAGACGGCAAAGGAGATTATGACCAGTCGTCAGGATGTCGTTGACCTTGATTTTAAGGCATCATTCAATGAGGTATTGAAGTGTGTCGTGGAGAATAACTACTCCCGTATTCCTGTCTATCAGGACAATAGTGACAATGTGCGTGGTATTTTGTATATCAAGGATTTGTTGCCTCATCTGCGTAAGCCCGCCAATTTCCGTTGGCAGTCATTGATACGTCCGCCATATTTCGTCCCTGAGACGAAAAAGATTGACGACCTGTTACGTGAGTTCCAGGAGAACAAAGTACATATCGCCATTGTTGTAGACGAGTTCGGTGGTACTAGCGGTATCGTTACTTTGGAGGATATCTTGGAGGAAATTGTCGGTGAGATTAACGATGAGTATGATGAGGACGAGAAGAGCTTTGTCCGCATCAACAGCAATACCTTTGTCTTTGAGGGTAAGACTCTGTTGAGTGATTTCTATAAGATTCTGAAACTCGACGACGAGATATTCTCCGAGGTGGAGGGCGATGCCGATACGATAGCCGGTCTGTTATTGGAAATCAAGGGCGACTTCCCGGAGATGCATGAGAAGATTGACTATCTGAACTTCACGTTTGAGATACTGGAGATGGAGGAACGTCGTATCTCCAAAGTCAAGGTTGTCGTTCACCAACCGAGTTCTGAGCCGCCGACGGCATGATACCATGCCATCTTATTGATGTTCTGGTTGTATTTGAGGAGTGTGTTTTCATATCGCTCTAAAGGAATGAACATACTGATACCGCCAAAACGTTCCTCGGTGACCTCAAAGTTGAATACCAGTGTTCCCATCACTTGCCATCTGGTACTCATCTTCTTATAAACTACAGCTTCGTTAAAGGCGTTGAGCCAGTTGCTATAGTCGTCCTTATTGGCATATTTGAGAATGAAGTCGTTCATGTCGTACATCATGTTCTCATCGGGATTCGATATGTTGTAAGAATAATAATAGATGAGACCGTCGGTATCAAAGTCTGTATGCGTGTCGTAGATGTTCTTCAAGACAGTCTTGGTGGCGGCGGTTAACTGAACCATCTGGTCCGTTCGGACAGTAGAGATGGGTAGATGTCCGCCTTCCTGATCGGTTTTTGCATGGTAGTCATCACAGGTCTTGGTGTACATCTGTACATCGTCGTAGTTAAATAAGTCGGGAATGATCTTGTCATAGGGTGCACCATCACCGGGAATGCCAGCTGGTGAGGCAATGAGGTAGTCCGTTACATCCTTCAACTCATAGGCAACCTCTGCATTCTGCATATTACAGCAGTCGGCAAAAATAAACTTGAAAGAGTGGGGCAGTGCTTCCAAAACAGTCCGTAGCGTGGGAATCTCCATCCATAGTCCTTTATCGCTGACTGTGTTCTTCCCATTGTCCACCGCAATGGCTCTTCTTGATGCTGCTGCGTCATTCATGATGATCCATCCGTTGGCATGTCCCCAGAGGATCAGTCCATAGTCATCTGCAGGATAGTTTGTCATCACCCACAGAATGACCTCCTTCATCTTCTCCGGGTCAGAGGTATAGAAGTCCTGCTCGTATTTCTTAATCGTATCTGCAGGTTGTTGGTTGTTATTTCGCAGACGGATGATAAAAGGTTTCTCCGTAGTACTGGCTCTGTCGACGAAGACAATCAAATTGTCGTATTGGGAGATTGACTTTACACCTTGGATCATCTCGTTGATGTCACTCTGTGCACTTCCCGACAGCGTGTTCTCCGCTGCCATATAGACAATCACAGTTCTCTTGGCAGAATGCCGGCTGTTCTCCCCGTCTCCGCTGGAACAAGCAGAAAGTAGGAGTAGTCCACAAACAAAGCTAAATATATAATGTCTCATAATGTCATAATTTCTTGCAAAGATACGAAAAACTCTAAACTTTTTAGTACCTTTGTGCCTAAATTTGTGAAAAGATGAAGAAAAAGACGATTATATATACTATTATATTATGGTGTGCTACCGTTCTGCCTGTTGAGGCCCAGGAACTGGATGTACAGTGTGAGGACACCTGTTCCCATGTGCATGGCATTGACATGAGCCACTACCAGGGTAATGTGTTCTGGGAAACGATAGGCGACAATACGAAGATGGCGTATGTCTATCTGAAGGCGACGGAGGGCGGTGACAGGATTGACGAGATGTTTGAGCGTAATATCAATCTTGCCCACCGGTATGGACTGAAAGTCGGCAGTTATCATTTCTATCGTCCGAAGGTGGAGCAGACTCTCCAGTTGGAAAACTTCAAGCGGCAATGTCTGCCTGGTGAACAGGACCTGATTCCGATGATTGACGTTGAGACGATGAGCGGACTTGCTGTCGAGGAGTTCTGTGACTCACTTCTCAAGTTCCTGGATCTGGTGGAGGAAGCATATCGTCAGAAGCCACTGGTGTATACCTATCGTAATTTCTATAATAAGTACTTGCAGGGGAAGTTAGATGCCTACAAACTGATGATAGCGATGTATACGGACGAAGAGCCTGTATTGGCGGACGAGCGGGATATCATTGCCTGGCAGTATACGGGCAAGGGACGTATTGTTGGGGTCAACGGCTATGTAGACAAGAGTCGTCTGATGGGACACCATAAACTGCGGGAGTTAAGGTATCGTCATCACTAAAGCTTATTCCTCAATGTGCGAGAGGGAATGGGCGAAGTTGGCAAAGAAATTGGTAATTGCCTCGCTGGGATAATAACTCATGTATTTGGCAGAATGGCGTACATGCCACATCATTGCACCTGAGTTGTTGGTACTCACGAAAACATTCTTACCTTGGGTGAAATACCAGTCGGCAGCCTGTTCACTGGAGGTATTGAGGATGTCATTGGCAATCCGGATAGTCTCTTTGCTGACTTTCACAGTCGTGAACGGAATCTCCTCTTGCTTAAAGTCGAAGAAATGAATGAGTAATGCCGCCTCTAACTGTGTGATCTTGCCCATCTTTAGTTTCTTGATCCATCCTACCAACTGCTCATAATTGAGTTGGTCCTTTGTCGTACGCAGATAAATACCCAATTCCAACAAATGTCTTAGGCTGATACCCTGGGTCAGGATGAATCGGGCAATACGGATGATGTTAAACAAAAGTTCGAGGGTAGGGGTGTCCTCCTCTTTTTCCGTCAGTTGTTGTAGTTTATGATTCAACAACGGATTGGTGAGCCGCTGCTCTTCTTCTTCTTTGACTATTTCTGTATCTGCTACCATGGCACTCTCTCTCCATTGTCCCATCTGTTCCGAATGTATCTGCAGGAAGAAGTCGTTGGCACATGCTTTAATACCTTCATATACCCATGGGGTGACATCATGCATCTGTGAGAACTGGTAGAGTCTTTTCCATTTCCATGCAGACATGGGTTCTAACTGTTCGCGTTGTCCGAAAGCACCGCATTTAAGAAGTCTGAGAAAGTTACGTTGTATGATGTCCATTATGAATAACGTTTAGGGTAACGGAAAATAATGGCAAATAGGGCGATAACGCCTAAAGCGAAAGGATAATAGAGATAAGGGATGATGCCGACAGGATTGAGGGCTGCGAGTCCTCCTGCCATCAACATCTGCGCACCATAAGGAATCAGTCCCTGCATCGTACAGGAGAAGGTGTCGAGAATTGAGGCGCATTTACGGTTGTCCACACCGAACTTGTCGCCGATCTGTTTGGCGATACTACCTACAGTGAGAATCGCTACGGTATTGTTTGCCGTACAGAGATTAACAAAGGAGACCAGTCCTGCGATAGACAGTTCTGCGCTTCGTTTGGTATGTACATGACGTGTCATCCGGTGAATGATGAAATCAATGCCTCCGTTGTATTTGATAATTGCTAACAATCCACTCGCCATCATTGTGATGATAATCAATTCGCCCATGTTCAGGATACCTTCTCCCATAGAATCAAGCCATCCGTATATGTCGAAGGAGCCGTTGAGGAGGCCGATGATGCCTGACAAGAGAATGCCTAACGTCAATACAGCCATGACGTTCATGCCTAAGATAGCCGCTGCCAATACTAATATATAAGGAATAACCTTCACAAAATATACTTCATCCACACTGTGAGGCGATATAACTCCTTGTCCCAAGAACAGGTACAGCCCCAATATCAGAATAGCGGCAGGCATGACTAAGAAGGAATTCACACGGAACTTATCACTGAGTTTACAATGCTGTGTGGTGGTCGCCACAATGGTCGTATCGGAGATGAAAGAGAGGTTATCACCGAAGAAAGAGCCTCCAACGACTGCTCCCACGATGACAGGCAGAGAGATGCCGATGTGACTGGATATACCTGCGGCAATAGGGGTGAGGGCGACAATCGTGCCTACACTTGTACCGATGGACAAGGAGATAAAACAGGCTGCTAGAAATAGTCCTGCCAGTATCATGTTAGCAGGCAACAGGGTGAGGGTAAGGTTGACAGTCGCATCAATAGCTCCCATCGTCTTTGCCGTATTGGCAAATGCACCGGCAAGGATGAATATCCAGATCATCAGCATCATCTGACTTGTTCCTGCTCCTTTGCTGTAGATATCAATGCGTTTCCTCAACGGGATGCCACCAGAGATGATGATGGCATAGATACTTGCTGCAAGGAAGGCTACGGTGATAGGTACTTTGTAAAAGTCACGAGCAATGATGCTCGTGACCAAATACAGTACTATAAACACCAGAAGCGGTGATAATGCAATCAGACCTTTCCTCATCTATTCTTTGTTATGACGTTATAACGTAACACCGTTCTTGAAAATGGAAATCTCACGGTAACCGTTCTCCTCGTTGCGGGCTTTCTCACCAGAGGCAACAGCCAGGACCTTGTCGATGAATTCTGGGACAAGTTCCTGCATGGTACGTCCCTCTACCAACTGTCCTGCAGAGAAGTCTACCCAGTGGGGCTTGTTCTTGGCAAGAGTGGGATTGGTGGAAATCTTCATGGTAGGAATGAATGTCCCGAAAGGTGTGCCGCGTCCTGTGGTGAAAAGCACGATATGGCAGCCGCAAGAGGCAAGGGCGGTAGAAGCAACAAGGTCATTGCCAGGAGCAGAAAGCAGATTCAGGCCATTATGTTCCAGGCGGTCACCATATTCCATGACACCACTTACTGGAGCCTTACCGCATTTCTGGGTACAGCCTAACGCCTTGTCTTCCAGTGTAGAGATTCCTCCAGCCTTGTTGCCCGGACTTGGATTCTCACCGACCGGCTCACCATGTGAAAGGAAATAATTCTTGAAGTTGTTGATCATCGATACAGTCTGGTCAAACAGTTTCGGTGTCTTACAACGGTTCATGAGGATGGTCTCTGCACCAAACATCTCAGGAACCTCTGTCAATACACTGGTTCCGCCTTGTGCAACCAGCCAGTCACTGAACTCACCCACCAACGGGTTTGCCGTAATACCGCTGAATCCGTCAGAACCACCGCATTTCAGTCCGACACGCAGCTTGGATACGGGAACGTCCACACGTTTGTCTTGCTTGGCGATGTTATAGAGTTCTCGTAGTATTTCCATGCCGGCTTCCACCTCGTCGCCCTCTACCCGTTGGGTGACAAGCAGTTTGATGCGGTCTTTGTCGTAGTCGCCCAGCATCGCCATGAAATCTTCCGGTTGGTTATTCTCACATCCGAGACTCAGTACCAATACGCCACCGGCATTGGGATGCAAGCAGATGTCACGCAGGACCTTACGGGTGTTCTCATGGTCGTCAGAGAGTTGGGAACAACCGTAGTTATGGTGCCATGTCCAGATGGCGTCGATACCCTCACCTTTGGTCTCCATCATGAGACGATGACTCAACTGCTCGGCAATGCCGTTAACGCAGCCCACGGTAGGTACAATCCATATCTCGTTACGTACACCGACATCTCCGTTCTTACGGATATATCCCTTAAAGGTCCGGTTTTCGTTTTTGATACTAAGTTCCTCGTTTACAGGATGATATGTGTACTCTAATGTTCCACTCAAATTGGTTTTGAGGTTGTTCTCGTTGACCCAGTCACCGGCTTTCATGTCCTGACGGGCATGACCGATAGGATAACCGTATTTGATGATGTTTTCTCCCTCTTTGACATTTTTGATAAGCACTTTGTGACCAGCGGGAGTGTCTTGGTTCACAACAATCTGTTGTCCGTCAATCTCAATGATGTCACCCTTTTTCTTTGGTTGCAGGCACACCACGACAGAGTCGGCGGGATTAATTTTTAAGTAGGTCTTAAGTTCCATAATATGTATTTGTTTAAGTAGTTTATCCGATATTCTTCCGTCGATAGAAGTCAATGTTCTCTTTCGTCAATAGTTCGATGGGCATGTAGTTGATGGGGTCCACCTCTTTCTTCAGTACGATGGCATTGAACAGTGTCTCAATACAGGAATAGCCCTGCATATAGCCATGTTGTGCGATGAGGAAGGATATACTGCCTTGGCGTACACAATCAGCATTTTTCGGTACCATGTCGTAGCCCATAATCTGGATGTTACGGCGATTCGAGCGTAATAGGTACTCACCTACCAAATGTGCCTTGGAGTTGAAGGTAATACAATGATGTACGTGCGGGTGCTTGCTGAAAAAATCCTCCAAAATAGCATCGTAGTTCTCCCGTTTCTCGTCCAGGGAGAGGTTGACATCCTCAATTAACACCTCAGGGAAATGGTCATGCATATAATGGCGGAATCCCGTCTCACGGTTTTCCTGCTGCTTGGAGGCCACATTCCCGTTGCGCATCTGTTTCATCAGCATGATTTCTGTCTCATGTGGTGCCATCATCATCAACATACGAGCGGCGAAATAGCCGCTGGAGAAAGAGTCCTGCCCGAAGAATGACAAGGGTTTGAGGTCTGGCATGTACGAGTCGAGTAGGATAAAGGGAATCCCCATCTCATGCAACTGGTCTGTGAACTTACGGGTGACATCCAGTTTTGAGGGAACAATGACCACACCGTCAGGTTTCTGCTTCAGGCATTCGTTGGTGACCTTGGTAAACGTATCTGTTGAGAAACGGTTGTAATACATCATTTTCTGGCTGACACGGAAGTCGCTGCGACGGTCGCAGGCATCCATGACACCTTCCTCCACCTCTTGCCAGTACGCTTCCGACTCATGCTTGGGTATGATACAATAGAATGTGTATGACTTGTTGTAGGCAAGGGCTGAGGCATACATGTTGGGCTTATAGTCCATTTCCTTCAACGCCTTGTTGACTTTCTCCAAAGCACTCTTCGATACGTTGGGGCGCTTATGCAATACACGGTCTACCGTACCTACACTCACCCCGGCACGTTCTGCGATATCCTTGATTCTGATTTTACCGGTATCCATATGACATGATTACAATTTGATTGCAAAGATAAAGAAAAAAAATGATACACAGAAGAATATTTCTTTTTTATTTTGCACTTAAACGTTTACGGCACAATTTAGGAATATTTTTGTCGATTATTTTGTTAATTGGACTTTTTATGCTATCTTTGCAACTGAAAAAATCATTATTTTATAATACTAAAACAAATGGCTAAAATTGTAACATTGGGCGAGATTATGCTCCGCCTTTCTCCAAACGGTAACGACCGTTTCATTCAGAGTGAATCATTCCGTATCATCCCTGGCGGTGGTGAGGCTAATGTCGCCATTTCCGTAGCTAACTATGGTCATGAGGCTTATTTCGTATCAAAACTGCCTAAGCATGAGATTGGACAGATTGCTGTGAATGCCCTGCGTCGCTATGGTGTGAACACTCAGTTTATTGCCCGTGGTGGTGATCGTGTAGGTCTGTACTATGCTGAGACGGGTGCTTCCATGCGCCCTTCTAAGGTGATTTACGATCGTGCCCACTCTTCTATCGCTGAGGCTGATCCTTCAGATTTCGACTTTGATAAGATCATGGAGGGTGCTGCTTGGTTCCATTGGTCTGGTATCACACCTGCTATCAGCGACAAGGCTGCTGAGTTGACAAAGCTCGCTTGCGAGGCTGCCAAGCGTCATGGTGTAACTGTTTCTGTTGACCTGAACTTCCGTAAGAAACTGTGGACCAGTGAGAAGGCTATCTCTATCATGCGTCCCTTGATGCAGTATGTTGATGTCTGCATTGGTAATGAGGAGGATGCAGAACTCTGTCTTGGTTTCAAGCCCGATGCAGATGTGGAGGGTGGCAAAACGGATGCTGCCGGTTATGAGGGTATCTTCAAGCAGATGATGAAGGAGTTTGGTTTCAAGTATGTTGTATCTACACTCCGTGAGAGCTACAGTGCTACCTTCAACGGTTGGAAGGCGCTGATCTATGACGGTAAGGAGTTCTATCAGTCCAAGCGTTATGAAATCAATCCGATTATCGACCGTGTAGGTGGTGGCGACTCTTTCTCCGGTGGTTTGATCCATGGCCTGTTGACCAAACCGACACAGGGCGAGGCTCTTGAGTTTGCTGTGGCTGCTTCTGCCCTGAAGCACACTATCAATGGCGACTTCAACTTGGTATCTGTAGAGGAGGTAGAGTCTCTTGCTGGTGGAAATGCAAGTGGTCGTGTTCAACGCTAATTATTGTTATTATGGCAAAGTTTGATAAAATTGCAGTATTGAAGAAGATTGGTGATACCGGTATGGTGCCCGTCTTCTATCACAAAGATTTGGAGACCTGTAAGAATGTGGTGAAAGCCTGCTATGAGGGTGGTGTCCGTGCTTTTGAGTTTACCAACCGCGGCGACTTTGCTCATGAGATATTCGGTGAGCTGGTGAAGTGGGCCGACAAGGAGTGCCCTGAGTTGGCATTGGGTATCGGTAGTGTTGTTGATGCTCCTACGGCAGCCCTGTACATTCAGTTGGGTGCCAATTTCGTCGTAGGTCCGCTGTTCAATCCAGAGATTGCACCAGTCTGCAACCGTCGCCTTGTTCCATACTGTCCAGGTTGTATGACCGTCAGTGAGATTGGTAAGGCCCAGGAGTTGGGCTGCGACCTGACGAAGGTATTCCCAGGTGATGTCGTTGGTCCTAACATGGTGAAGGGCTTAAAGGCTCCCATGCCTTGGTCGAAGATCATGGTGACCGGTGGTGTCGCTCCTGAGGAAGAGAACCTGAAGGCTTGGTTCAAGGCTGGTGTCTTCTGTGTCGGTATGGGTTCTAAACTGTTCCCTGGCGACAAGGTGAAGGCAGGCGACTGGCAGTATGTAACCGACAAGTGCAAGGAGGCACTCGGTTATGTGGCTAAGGCTCGCGCTTAATCTTGCAGTAGTCATTATTATCTCAGCTTGTTCACCGTCAGACAAGACAGCGGTGGACAAGCTGAATTCTCTTTCCTATACCTTTCATTATCGCAACATAGACTCTACTACCTATTACGCCAGTCAGGCCTACGATTTGTCGGAGGGATATGCTGACGGCAGGGCAGAGGCTCTCAACCATATGGCGTTCGTCAGTATGGCACGGATGGACTATCAACGTGCAGAACAACAACTGAGGGAAGCCATATCGTTGACGGACAACCAGATTGAACTCTTCGTGGCGGAAGTCCAACAGATGCGTCTCTGTCAGCGTCGTTCCCGTAACCGGGAGTTCTACGAACACCGTGAACGTGCCATCGGGTGTAGCCGGCGAATCAACGAGGAGCGTGTCGCTTTGTCGGAACGACAACTGCTCCGTCTGATTTATGCGGAGAGTGAGTTCGCCATAGTGAACTCCGCCTATTATTATTATGTAGGTCTGGAACGTCAGTCTATCCAGGCCTTGCAGGAAGTCAACCTGGATGAGATACGGCGTGATACTGCCCAGTATCTGAATTATCTCTACAACGTCGGTGCAGGAGGTATTATCACGGAAGGCACTGACGATGATATCTATCATGAAGAGGTGGAGTTCCTGAACCGTTGCCTGAATATCTCCCAGCGTCATCATTATCCTTATTTCGAAGCGAATGCCAAAGAGGCGTTGGCAGACCATCTTGGAGATGTGGATCTCGCCCAGGAGGCTTTGGAAGGCTTCCAGACGTATGGGGATGTCTATCAGATAGCCGGAGCTTATCGGACGCTCGCCTCTTGTTATCATGCCATGGGTAATGATATGCTGGCATTGGAGAACCTGCGCCACGCCCTTGCCGACAAACGCATCAATCAGGCTCCAGACTTGGTAGCGAGTATCCGTGAACAGATGAGCGTGGCTTACTCGGCAATCAATGACAAGCAAAACAGTGACCTCAACCGGAATATCTATATCGACCTGCAGGAACAGACTCGTCAGGACCGTGAATTGGAAGCCCGTGCTGCGATGTACGAGGAGTCGGCAACCCAGTTGAACTGGATGATGGGAGCCGTCGTCGTGGCCATTCTGTTACTGGTTTTCCTCTTGTGGCTCTTTAACCGGATGCATAAGCGGGAGAAACAGGATAGTGCGTACGATGACCTGTTGGAGCAGAAGGGTGAGGAGATAGCCGAAGCTCGCCTGAGAGTGGAGAAGAACGAACGCCGTCATCTGGAACAGCGCGCCAAGGTGTCGATGGTGGTGGGTATCACGCCTCTCATCGACCGCATCATACATGAGATAAGGCATCTAGATCGTCTAGATAATCTAGAAAATCTAGAAAGATTGGAATATATCCGTGAACTCACCGAGCAGATTAATGCTCAGAACGATATCCTCACCCATTGGATTCAGTTACGCCAGGGTGAACTGAGCCTTCATATCGAGAGTTTCCCTGTACAGTCGTTGTTTGATATCCTCGGCCGCAGCAAGACGGGATTCCAGATGAAGGGCGTGACCTTGGAGGTGCAACCTACTGATGCCGTCGTCAAGGCAGACCGTGTGCTGACTCTCTTCATGCTTAACACTCTTGCCGATAATGCCCGTAAGTTTACGAAACAGGGTGGGGAGGTGCGTATCTCTGCCGAGCAGAAGGCCGATTATGTGGAACTCTCGGTAGCGGACACAGGGCAGGGTATGTCTGCCGACGAACTCTCACAAGTGTTCAACCATCAGGTGAAAGGCGGGCATGGCTTCGGACTGATGAACTGTAAGGGTATTATTGAGAAGTATCGTAAGATCAGCCAGATATTCCAGGTATGTCTGTTGTCCGCAGAGAGCGAGAAGGACAAAGGCAGCCGTTTCTTCTTCCGACTGCCTATTGGCAGGCTGATGGCTATTGGCTATTGGTTGTTAGTTTTTAACATGCCCCTCTTTGCCGATAGCCGACAGCCAACGGATAACAGCCCTCTCGACCAGGCTCACATCTATGCAGACTCCGCCTATTTCTCCAATATCAACGGTACCTATACCCGTACGTTGGAGTTTGCCGACTCTTGTCGCCAATACCTCAACGCCCACTACTTCAGGCAGCATCCTCATGGGGAGTTGTTGATGCAGCGACAGGGTGACGCCGCTCTCATGGCACCGGAGATACAATGGCTACATGACAGTGTGAGCACCAACTACCAGATTATCCTTGACATCCGTAACGAGAGTGCCGTGGCGGCTCTTGCGCTCCATGAATGGGAACTCTATGCCTATAATAATAAGGTATATACCCAACTCTTCAAGGAACTCTCTGCTGACAATACCCTTGCCGACTATTGCCGTATGATGCAGCAGTCGCAGACCAACAAACGCATTGCCGTAATCCTTTTACTTCTGTTATTGCTGATGATTGTACCGGCATACTATTTGCTCTACTACCGTCACCGCCTCTATAACCGCTTCCGTCGGGAACGGATGCAGCAGACTAATCTGGAGATGGCAGAGGATGAGTTACGACGTGCTGAGTTGGAAGACAGCAACCTGCACGTGGTGAATGCAGTACTTGACAACTGTCTCTCCACCCTCAAGCACGAGACGATGTACTATCCCAGCCGTATTCGGCTGTTGGCAGACAAAGGAGACACCCAGTCGATGTTGGAGGTGGCTTCCTATTATCGGGAGATTTACGGACTGCTCAGCGAACAGGCTATCCGACAGGTGGAGCAGGTAAAACTGCATCCGAGGAAGGTGGAACTCTACGGACAGACCGTCTTGGGTGACGAACACCTGCTGCATTATCTCTTCGAACTCCTGAAAGGGGAGGTTGCCGCAGAGGTGAAGGACGGGCAGTACCTGCTCTATACGGTACGACGTGACGACCTGCACCTGTCGGATGAGGAGGCAGCCAACCTCTTCACACCTCAGACAGACCATATACCCTTCCTGCTCTGTCGGCAGATCGTGCGTGACCATGGCGAGGTGACAAACCGTCGCGGCTGTGGTATCTGGGCAGAGACGGAGGAGGGAACGACACTGATAAAAATAACACTACCAAGATATGGAAAACTTTAAACTGATTATTGTAGAGGATGTGCCTCTGGAACTGAAAGGCACGGAGGGTATCGTACGCCATGAGATTCCTGAGGCTGAGGTCATCGGGACGGCAGCCAATGAGGTGGAGTTCTGGCGACTCATCAAACAACAACAGCCCGACCTGGTGTTGCTGGACTTGGGGTTGGGCGGTTCCACCACCGTCGGTGTAGAGATCTGTCGTCATACCAAGGAACAGTATCCTAAGGTGAAGATTCTCATCTTCACGGGTGAGATCCTGAACGAGAAACTATGGGTCGACGTGCTGGACGCTGGTGCTGACGGTATCATCCTTAAGAGCGGTGAACTGCTGACCCGTGCTGATGTCCGTGCGGTGATGGAGGGCAAGCAACTGGTGTTCAACGAGCCTATCCTCCATAAGATCGTCGAGCGTTTCAAATATGCCGTCTCTTCCCAGTTGGTCCGTCAAGAGGCGTTGATTAACTACGAGATTGACGAGTATGACGAGCGTTTCCTCCGTCATCTCGCCTTGGGTTATACCAAGGAGCAGATTACCAATCTGCGAGGCATGCCCTTTGGTGTGAAGAGCCTGGAGAAGCGACAGAATGAACTGGCCCGCAAACTCTTCCCCAACGGCGAGAGCGTTAACGCCACCCGTCTGGTGGTACGTGCCTTGGAACTGCGTATCCTCGATATTGATAACCTGGAGCCTGATACAGAATGAAACGACTTGTCCCCTATATTGCCCTTGTCCTCTTCCTGGCGGAGGTGGTACTGATCTTCCTTTCTTGGTTGCTGAGTGCCGCCCTGCCCAATAGCGGGGTGCGCTCCATGCTCTCTGGAGAGGGCATCCGTTGGTTCTTGGGACATTTCGGTAATATTCTCGGGACACCGATCCTTGCCTGGCTCCTCCTGGCAGCCATAGCCGTCGGCTGTGTGAAGTGTTGTGGTGTATGTGCCCGTCCTTCTGCTCCTAGTTACCGGGAACGGCGTGCCTTGTTCATCGGTGGTGGGGTATTGATGGTATGTGTCATTGCCATCCTGTTGCTGACCATTGTACCGCATCCCGTCCTGCTCAGTGCCACCGGCAACTGGTTCCCGTCACCCTTTGCCTATAGTCTGATACCCCTGTGTGCCTTCAGCCTCTGTCTTTTCAGTATTGTCTATGGGGTCATCGCCGGTACCTTCCAGACGCTCCGTGATGTTTATGAATCCCTGTTGTATGGCATCTGTTGGGCGGCACCCTGCATCCTTTTCTACATCCTCCTCGTCCAGTTGTACGAGTCCTTCCTCTTTGTGTTCGGGTAATCCAGACTTAAAATCCTACTGACATTTCGTTATGATATCTCTAACACTTTGTTCCACCGTATGGAACTAGTTGTTCCATGGCATGGAATAAAGTGTTCCACCCTATGGAACTATTGGCTAAGAGCATCTTAACAATGTCAAAGGGTAGGTTGCGTTTCGGAAATACTCAAATAAATTTGGTGTTTCGCTCAATTTGCACTACCTTTGCACCTTAGAAATTAAACCTAACGAGATATGAAGAAACTATTATTGGGAGACGAGGCGATTGCCCAGGGTGCATTGGATGCAGGCTTGAGCGGTGTCTATGCCTATCCGGGCACTCCCTCTACAGAAATTACAGAGTATATCCAGATGTCGCCATTGGCTAAAGAACGTGGTGTTCATAGCCGTTGGTCGACCAACGAGAAGACGGCGATGGAGGCAGCCTTGGGTATGTCGTTCATGGGAAAACGTGCGTTGGTATGTATGAAACACGTGGGACTGAACGTGTGTGCTGACCCGTTTGTCAATTCAGGCATGACTGGAACGAATGGCGGTCTGGTAGTATTGGTGGCTGACGACCCCTCGATGCACTCCTCACAGGATGAGCAGGACAGCCGTTTCTACGGTAAGTTTGCGATGGTACCCACCTTGGAACCCAGCAACCAGCAGGAGGCTTACGATATGATACAGGAGGCTTTCGACATGTCGGAGCAGTTGCATCTGCCTATCCTGATGCGTGTCACGACACGTATGGCACATAGTCGTGCTGTCGTTCAGGTTGTTGACGTGCCTCGTGAACAGAATGAATTGAACTACGATGCCCAGGCTTCAAGTTGGGTGTTGCTGCCTGCCTTTGCCCGTAGGCGCAACGACATTGTGACGGCACAGCAGCCGCTGTTGGAGCAGATGTCGGTAGACAGCAAGTATAATGCGTATATCGATGCCGATGACCGTGAGTTGGGCGTCATTGCCAGCGGTATCGCTTACAACTATCTCATGGAGTGCTTCCCCAACGGATGCCCGTTCCCAGTATTGAAGATCTCGCAATATCCGATACCCAAGAAACTTATCCGTCGCATGACAGACGATTGTGAATATGTGCTGATTGCCGAAGAAGGACAGCCCTTTATCGAGGATCAGGTGCGTGGCGTGATGCCAGGCATTGCTGTCATTAAAGGTCGTCTGAGTGGCGAACTGCCTCGTACAGGTGAGTTGAATCCCGACTTGATTAAGAAAGCGCTGGGTATGGAGATCGGCGAGAACTACGCTCCTTGCGAGGATGTTGCCCCGCGTCCACCTGCTTTGTGTCAAGGTTGTGGTCATCGCGACGTCTATACAGCACTGAATCAAGTATTGCTCGACTATCCCAATGCTCGTGTGTTTGGTGATATTGGTTGTTATACCTTAGGTTTCCTGCCTCCATATAAGGCCATCCATTCATGTGTTGACATGGGTGCTTCTATCACGATGGCTAAGGGAGCCAGTGATGCAGGCCAATGGCCTGCTGTCGCTATCATCGGCGACTCTACGTTTACGCACTCTGGAATGACGGGTTTATTGGATGCTATCAACGAGAATGCAGACATCACTGTCATCATCAGCGACAACCTGACCACTGCGATGACTGGTGGACAGGACTCTGCCGGTACGAATAAGTTTGAGACCATTTGTCGTGGTCTTGGCTTGAGTGACGAGCATCTGAAGGTCGTTGTGCCTCTGCCCAAGAACATGGAAGAGATCACTAAGACCATCCGCGAAGAGATTAACTATCACGGTGTGAGTGTCATCATCCCACGTCGTGAGTGTATGCAGACTTTACAGAGACATTTGAAACAGAAGAAAGCACAGGAGGCAAAGAAATGAAGACAGACATTATATTATGCGGTGTAGGAGGACAAGGCATCCTTTCTATCGCTACCATTATCGGTGAGGCTGCCATGAATGAAAACCTGTATATCAAACAGGCAGAGGTTCACGGAATGTCTCAGCGTGGAGGCGACGTACAGTCGAACCTCCGTATCTCCAGCAATCCTATTGCCAGCGACCTGATACCAAAGGGTGGGGCAGACGTGATTATCTCGATGGAGCCGATGGAGGCTTTGCGCTACCTGCCATTCCTCTCTAAAGAGGGATGGATTATCACTTCAAACACTCCTTTTGTGAATATACCGAATTATCCTGATATTGAGAGAATTAAGGCTGATTTGAATAGTCTTAAGAACGTCATCATGCTGGATATCGAACAGGCTGCTAAGGACAATGGTGTTCCTCGTTCTGCCAATGTCATCCTGTTGGGTGCTGCCCAGAAGGCTATCGGTATTGAATATGGAAAACTGGAAGATGCCATCCGTCGCGTCTTCGGCAGAAAAGGCGAGGCAATCGTAGAAGCGAATATCAAGGCATTGGCTATAGGAAAACAAGCACAGAAATGATGGAGACACCAATCAAGAGAGAAATCGTCGATGGACTTGTTGCTGAACTGGGCATCAAAGACTTTGCCAAAGCGACTATCCGTGAGGTAAAACAAGTAGCAGCAAAGGCTGAGAAGGCTTCTGGCGTGGAGTTCATCAAGATGGAGATGGGTATTCCTGGACTGCCTGCTGCACAAGTAGGCGTGGATGCCCAGGTGAAAGCCTTGCAAGAAGGTATTGCACATAGTTATCCAGACATACAAGGTGCACCTGCATTGAAACAGGAAGCATCGCGTTTCGTGAAGGCATTCATCGGTGTGGATGTTGCTCCGGAATGCTGTGTACCTGTCTGTGGTTCGATGCAAGGTACGTTTGCTTCGTTCCTGACCTGTTCACAGGCAGACAAGAAGAAGGACACAGTCCTGTTTATCGACCCGGGATTCCCTGTGCAGAAGATGCAATTGCAGGTTCAGGGTGTGAAATACGAGACATTTGATGTCTATGACTTCCGTGGTGAGAAACTGGGTCCGAAACTGGAGAGTTATCTCTCGAAAGGAAATATCTGTGCCATCGTCTATTCGAATCCTAACAATCCTGCATGGATTTGTCTGAACGAGGACGAGTTGAAGTCGATTGGTACGCTCGCCACGAAGTACGATACCATCGTGATGGAAGACCTTGCATACTTCGCAATGGATTTCCGTAAGAATCTGAGTGTACCCTTCCAACCGCCTTATCAGCCGACAGTAGGGCGTTATACAGATAATTATATCCTGTTGATTTCTGGTTCGAAAGCTTTCAGTTATGCAGGTGAACGTATTGGCGTGACATGTATCTCTGATAAGTTGTTCTACCGCCATTATTCCGACCTTGCTGCCCGATATGAGGGACTGCCCTTCGGTCCGGTATTCTCGACGCGTATGCTCTATGCTTTGTCGTCAGGCACTAGTCATTCCGCCCAGTATGCCTTAGCAGCGATGCTGAAGGCGGCTACCGACGGTACGTATGACTTCCGTAAGGAGGTGAGTGTTTATGGAGAGCGGGCCCGTAAACTTAAGGAGATATTCTGCCGTTATGGTTTCCATATCGTTTATGATAAAGATCTTGACGAACCTGTTGCTGATGGTTTCTACTTCACCATTGGCTATAAGGGACTGACTAGCGGACAACTTGCCAAGGAACTGATGTACTATGGTGTCTCTGCTATCTGTCTGGTGACGACAGGCTCCCATCAGGAAGGATTGCGCGTCTGTACCTCATTCATTGAGGATCACCAATATGTGCAGTTAGAGGAGCGCATGAAGATTTGGAAAATTAATCACGAATCATAAAAAAGAGGAACTCAAACGGGTTCCTCTTTTTTATGACTCGTCATTCCACATCAATAGGCAGGAACTTAAACTGTGCGGTCGTCAGGTACCGCACGTCATATTTCCCTTTTGCCTTGACAGTGTATTCTTTACGCATCTTAATGAATTTCTTCTCGGCTTCCTTGCGTGTCGGAGCAAACATCACGACACAGACACGGTAGGGCTTCTGCTCGTTGGTGGCGAGGTACTCCTTCAACTGATAGGAGTAATGCTCCCGTCCTAATAGGAACTTGGTCTTTGTGTCATACCATACACCTTCAATTTCCTGAACATCTGTCATATAGATGATGGAATCTTGGAACGACGCAGAGAAGCCAAACATATACATCTTAGGCATTTTCACGTGTTTTGCCTGCATCTCGAAAGGCGTGACCACAGCCATGAGCAGGGAGAAAAGAATATACTTTACTATTTTCATTGTCCTAAATATGCTTTTAACATCTTGTTCTTTGTATTACCGCGCAGACGGCGGATGGCCTTTTCCTTGATTTGACGGACACGCTCGCGGGTCAGTCCGTATTTGGTACCGATCTCCTCAAGGGTCATCTCGGGCTGGTTGATGCCGAAGAATGCCTCTATCACCTTGCGCTCACGGTCGTTAAGCATCTGCAGAGCATTGGTGATCTCTGCCCTCAGCGACTCCATGACTAACTGGCGGTCGGCCATCGGGGCATCGTCATTGACCAGGACATCTAACAGACTGTTGTCCTCACCGTCCACGAAGGGAGCATCCACCGATACATGGTGTCCACTGATATGCAGGGCATCGTCTATCTTGTCCTCGGGAATGTCGACTTTTTCAGAGAGTTCTTCTGCCGACGGGCGCCGCTCGTTCTCCTGTTCAAAACGGTTTGCCTCCCGGTTGATCTTGTTCACTGCTCCAACCTGGTTAAGGGGCAGACGGACGATACGGCTCTGTTCGGCGATGGCCTGCAGGATGCTCTGTCGGATCCACCATACGGCATACGATATGAATTTGAAGCCGCGGGTCTCGTCAAACTTTTCAGCAGCTTTGATGAGTCCCAGGTTGCCCTCGTTGATGAGGTCGGGTAGGGACAGTCCCTGGTTTTGATATTGCTTTGCTACAGAGACAACAAACCGGAGGTTTGCCTTGGTCAGGCGCTCCAATGCCTTACGGTCACCTTTCCGGATGCGCTGGGCAAGTTCTACCTCTTCATCCGTAGATAGTAACTCTTCTTTTCCAATTTCCTGCAAGTACTTATCGAGTGACTCGCTCTCTCGATTCGTAATGGATTTTGTGATTTTTAGTTGTCTCATTTAGTAGTTTTTTAACAAGCGAATGCAAAAGTAAGGTATTTTTTCGGAAACACCAAAAGAATACCTTACTTTTTATTAATTGCTTGTCAAAATGTCTTACTCGTTCTGCAGGTAGACGACAAATCCACCGCGCTTGCCAGTGGGATAGAGTCCCTTGATGACCAGCATCTGATCTTTGGCATCCTTGACGGCCTGTTGCAAGTCATCGAAGGAACGCATGGGTTGATCGTTGACGGTCTGGATGATAAAGCCCTTTGGTACACCAGCATCTTTCATCTTACCACCGTTGACTTTTAGAACCTCAAGACCGTAGTTGATCTCCAGTTGTTTCTTCTGACTGTCGGTGATGGGACGTACATCAATACCGAGAATGTCGACGTCAGCGTTCTTTACGACCTTGGTAGTACCCTGTTCGTTCTTCAGCGTCAGCGTAGCAGTCTTCTCCTTCTTGTTACGCAAGTACTTCACGGTTACCTTGTCACCGGGACGCTTCTGGGCCATGATACCCTGCAACTCACCGAACTTCTTCACTTTCTGGTTGTCAATCATCGTGATGACATCACCTTTCTGCAGACCGGCAGCGGCAGCGGCACCGTCCTCTACAACCTCAGCGATATAGATACCCTCCATGGTGCCCAGGTCAACCTCGTTGCCCTTCTCCTTTTCGGCATCCACGTAGTTGCTGACATCCGTACCCTTGATACCGATCATAGCACGCTGTACGGCACCGTATTTCTTGATGTCTTCCACCACCTTGTTCATGATAGCAGTAGGAATGGCAAAGCCGTAACCGATATTAGAGCCTGTCTGGGAGTAGATCATGGCATTAATACCAATGAGTTCACCACGGGTGTTGACCAGTGCACCACCGGAGTTACCCTGGTTGATGGCAGCGTCTGTCTGGATCATGGAAGCGACACCTTCACCCATCTGACGGGCCTTGGCACTGACAATGCCGGCAGTCACGGTATTGTTCAGTCCGAGGGGGTTACCTACGGCAAGTACCCATTCACCGATCTTTACGTCGTCGCTGTTGGCAATGACAATGGCTGGCAGGTTCTTGGCATCGATTTTGATAAGGGCGAGGTCTGTTGTTTTGTCGGCACCGATGATACGGGCGGAGTACTCCTTACTGTTCTCGTTGAGGGTGACTGTCAACTCGTCGGCACCGTCCACCACGTGGTTGTTGGTGACGATATAGCCGTCGGCGGATATGATGACACCACTACCTGCAGCGGCACGTTTGGGAGTCTGGACCTGACGTTTGCGTGAACCGTTATTACCACCCTGTCCACGTCCGAAGAAACCACCGAACGGATCTGAGAAGAAATCCTCAAACGGGTCATTGTACTCTACCGTCTGTACCTTGGAGTTAATGACAGATTTGATGTAGACGACGGAGGGCAGTGATTTCTCTGCCGCATAGGTGAGGTCTACGGGTTGTCCTGGTGCTGCGGCTGCTGTAGCAGGTGCAGCCTGAGTCTTGTTGCACGATGCTGCCGAGAATGCGATGACTACCAAGTAAATCGCCGGCATGATGTTCTTTACAATCTTTTTCATTTGTCTATTCTCTTAAAAGTTTTACTTATTTACTTATTTGCTTTTGGTTTCCTTTGTTCAGGATTTCGAGTGCAAATATAGACGCAAAAATTGGGAAACTGCCAAATTGTCCTATCTTTTTGTCGCAATTTAACAATTTCCGTTCTCTACTTAACGGCTATTTGAAATTAACGCTCGAAAGTTGAAATACTGATAAAATTAACGGATAAAATTCGGTTTAGTTGATAATAATTAATTATCGAGTAATTTCTCCTCGTATACTTTGTCGCATCTGTTGGCGGATGTGTTCCGGATCGTTATAATGGGATTGTAAAAACATCAGTTTGGTGACGGCACTCTCTACTGTGGAGTCGTAACCGCTGATGACACCAGCCTCCTGCAACTGATAGCCGGTGTCATAACGTCCCATCTCTACGGCTCCCTGCATACACTGGCTGATATTGATGATGACCTTGCCATTACGTGTGGCATCCTTCAGAGCCTGTATCACCCAGGGACGTTGGGGGGCGTTACCGCTTCCGAAGGTGCGCATGACGATGCTTTTCAGATTTGGTGTGGCGATGATATGACGCACCAGATCCTCACGGATACCGGGAAACAGCGAGAAAATAATCACGTTGTTATCTAGACGGAAATGGGGTGTCATGGGGCGATTCCAGTCGGGCTTCAGGATGCGCTCCGTATGGTAGGTGATATTCACGCCAGCCTCTACCAGATGGGGATAATTGAAAGACTCGAAGGCATTGAACTCCTCCGCACTCTGTTTGGTGGTACGGTTGCCACGCAGCAGGTGTCCGTTGAAATAGATGCCCACCTCTGGTACAAGAGCGTGTCCCTGTTCATCTTTGGCAGCGGCAATCTCGATAGAGGTAATGAGGTTTTCCTTGCCATCCGTTCGCAACTGCCCGATGGGCAATTGCGAACCGGTAAAGATGACAGGTTTTGTCAAGTTCTCTAACATATAGGAGAGGGCAGAGGCAGTGTATGCCATCGTGTCAGTACCGTGCAGTACCACGAACCCGTCATAGTCGTCGTAATGGTCAGCGATGACATGACTGATCTCTGTCCATCGGGCTGGTGTCATGTCACTGGAGTCGATGGGTGGATCAAACTGATGGGTATCGATCTGCAGGTCAAACTGTTTTAGTTCCGGTACGTTAATCAGCAGGTGCTCGAAGTCGAAAGGCTCCAAGGCACCTGTCTGCGGATTACGGTTCATACCAATCGTACCGCCTGTATAGATCAACAATACTCTGCTCTGCATCTCATAGTTATAGTTATAAAGCGATCTGCAGCATCACAAATGAGTAAGGAGCTATGTCGAGTGTTGTCTTGCTCTTCAGGTTGATTGTCTCTTTCTTCGGGGCAATAGGCTGTTTGTCATAGTTGTTTTCGTCGTCGGGCTGTCCCGTCAGCGTGGTCTTGACGGCTTTCTTCACACCCTTGAAACGGGAAAGGTCTATGTCTGCTATCTTAGCATCTGCACTGGCATTACAGATCTTTACAAACAACTGGCGTGTCTTGGTGTTTAAAACCACTGATTGTTCCTGCAGGTTGGTTGCATCCTTGATTTTCACACAATTGCCGTAGTAGTAGTTGCCTGCTGACTGTCCGAACATCTGCTGTACAAAGTAGCTGCAGGTAAGGAACGGACGCTCGTTGTCGAAGTAGATAAGGTCTGGGTTCCAGTTTGTGTTGGTTTTACGGGCGAAAAGGGGTGCATACGATGTCATGCAAACCACGTCACCGTTACGTTCCACATGCAACAGGTAAAGTGCCTCAGAGAGGGCATCAATGAGCTTCTTATCCTTGGAGGCATACTCTCCGAGATAGACCTTTGTCTTGCGGTCGCGAGGATAATTATCATATTGGCGACTTTCCTGGAAATACTTATTAGGTTCATAGTAATGCTCGTCGATAATCGGCATACCCAGTTCCTCCGCAAGTTTCCAGCCGTTCTCCAAGTCAGGGTTGCCGGGATGAGAACCGGGACCTGCCGTTCCTACGATGATGATTTCTGGATGAGCCTTCATCACCTTTTTGTAGATATACCTGAAACGTTCGCAGAACTCAGGAGAGATACGCTCCTCGTTACCCAGTCCAAGGTATTTGAGATTGAAGGGTTTGGGATGGCCGGCATCAGCACGCATCTTCGCCCACTTGTTGGTGGCAGGGTCGCCATTTGCCCATTCAATGAGGTCGATGGCATCCTGTACCCATTCGTCCATCTTCGACATCGGGACGACATCTTGTGCCTGGTCCTTCATGCCCCAGCCTCCGTTGGTACCCTGACAGCTCACACCGCAGGGGAGGATAGGCAGAGGTTCCATATTCAGGTCTTCGCAGAATTGGAAATACTCAAAATAACCCAGTCCCATGCTCTGGTGGTAGCCCCAAGTATTTTTCAGACCGCGACGCTGCTCTTTCGGACCAACGGTGGTCTTCCAGCGGTAGGTGTCCCAGAAACCATCACCGCCACCATGTACCACACAGCCTCCGGGGAAGCGCATGAACTTAGGCTGTAGGTCGGCAAGAGCCTGTGCAAGGTCCTTGCGGAGACCATGTCCCTTGAATGTCTCCTGTGGCATCAGCGATACCATGTCAATATCGATGGTGCCTTCATTGAGGACAAGGATCTGCAAAGCGGCATTTGGCGCGTCTTCGGCAGGTGTCAATGTCGTCTCGTATTTCTTCCAGTTAGCTGCATCTGCTGTGATGATGGCATCGGCAAGCAATTTGGGATCCTTGCCCCAGCCCTGTGGTACGACTAGTGCGACACGCACCTGTTTCGTCGCTCCGCTGTTACGCAGGAAAACTGAGAAGTCGTATTTTTGATCTGCCTTTATGGAGATGCCGTCAAAACCGTCGTTTTGGATACCGAAGCCTCTCCAGCCGTTGTAGTCATAGTATTCCTTGGCACGCTCACAAAAGAGTCGCATATAGGTGGGGTTGTTAGGATGGATGGGATTGTCCTTGCGAACCTCCATGTTTCCTAAGGAGTGTCCTGGACGTATCATACGCCATGACGTACCTGCACCCCAACCGTCACGCTCCACGGGGCTGTACTCAAATGAGCCGTTCTGTGTCAGTTCTGCATAGAGACCGCCGTCGGCACTTGACGAGATGTCTTCAAAGAAAATACCTATTAACTCGTCACTAATTACTTTGCCACCTTTGGGGGCGTTCATGGGCTTCTGAGCATTCAATCCCAGTGCGGCAGTCAGCAACAGCCCGAAAATACATGTTTTTCTCATTATTATAATTGTTTGGTTATTAACTTGCAGCTACAAAGATAACACATTTTTCTCGTATACCGTCATCGTTTACGTTAAATTTTCTTCAAAAGTGGCAGGATAATTTTAGAAACTCGGAAATATTTACTATATTTGCAATCTATTCGAAAACAATTACTAAAACAATAAACACGATTATGAAGCAATTTAACGACAAGAATTTTGTGCTTGACAATGAGGTGGCACAAGACCTGTTCCACAACCATGCGGCTAAAATGCCGATCATTGACTACCACTGTCACTTGATTCCTGAGATGGTGGCTAACGACCATCGTTTTAAGAGTATAACGGAACTGTGGCTGGGCGGAGACCACTATAAGTGGCGCGCCATGCGTACCAATGGTGTGGATGAGAAATATTGCACAGGTAAGGATACCAGTGATTGGGAAAAATTTGAGAAGTGGGCGGAGACGGTGCCTTATACCCTTCGTAATCCGCTGTATCACTGGACACATCTGGAGTTGAAGACTGCTTTCGGCATTGACAAATTGCTCTCTCCCAAGACAGCTCGTGAAATCTTTGACGAGTGTAATGAGAAATTGAAGCAGCAGGAATTCTCGGCACGTGGTCTGATGAAGCACTATAATGTGGAGTGTGTCTGCACGACGGACGACCCTGTCGATGACCTCCATAGTCATATTGAGTATGCCAAGCATAAGGCTGCCGACGATCCCATGATGATTCCAGCATGGCGTCCTGACAAGGCGATGAACATTGAGAAGCCGGAATTTCCTGATTATGTGCATCAGTTGGAACAGGTGAGTGGTGTGGCTATCACGAAGTTTGCCGATATGGTAGACGCTCTCCAGAAACGTCATGATTTCTTTCAGGAGCAGGGCTGTAAACTCTCTGACCATGGTATTGAGGAATTCTATGATGAAGACTATACCGACTCACAAATTGAGACTATCTTCGAGAAAGCCATGCGAGGTCAGCAAATCTCTCATATCGAGATTCGTCAGTTCAAGAACTGCTTCCTGACTGTGATGGCAGAGATGGATGCTGATGCCGACTGGACACAGCAGTTTCACTATGGTGCTATTCGTGATAATAATACGAAGATGTACAACCAACTCGGTCCTGACACGGGCTTCGACTCTATCGGTGAGTTCAATACCGCCAAGGCGATGTCTAAGTTCCTCAATAAACTGAATATGGAGGACAAACTTACCCGTACGATTCTGTATACGTTGAATCCATGTGCCAATGAGGTGATTGCCACGATGCTCGGTAACTTCCAGGGGGGCGAGCCTGGCAAGATTCAATTTGGCTCCGGATGGTGGTTTAATGACCAGAAGGATGGCATGGAGCGTCAAATGAATGCACTCTCCGTACTTGGACTGCTGAGCCGTTTCGTAGGTATGCTGACCGACTCCCGCTCGTTCCTCAGTTATCCTCGTCATGAGTATTTTCGTCGTATTCTCTGTAACATCCTTGGCAATGACGTGGAGAAGGGACTGCTGCCTGACGACCGTGAACTGCTGGGTAAGATGGTGGAGGATATCTCCTACAATAATGCCCGTAGGTACTTCAAGTTCTATTAGTATATTATATATAATAAGGTGTATAAGTTTTCGTTTTTTGTCATGAAAGGCGAAAACTTTTGTTATGTATGGAAAAAAGTTGGCAAAAAGTTTTGC
>CACZCT010000021.1 GCA_902779745.1 uncultured Prevotellaceae bacterium
GAACATCGGGATACCTGCCAGGTTGGCGGCACGGCAGTAAAACTCCAGATAGTACTTACGGAAGGCGTTCGCCACATCCGTTGTCTGCCATACACAACCGTACTCACCCAAGTAACAGGGAATGTTCTTCTCGATATAGGCAGTACGCAGTTTGTAGAGTTGCTCAATGACATAGTCCTCATTGGCACCTGCTACAGACTTCTTGGGATCAGCATTATGTCCCCAACTGTTATAAACTACCTTTTCGTTTTTATCATCCATTGGATGCAAACAGAAGTTATATGGGTCATAGCAGTGTACTGCTACCATAATATGGTTGGCTGGATCGGTCGGCAGTTTCAGATGGGCAATCGTCAGGTCGATATTGGCAGCATAGCCAGCGACACCAATCCAACGGGTAGCGTTATTGCCGCCCGTAGCACGGATGGCATCCACTGCAATCTGATTCCAATTATTCAGCGTTGCAAACTGGGCGTCAGAACCAGTACTCCAGTCATCACCGTTATGAACCTCATTGAAGGTCTCGAACATGAGCTGGTCACCATAGTCGGCAAAACGGGTTGCCACCTGTGTCCATAAAGTAGTAATCAAGGCTTCGTACTTCTCGCCTACTTCCGTACTTACGGCAGCATTTCCAAGATCAGTCTCAAAACTGTCGTGGTGCGTGTTCACAATCACATTCATACCAGCGGCTATAGCCTTGTCGACAACACCGGCAACCTCATCCAGGTAGGCAGCATCGATGACATTATTCTCATCCATATGGTTCGTCCAGGTAACTGGCAGACGCAGTGTCTTGGCACCGGCGGTTGACAAGGTCTGGAAAGGTGCAGCCGGTATGACAGCAACACCGTCCCAGTAGCCCCACTCCATATTACTGGTATCGAAGTGGTTACCGAGGTTCCATCCCCAGCCCAACTTCTCGGTCATCGCCGTAGCTGTATTGCTGGGCAGGGGATTGATTGTCCATGTCACATTGATTTCCTCATCGTAGGGATCGCCCTGAGAACCGGTAATCAAACCTGCGGGAATCACCAGGTTCTGACTCTTCTCAAAGCTGACATCTGCCGTAATGGTCAGTGCGGAGTCAGGACCCAAGACCAGTGCTTTCTTCACAGGAACACCGTTCAACGTAATCAGACTGGCATCCTCTGACATGAAAAAGACCCTGCGGTCGAACTTCACCTTAATCGTTTTCTCGCCAAAGAGCAACACTCCGTCTTCAGCAGGTGTGATAGAGACGAACTCCGGTGCACCCACCACGGGAATCTCATACTTGGCATCCGTGTCAGCGCAGGCTGTGGCGAAGAGTGCCACAGCTGCGATTGACAGTGTATTAAATATTTTATTCAGTTTCATAATCATCATATTTTAATTAAGGAAGAATTGTCATCTTTGTAATACCACTGATAGCCCCCTGTAAGACAAGACCACCATTATTCACAGCTTCCATAATCGCATCATCAAATTCAAGTTCCAAGACATCCTTTCCTTCACTCCAGTCAGTAAGATAAGTAATGGCACTCCATGATGAGTTGTTGATTTGAATTTGTCCTGATTCTGATGCATTTTTATAGAAGAACATCTTAGAGCCCTTCTTGACACCGATATCATTCAGCAACAAGTCTTGAGACAGGTTGAATCGGCCTGTGTCATCCCAAGTAAATGTATACGGATAGGTAATCGGGGTACCGTTCATATTACTGACCTTTGTTGCCAGATCAATCTCCAGGGATATCTCCCATGACAAGGTGAGCTTCGTAAAGATGAGGTCTTGACCCTGGATGACGATGCCGCAGGTCTTACCTTCATAGTCACCCTTCTTGGCCAGGATGTTACTGAGAATCTCCTGTGTAAGGATGACAGAAGTCTCACGATTCAGGATACCGTCCTGGAACCAGCCATAGATATCGGTAGGTATCAGCGTCTGGTTGAAGGTCACCACGTCCTCGCCAGCCTGGTTGAAGTTGATACCGCTCCAGTCAAGATAGTTGACCTGCGCCTGACCCCATACCTGATCCTTCTGGGTATAGCAGAACGTCAGGATGGCACCTGCGGGAACACCCTCGAAGGATGCGGCAGGAACACCGACACGTCCACCATCATTCCAAGTAAGTTCTATCAGGCCTGTCCAGATGGTCTTATTAACCGATGTGGCAGGAATCACAGTAATTTCATAGGAGATCTCACCGTTAGAGGAAACCAGTCTTAATGTAGACTTCGCAGAGGCAGTCTCAGGAATACCGATAATCAACTGGTTCTTATCCTCACCGGTCAGAATCCACTGACAAGTCTCACCGTTCATCTCCACGCCAGTCAACTTGTCACCATTGGCGACGATGAGGGTCATGGAAGAACCTGCCTTCAGTTCAACACCTTCTTCCTCCCAAGGCTTTGTGACAGCATAACAGAACACTGCCTCATCGATGGTCAGATCAGGAGCCTCGACAAAGGTACCGTTGGCAAGAACGAGTTGGGGCTTGCCGGACTTACCCTCCATCGGAACGGTCACATTGATAATCGTCGTACCACTATAGTCAGCTGTCTCCAGTGTATAGGCAGCCTCACCGAAGACAACACTCTTCACGAGGTCGAGGTCAGTACCTGTAATCCGGAGTTGTCCACCGGCACTCACAGGATTGGAGCTATAGGCGGTAGCAACAGGCTTCACAAGTTCGAAGTCAACGTCTACCGTTGCACCGTTTGCCATGACGAGTTGGAGCTTACCCTCAGTCGCCGTCTCGGGAACGAGTGCCACAACGACCTTGTCGGCAGACACGTTGAGGTTGTCACCCGTGACGATATCAGCACCGGGGAACTGTACGCCAGTCACCACATCCATATCCTGACCACTGATTGTCAGGGCGGTATTGGCCTTCACTGGTTTCGGGGCAACCTGGCAGTTGCTGGGCTTCACCGTTGTCAAGGTACATACGGGAACTTCCTCGCCAGACTTACATACCAGAATCATCTCACCGTCAGGAGCCTCGGCAGGCAGGTTGAAGATCAACGATGTACCATCCTCACTCATCATGAAGTCAGTAACCTCTACCTCGCCGAACTTAATGGCACTGATGACATTGTAATACTCACCGGTCAGTTTGATCTCCTCACCAGCCTTAGCGGTAATCACACCCTCCGGCTCAGCTTCTCCACGCGGAGTGGTAATCTTGGTGGTGGTAGGCAGACCGACGGTCAGGGCTTCGTCACTGATGATGGTCTGATAGGTCAGCTCATCCTCCTCCTTTGCCGTACGCTGGATCGTCAGGTCAGCCGTGTAGAATTCCAGTTTACCGGTCTTAGCCTCCTCAGGAACAACCACCTCGATGAAGTAGCGGTCCTGTGATACGAAGTCGTTGGAAGAAACCAGTACACCGTCAGCAAACGCCATCGAGTAGATCAGGTTCAGGTAGTCACCCTCAATCTTGATGGTCTGACCTGGCATCACGACCTCCTCAGGAATCTTCGTAATCTCGATACCCTCGATGTACTCCAACTGAGTCCTCGTAGTAATCGTCTGGTCGGTCTTTGTCTTCAGGGTCACATAGCCCACCTCAGGACCGTCCTTCGGTACCGTGACACGAATCTCACTGGGGACACCTGCCTTGACAACATCAATACTCGTAATCTCAGGGATACCCGGAATGGTGACGCTGGCAATCTGATCGAGGTTGCTGCCCACGAAGCGCAACTGACCGCCACGCATCACGGGGTTAGGACCGTATGCGTTGAGACTGACACCGCCCTGATACTGGTTGGTGTCCAAGTCATCGCTGCTACAGCCTGTCAGGGATAGCCCAACGAGGGCTACCACCAACAGTGCGAATATATTCTTGATCTTTTTCATGTCTATATACATTATTTAATTATTCGGAATTACACGGATATTGTCAATCTTGATGAGCGGCTGGCACTCTTTTCCCTTGACACCGCCACCGACGATGAACATCGTCAGGCTGGCGAAATCCTTCTTCTTCAGGTTGAAAGTCAGACCAGAACCGTCAAAAGAATAGACGAAGCTGGATGCGATAGGAATAGTCACTGTCTTCCACTGACCACCTGTGTCATAAGAACCTGTCGTCGTCCAAGGACGATAGAGGGCACGTGGCAACGGCTCCTTGTCCTTGAAATAATCATCTTTCTCCCATGGGTCATCTTTAAGTCCCGGACAGCGGAAGAAGATGTTGTTGGCACCATGCACCTCGTCGCCATAGACATCAGGACTTGTCCCAGTAAGATGAACATAGTTTGTCGGAGCGAAGATGATCTGCATAGCACCAGCCTTCCAGGCATTGCCGGCAGGGATACACATCTCGAACTTGAGAATCATCTTCTCGGGCTTCGACATATCAACACCTTCAATGTCGAACAGGCGGATACCCTGGGGACTGGGATAACCATTCGTACTCCAGCTAGGATCACCTGGCCAGTACTCGAACGAGAAGTTGTTGTCATCCCAGTCTCCGTCCTCAGTCATCGTGGCAGTGCCGTCACCGAGCTGCATGTAATTGCCGTCGATACCGCCCTCGCTGGAAATGATACGACCGTGCCAGCCCTGATCGATACGACCGTTGTCGAAGTTAAACATGATACCGCGGCTGTCCTGATAATGGAAGGCAGAGGAAGAGGTTCCATAGATGGAAGTCATGGAAACCGGACCCTCGGCAGCACCCTCAGGAATCGTTACATCCACAGAAGTATAGTCATCCGCAACACTGTTGATCTCTGCAGGAATCAGGTTGCCGGCGGCATCCGTGAAGTACACCTCCAATGGGAAATCCTCATAATCCACGAAGTAATCACCTAAGAAGGTCACACGGTCACCGATTTTAGCATACTCCAATGACATCTCAGAGATATTCGGAGCGGGTATCACCACACTGAAGGGATATTCTACGACAGCTCCGTCACGAGTCACCATATAAATCATATTGGTCACCTCCTTGGGCACACTCTTAGGAACATCCACGATCAGGGTGTTGTCCGTGATATAGCTGGTATTCAGCACCGCCTTACAGTCGTTGAAATAAAGCTCATAGACACTGCGCAGGTTATCACCTACCAGACACAGGGTACTCTGAGGAGAAGCACTCTCCACCAACTCACCATTGGTGTAATGGACATCTGACGCATCATTGTAGTTCTGTACCTCTGTCGAGAGGCAGCGTATGTAGTAAACAGAAGGTGTTCCGTCTGCTACCTCGTAGGCATCGGGCTGATCCTTACAGGAAGACAATGTCAGTCCTGCCACGGCAAGTGCCGCGAAAAGCAACCCTTTTGTATATTGATTGATCTTATTCATATTATAATCTTCCTTTAGATGGATTAATAACTGTATGTTTCGCGGACATTCACATGCTCACCCTCCACGTTAGAACCGAGGTTCGGGTTGAAGAGGACATCCTCTGCACACATCGGCAGTGCGAAGTAGCCCATGTTAGGCACCTCAGAGTCCTGACGCAGCATCACGATGACGTTAGGAGGAGCCACAGAGCCGTCATAGCCCTGCTTAGAAGAGTCTACCTTCCAAGAGCCTGTCTGGTAATAAGCCTTATACAAGGCGTCCAGTCCCCAATAAGCGTTACGCTTCTGAGCGGTCAATTCCTGTACGCAATAAGCAGGATCATAATAGCTGACACGTACAAAGTCATACCAGCGGTCACCCTCCATGGCAAACTCCAGGCGACGCTCCTTCCAGATATCCTCCCAGGATACGCTGGTGGGATAGTTACTGGAAGGCACGGCACGATGATGGACAGCGTAGAAAGCATCCAGCACTTCAGAATTGGTGGAAGTGGCACGGCCGGTACCCAGCAAAGCCTCTGCATAGATCAGATAGACATCTGACAGACGCAGGATATGAGTCGGCAAAGCGTATGACATACGAGCCGGAGAGATGTTCAAGGCAGCCACGTGGTCGGCAGTGTTTCCATAGAGGTGCTTCGCACAGTTAGCACCTGTCGGAGCTTGCAGCGTACCTGTTGCAGCCTCGTTATAATCCGTATCATAGATAAATTTCAGATAGTCATATCCACCATGGTCTGCCCACAGATAGTCATAGGTAAAGCCCGGCAGGAACATGGTTGCCTTCAAACGGGTATCCACATTGTTCAGCCAAGCGTCCGGCTGGTTCTCCAGCAACTTGATGCCAAAGGCTTCCTGGATGTCCACGGAGAGACCGTTCCATCCACCCCAGCAGTCGCCGAACTCATCCATGCCTTCCATGGCGAGGTCGCTCTGCAGGGTATTCTGACTGGTCCAGTTGGAACCAACCGTCCAGCGCCATGCGATGAGGCTCTCTTCGTTCAGGCTTTCCGACAGCTTCCAGACATCACCATAGTTTTCCATCAGGGAGCGTCCGGAATGCTCGATGACATCCTTGGCATACTTGGCAGCATTGGCAAGGTCAGAGGCATTCAGCGCACCTGTCACACCTGCCTTTGTCAGATAGACCTTGGCGAGCAGGGCCTCAGCAGCGTAGTAGTCGATACGTCCTGACTGCGGAGCCTTCTTCATCAAGAGTTCCATCGCTTTCTCAAGGGTCATGATGATGATGATATACTCATAGACATCAGAGCGCTTTACCTTCTTGGCGGTAATATAAGAGCCAGAGACCAATTCTTCAGCATTGTCATGGATGATGGGCACATCACCGAAGGAGCGGACCAGGAAGAAATAGGCAAAAGCCTTCCAAGTGAGACACTCACCCATACACTGGTCGATGGCTTCCTGTGAGGCTGACGCACCCTTCAGGTTGTTATAGACGGTGTTGGCATGACCAATGACTGCCCACAGGGAGTACGACATGTTGACCAAGTCCTGGTCTGAGCCATTCACCGAGAAGTTCAGATAGGGAGAGGATCCCCAGTAGTAGTTTCCAGATAACACCTCACCGACCTTGATGAATCCACGCTGGAAGTCATACCATGGTGAGTTGTACAGATAGTTGACGCCAGAATAGCACTGCTCGTCCGTCTTGTAATAGTTGTCAACGTTGTAACTGTCCTCATTCGGCCTGTCCAGGAAATCAGAGCAAGATGCCAAAGAGAATCCCAGCAACGTCGCAACGGCAATGTATTTGATATTTGATAGTTTCATATTTTGAAGTCTTTAGTTGGTTTAGAAGGATACATTAAGACCAAATGAATAGGTAGTAGGAGAAGGATAACGGGCGTTGTCCAGTCCCATCACATTAGCACTCTGTGTGCTGACACCGATTTCAGGATCGTAACCACTGTACTTGGTGATGGTCAGCAGATTCTGGAAGTTGGCATACAGACGCAGGCTCTCCAGTCCCCACTTGGATATCCATTTCTTGGGGAAATTGTATCCCAAGGAGATATTCTTCAGACGAACGTATGTGCCATCCTCAATATAACGGTCACTCCAACGATCGTTGTCGTTCGGGTCGTTGATGGACGCACGGGGCATGGAAGTAGTAGGATTCTTCAGGCGGACATTGTGGATATCGTCGTACCAGTTGTAGATCAACTGGCCGTCACCACGGTCAATACCGCCAGAGTAGTCCTTGTTCGGGTCAATAGGCTCCAGGATGGCACGGTCTCTGACATCCACGAGCTGGTTGGTCCATGTAGAGTTCATATGGGTCATCTTCATCTTCAGATAGTTACCTACCTTGTTACCGATAGAACCGTTGATGAAAATATTCAGGTCGAAATTGTTCCAACGGAAGGTGTTGTTCCAACCGAATGTCCACTTAGGCAGCGGAGAACCGATGTTGGTACGGTCGTTCTCGTCGATGATACCGTCACCGTTCAGGTCCTTGTACTTGATATCGCCGACATAGACGGTGGAGTTCTTAGTGAATACACCATTGGACGGATAGGCTGCGGGCTTCGGTGAGCTTTCGATATCCTCCAGGGAGGTGTAGACACCGTCACAGACATAGCCGTAGAAATTATAGAGGCTCTCACCCACCAGGGTACGGCTGACGACATCCGTCCACTGTCCGTAACCGATCAACTGACCATTCTGTGTACCATCAGTGAGGGCAATCAGTTTGTTCTTGTTGATAGAGAACTGGATCTCAGAGTCCCACTGGAACTTACCGATGAGCGGATGAGTGTTCAGTGCAATCTCGATACCGGTATTGCGGATATGGCCGAAGTTACCCCAAGGTGCGGCAAGGGCAGAGGAACCGTTACCGCTAGTACCCATATAGGAAGGAAGCTGCATCTGCATCAACATGTCCTTTGACTCCTTGTTATACCAGTCGACGGTCAGGTTGATACGGTCGTTCAGGAAACCGAGGTCAATACCGATATTCCACTGTTCCTGACTCTCCCACTTGATATCTTTGTTGGCAATCTGTGAAGGACGGTAGCTCACACCCAGCGCCGTCTCCATCTTGGACAGCGGAGAGCCCCACTTGTAACCACCGATGGCGGAGTTACCAGTCTGGCCCCAGCCGACACGCAGCTTACCGTTGCTCAGCCACTTGCCTGCCCAACTCTCGACAAACTTCTCGTTGGAAAAGCGCCAAGAGGCGGCGATGGAGTGGAAGCCTGCCCAACGCTTATTGGGACCGAAGTTGGAACTACCGTCATAACGGTAGGTATAGGTAGCATTGTAGCGATTGTCGTAGCTGTAGGTCCAACGGGTGAAAAACGATGCCATCGAACTGCTGCCGAAACCGGCACCAATCTGCGGCGTACCTGTTCCCAGTGCAGGATTATGCACCTCATCAGAGGGCAGTCCCGTATTATAGACAGAGGTGTAGTCATACTTCGACTCCCAGCACTCCTGTCCGAGCATGGCGGTAGCAGAATGCTTGCCGAAGGTACGGCTGTAGGTCAGGTAGTTCTTCAACTGCCAGAACTTGTTGCTATTCTTCTGGATGCGGCTCTCATTGCTAGCGCGCTTCCAAGTACCGAGGTCCACCATCGGCTCGTAGGTCTCGGCACGGTTCCAACCGAAGTCAAAGCCCAGTTCGGCGTGCCATACCAGGTTCTCAATAGGAGTCACCTCGAAGAACACGTTACCGTTAAGTTTCTGACGCTTGAGGATGATATCGTCCATCATCGCCATGGCAATGGGGTTCGGGTTCGTATAGCCTTCCTGGGAAACGGAAGAATAGGTACCATCTACATTATAAATAGGTATAGAGGGAATGGTGGTTAGTGAGTATCCGATCAAACCCTCGTCAGAGTCGGCGAGTTTCAGGTCGTCCTTGGTATCTGAGTAGGTGATACTCAGACTCAACTTCAACCATTTCTTCAACTGGGCATCCAGGTTGGTACGGAATGACATACGTCTGAACTCAGAACCGATAATGGTACCCTCCTGGTCCATGTAACTTCCGCTGACATAATACTGTATCTTCTCGGAACCGCCGTTAGCACTGACCTGATGGGAATGCTGGAAAGCAGTCTGGAAGACGGCATCTTGCCAGTTGGTACCCTTGCCCAAAATGGAAGGATCGGAGTAGTTTCCTACATAAGAAGCCTCACCGACTCCGGCATAGGAGTTATAATAATCTGCATACTCACGGAGATTCATCAGGTCCAGACGCTTGGTCTGACGGTTCCAGGCTACCATACCGTTATAGTTGAATCTGGCATCACCCGCCTTACCACGCTTGGTGGTAATCAGCACGACACCGTTGGCACCCTGTGCACCGTAGATGGCAGTGGCAGAGGCATCCTTCAGGATTTCCATGCTGACGATATCAGCGGGATCGATGGTAGACAACGGAGAAATGGTGGACACGGCACCGTTACCCAGGGCATCGCCCAGACCGTAGTCAGCACCAGACTTACCACCGCTCTGGATGGGCACACCGTCAATCACATACAACGGCTCGGCGTTGGCGTTAATGGTGGCGGTACCACGGACACGAATAGAGGATGAGGAACCAGGGGCACCAGAGGTCGACACAGCGGTCACACCGGCTGCACGGCCTTGCAGCGATTGGTCTAGAGAGGTGATGATAGAACCCTTCACGGCACTCTCACCCAGAGAGACGGAGGCACCGGAGATGTCACTCTTCTTCATCGTACCATAACCGACGACCACCACCTCGTCGAGCATCTTCTTGTCTTCCTCAAGGAGGATGTCATACTGGTTACGACCGTCCACCTTGAACTCCTTCGTGAGATATCCAATGTAGGAGATCACGATAGTCTGCCCTTGGCTGACATTCAGGGTAAAGTTTCCGTCGAAGTCTGTGGCGACACCATTCGACGTACCCTTTACAACAACACTCGCACCGATGATAGGACCTTGTGCGTCCGATACGGTACCGGTAATCTTCTTCGTCTGCTGTACAGCTGGCAGGGGGGACTCACCTCCCCCGGCGTACGCTTGCGACGAGAATCCCAGCAGGAATATGCTACATAATCCCGCTAGCAGAGTTTTCTTACTGCAAAATAGATTCATACGGTTTTGTTATTGTATAATATTAATTAGTAGTACATGCTACATATTGCGGTGCAAATTTAATACAAATTTGTGAAACCACATTACATTTTATTGACAATTTTTGATACTTTCCTGCTTTTTCTTCGTTTTTACACTCATTTCTTAACATACCACCCCCATTTGTGCTAATAAGTGTAAAAATAACAATATCAGGTAGTTCTGTACAGTGTACTACATACCCAGAATTACGGAATAAATACCCGTTCCTTCTTGCCCTCGTAGGTGGGAATGGTCAGGCGGATGGTGTCTAAGGCGACGGTATCAGGAAGAAGTATACTGATGTAGCGGCGGATGGTGTAATACTGGGGGACACCGCACTGGTCATGCAACAGACGGAAACATGCCGTACAGGTCTGGTCATCATTCTTACAGATGGTATCCTGGGCGAGTCCTACGGTCTGTGTCCCGTCATTGTCGTCTGCCTGTCCTGCCTTCAGCAACAAGGCGAGGTTGAGGTACTTGTCGTTCTTGCTCAGCCAGGCACTCTCGATACCTGTGGGGTCCTCCGGCTGCTTCTTCAGTTTCCAGTGTTCGACGGCACGGAGGGTGGGTACGGCACCTAGCGACACAACTTCCGCCGTTGTCTCACTGAGTTTGTTGAAATACAGCACAGCACGGTATACCGTATCTGCCGTCTCTATCCACTTGGCAGTGGCAGGAGGAGTCAGGGTGAAACGGCTGCCGTCGTCCAAGATAAAGGCGGCAGCCTCCTTCTGTCCGTTGATGTCCAGGTCGACCAATTCTGCCTGCAGCAGGGAGTATTTGCCTTGTCCTTTGTCGTAGCTGTCGGTGGTACAAGCTACCAATAATGCTGTCAATACAAGTATTGCCTGCAAGTGGAGAGTGGAGCGTTTAGAGTGTAGAGTCATGGGCAGCAAGATAGTTACGGAGGGGATTGGCATACATGGTCAGCATCCGCTCACGGAGGAAAGCCTCATCCTTGTTGGGGATATTGATCTTGGCAAGCTGCTGGGAGAGATAGGACTCGAAGCGCTGTTGGTCAGCCTCTGAATAATGACTAGAATATTTAGATGCTCTAGGATTCTCTAGAATATCCAAGGCGATATAGTTGCAGGGATAGAGGTAATAGTGGCGGTGGATCTCGGTGTCCATGCGGTGTGCCACCTCCTTGAAGAACTCGTTCTTGGGCAGGTCTTTCACTTCGTCAAGCCACTGGTCGACAGGAGTGCCGCAATGATAATGCACCCGTCCCTTATACCCGAAGATACCCGTCTTCATATTATCGAGGTCGTCCTGCTTGCTCTTCTTGAAGGCAGGGTTATCCCGTTTCTGTTGGAACTCCTGTGCCTTCAGATAGTCGCAGGGGTCATACTCATAACTGATGGTGAGGGGAACGATGTTCAGTTCGCGGAGTTTGTCAGTCATTTCACCTTCGCCTCCCATCGCCAGCATCTTCAGTACCGAGTCCTGGGTACGGTCGTCAGAGTCCTTGGCACGCCCCTCACGCTGGGCTATCCAGACATTCTCCTTCTTCTGGGTGACGGCATAGTGGATATAGCGGCTCATCAACTGACTGCTTTTCATCATCTCATGAGCCGTCAGTCCACGGCGCACGGTGAATGCCTTGTTCATACGTACCAGTCGTTTGATCCACGGATAGATCAGCAGGTTGTCACCGATACCAATCTCCACCGTCGTCGGATAGTCATACTTATTGAGCAGGACATCGAGGAAGGCTGAGTCGAGCACGATGTCACGGTGGTTGGAGACGAACGTGTAACGATCGTTTTGTTTAGAGTTGATAGTGGAGAGTGTAGCGTCATCAAAACTGAGACCGTCAGTGTGTTTGCGGACGAAATACCAGACGACGGGTTTCATGAAACGTAACTGGAAGTCCAGCGGTGTCCTCACCCCGATGAAGGCGAGGCGCAACAGACCATTGCGTATCGACTTGGGCAACCAAGGCACAAAACCTTTCAGCAACAACGAGAACTGGCGGTCGTTAATCAGCTCCTCAAACGCCTGCTTCATTTCCCCAGCCTCGTAAGGCCGTATTTCGTCAAACTCCTTGATCTCGTACTCCATGGTGGTAGCAAATTTTTCACTCTTCACTTTTCACTCTTCACTTCTTAGAACTGGTTTTCTACGATGTCAGTCAGTACGTCGGTCATGGAGAGTCCGGCAGCCTTCACCTGCTGAGGAATGAAACTCGTCGCCGTCATTCCCGGGGTGGTATTCACCTCTAGCATATATATCTTACCTTCCGGTGAGATAATATAATCGATACGGATGATACCGTTACAGTGCAGGATGTCATAGATATGACTGGTGATCTCACGGACACGGCGGGTCAGGCTCTCACTGATACGGGCCGGCGTAATCTCCTGGACCTGTCCATTGTACTTCGCGTTATAGTCGAAGAACTCATTCTGGGTGACCACCTCCGTGATGGGGAAGGGAACAGACTTCGTCCTGGTCTTATAGATACCCATCGTGATTTCAGTACCTTTCAGATACTGCTCTACCATCACCTCAGGACTCTCCATCATCGCCTTGCGGATGGCTGGAGCGAGCTGGTCTACCTCCTTGACTTTCGACACACCGAAGGAAGAACCGTCGGTGGCTGGCTTGACGAAGCAAGGCATACCGATGCGCTGTTCGATCTCATCGTCACTCACCAATTCATCATAGCCCTTGCGGATTAACAGCGAGTCGGCAACGAGGATGCCATAGGCACGCAGATACTGATTCAGCACGAACTTGTCAAAGGTGATGGCCTCCACCAATACACCGCTGGTGCTATAGGGCACTCCCACCAAATCAAAATAGCCCTGCATGACACCGTTCTCACCCGGTGTGCCATGGATGGTGATATAGGCATAGTCGAAACGCTTTGCCTTCCCGTCCTCGATGAATGAGAAGTCGTTGCGGTCGATACGTGTTGTCGTTCCGTCATGCAGCTCGACGTTCCAGTCCTGACCTTTCACATCCACGATATATACATCATAGCGTTCCTTGTCGAAGAACGAATAAAGACCTTGTGCAGAGCGCAGCGACACGTCGTGCTCTGAAGAGTCGCCACCACATACGATGGCAATGACACGTTTTAAGTTTTTCATTGTGTATTACTATTTTTAATATATTTTCTCCATTTCTCCATTAACGCTGCCATATCCGCTGCCAGTTCCGACGTGAAGTCCATCTGCCGTCCTGTCACGGGATGGACGAAACCCAAGGTTCGGGCATGCAGTGCCTGACGGTTGCAGAGTTTAAAACAGTTCTGGATAAACGCCTTATAGGAGGCGGTACGCTCTCCGCGCAGAATCTCCGTCCCGCCATAGCGTTCATCCCCGAACAGCGGATGCCCTATATGTTTCATATGGGCACGGATCTGGTGAGTACGTCCTGTCTCTAATCGACACTCCACCAGCGTCACATAACCGAAGCGCTCCAGCACCTTATAATGCGTGACGGCAGACTTTCCCGTCTCTGAACCGGAAGGGAAGACAGCCATACGCAGACGGTCTTTCGGGTCACGTCCGATATTCCCCTCAATACGTCCCGTATCCTCCGTGAAGTTACCCCATACCAAGGCATTATAACTCCGATGTGTATCGTGGTTGAAGAACTGGGCACCCAGTTCTGTCTTCGCCTCCGGGGTCTTGGCAATGACCAGCAGTCCACTGGTATCTTTGTCGATGCGGTGTACCAGTCCCACGGAAGGATCGTTAGGGTCGTAGCTCGGCAGGTCGCGCAGATGCCACGCAACGGCATTGACTAACGTCCCATGAAAGTTCCCACATCCTGGATGCACCACCAGTCCTGCCGGTTTGTTGATCACCATCAACTGGTCATCCTCATAGACAATATCCAACGGTATCTCCTCTGGTTCGATGGTCGTATCATAATGCGGACGGTCGAGCATCAGGGTCACGACATCGCCGGGACGCACCTTATAGTTGCTCTTGACGGGTTTGCCATTGACCTGAATAAAACCGGCATCCGCCGCTTTCTGGATCCTGTTACGCGAGGAGTGCTGGACATGTTCCGACATATATTTGTCGATGCGGACAGGCACCTGTCCACGGTCGATCTCCAGACGCAGGTGCTCATAGAGCTCCCCCAGCCCCTCGTCCTCTTCCTCCAGGAGTATGTCGTCCAGTTTCTCTGTCATAGCCAATTACTCAATACCCTTTAGGGAAGGAGTGGTAATCTCCTCGAAATCGTCCATGTCACTGGGCTGCTGGTCTATCATGTCAGGATCGTAGGTCGGGTCCACGAACTCCACACCCTCCATCTCATCATAGTTTCCCTTGCCAATCATCAGCGTCAACGGATAGTCGATAGGAACACGGTCACCATTCGATACTCTGCGTCCCCGGCAGACAATACCATATACCCAGTCTTTCTCCCCGACAACCTCTTGGGGCGGTGTCAACCTAAAGCCCATCGCCATCAATTTCGCCTCCGCCTCACGATAACTGGAATTGTCCACGATATCAGGAATGGCAAAGGTGGGAGAAGAGGGGGAGTTTACAGTCACATAAATGGTGTGTCCTAACTTCACCTTCGTGCCAAGCCCGGGAGTCTGGGCAAGGATACAATCGGCAGGCATGGTCTTCACGTAACCGGAGTCGCTGACCACGATGTTCAGTCCTTCCTCTTCCAACAGGAGCCTTGCCTTTAGGTAGGTCATCCCTTTCAACTCGGGAACCTCAATACCCTCACCATGATGCGTATAAAGGTCTAACCCATATTTCACGCCAACGCATAACAAGACAATTACCACTGCCATGGCAAACAGGTGGAGGAGGATATAATGACTGGCTATCTTGCCCATGAATTCCTTCGCGTTCATTATTATATATTATATACTGAATTATCTAAACGACAAAAGTACAAAGAATTATCGACAACACCAAATAATAGGCTAAAAAAAAATCGAGAGCTGACTTTTCGTCTACTCCCGACATTCTTCCTTTACTCCTTCTTCAAACGGAGATTACTTTCCATGATGCTCGTCAGATACGGTCAACTTCTTACGACCCTTTGCACGGCGAGAAGCCAGTACACGACGACCATTCTTTGTTGCCATACGCTCACGGAAACCATGCTTGTTCACGCGGCGGCGATTGTGTGGCTGAAATGTTCTTTTCATTGTCTTATCTTATTTTTATTGTTATTATTCGTCAATTCGGGCTGATTAAGACAGTGCAAACCGAACGCAGAAAGCTCGCTTTTTGCTGAGGTGTAGCCTGTCTTCGCACTCCGAAAATAGAGTTTCGGGGTGCAAAATTACATAATTAATTCGAATTGTGCAAGTTTCTACCTAAATTTTTCACTTTTCACTTTTCACTTTTCACTTTTTTTTCGTACCTTTGCACCCTGAAATGGTGCGAAACTGCTCACGCTCGGCAAAATGAGCATGCTCTTTTGCTCTCGCTTAATCGCAGTTTTGTCGCCCGAAAACGAGATATAAACATTATTAAAATAGCTATTTTTTATGATTAACTCACAAGACATTAAGAAAGGAACCGCTATCCGTATGGATGGTGCTATCTGGGTTTGTATCGATTTCCAGCACCGTAAGCCGGGAAAGGGCAATACCATCATGAACATCAAGTTGAAGAACGTGACCGACGGTCGTGTACTGGAGCGTCGTTATAACATCGGTGAGAAACTCGAGGATGTTGTCATCGAGCACCGTGACTACCAGTATCTCTATGAGGATCAGGAAGGCCGTATCTTCATGAACCAAGAGACTTTTGAGCAGATTCCCATTGCCAACGACCTCGTCATCGGCCATGAGTATATGAAGGAAGGTGATGTCGTTTCTGTCGTCAGTGATACTACCGACGGTACTGTCCTCTTTGCCGAAATGCCTGTGAAGACCATCCTCCGCGTGACTCATTCCGAGCCTGGTATCAAGGGCGACACAGCCACCAACACCTTGAAGCCCGCTACCCTGGAGACTGGTGTGGAGGTACGCGTTCCCCTGTTCATCAACGAGGGCGACCTGATTCAGGTTGACACCCGTGACGGTTCCTATCTGGCACGCGCTAAGGAATAAATGAAATATTCTGTCGTCGTCCCTGTTTATAATCGTCCCGACGAAGTGGACGAGTTGCTTGAGAGCCTCTGCTCCCAAACACTCCAAGACTTTGAGGTGCTGATTGTGGAGGACGGATCGAAGAAGCCATGCAAGGATGTTTGCGACAAGTACGCAGGCATCCTTGATTTGCATTATTACTATAAGGACAACAGCGGTCCTGGACAGAGCCGTAACTATGGTGTAGAGCATGCTAAAGGTGAGTATGTCATCATTCTCGACTCTGATGTTGTACTTCCCACCAGCTATCTTGCCAACGTAGAATCAGCCATCAGCCATCAGCCATCAGGCATCGCTGCCTTTGGCGGTTCCGATGCCTCCCACCCCTCCTTTACACCAGTCCAGAAAGCCATCTCATATTCGATGACTTCCTTCTTCACGACCGGTGGTATCCGGGGAGGCAAGAAGAAGCTCGACAAGTTCTATCCCCGCTCCTTCAATATGGGTATCCGTCGGGATGTCTACCTGCAACTTGGCGGTTTCTCGAAGATGCGGTTCGGTGAGGATATTGATTTCAGCTACCGCATTGTAGAGGCAGGCTATCAACCCCTGTTATTCTCAGATGCATGGGTATGGCACAAGCGCCGCACGGACTTCCGTAAGTTTTTCAGACAGGTATATAACAGCGGTATCGCCCGTATCAATCTGGAGAAACGTCATCCCGGCACCATGAAACTCGTCCATTTATTGCCGACGGTATTCACGGTGGGAGTCATCGGACTCATCCTCCTCTCCGCCGTCGGACGTGCCCTCATGCACTACGTCGACCACGATCAGTTCTATTGGATGTGCTTTGCCCCGTGGTTACCGATTCTATTATACAGTCTTATCATCCTCATCGACTCAACGATTCAGAACAAAAGCCTGAAAGTAGGACTACTAAGTGTCCCTGCCGCCTTTGTCCAACTGATGGGCTACGGCTGCGGCTTCATCGAGGCATGGTGGAAACGATGCGTACAAGGAAAAGATGAGTTCCAAGCGTTTGAGAAAACATTCTATCAATAATAATCCTCTAATTTATCAACTATCAACAATGGATAAATTAAGTATCAATCAATGGGCTGAGGAAGATCGCCCACGTGAGAAAATGATGCATCTTGGGGCAGAAGCCCTAAGCAGTGCAGAACTGCTTGCCATCCTGATCGGCTCCGGCTCTCCCAAGGAGAGTGCCGTCGACCTGATGAAACGAATACTCAGCGACTGTAACAACAACCTGAACACCCTGGGAAAGAAAAGTATTCATGAACTCTGCGAATACAATGGTATCGGAGCAGCCAAGGCCATCACCATCCTTGCCGCCTGTGAGTTAGGCAAGCGGCGACAGATGGAGACAGCAGAGGAACGTCCTGACTGCGGAACGGCGACACGTATCTATAACCACATGCGCCCTGTCATGCAGGACCTGGACGTGGAGGAGTTCTGGGTTTTATTGATGAACCAAAACTACAAGCTCATCAAGAAACTGCGTATCGCCCACGGCGGCATCACCGAGGTGGCTGTCGATATCCGTATCATCTTGCGAGAAGCCATGCTTATTAATGCCACCATCCTTGCCGTCTGCCATAACCATCCTTCAGGCAATCTACGCCCCAGTGAACAAGATAACCATCTGACCCAAAACATTAAGAAAGCCTGTGACATCATGCGCATCCACTTCCTCGACCATGTCATCGTGACTGACGGACATTATTATAGCTATCACGAGGAAGGAAGACTTTAAGTTTTGCAACCCAGTTGCAGAAAGCGATACTTTTCCTCCTGTTGCAACCAGGTTGCAAAACTCTTTCCATACCTTTGCACTCAATAAACGAAAAAACTGAAAAAGGTATGTCACACGAACATCATCATCACGAACAGGAATGCTGCGAACATGAACATGAGCACAGTCTGAAAGAACAACTGACATTGATTATCATAACGACCTTATTACTGATAGGTGCCGTCGTTATCGAGAAGAACTTCCAGCTATCCGTCTGGCAACTCCTACTCGTCTACCTTGTCCCCTACCTGCTCATCGGTCATGAGACACTGAAGGAAGCCGCAGAAGGTATCGCCCACGGGGATGCTTTTAACGAACATTTCCTGATGTCGGTAGCTACCATCGGTGCGCTTTGTATCGGTTTCCTACCCGGTGCCGAGACACAATTCCCAGAGGCCGTCTTCGTCATGTTGTTCTTCCAGGTGGGAGAACTCTTCGAAGGTTATGCGGAGGGGAAGAGCCGTGAGAGTATCGCCCACCTCATCAATATCCGTCCGGATGTGGCTCATATAGAACAAGGACAGATTCATGATGTTTCGCCAGGACAAGTGGAGGTCGGCTCCATCATCGTCATCCGTCCTGGTGAGAAAGTGCCGCTGGATGGTGTCGTCATCGAAGGAAAGTCTGCCCTTAACACCGTAGCACTGACAGGAGAAAGTGTTCCTAGAGACATTGATATGGGAGACGAAGTTATCTCGGGCTGTGTCAACCTCTCTGGTGTTATCAAGGTTCGTACGACTAAGTCTTTCGGGGAGAGTACCGCCTCGAAGATCATTGAACTGGTAGAGCATGCCAGTGAGCATAAGTCACAAAGTGAGACATTCATCACCAAGTTTGCCCGTGTCTATACCCCCATCGTCGTCTGTGCTGCCATTGCCATCGCCATCATCCCCCCACTCTTTAGCGGTAGCTTTGTCACATGGTTGTATCGTGCCCTGATGTTCTTAGTCGTCAGTTGTCCCTGTGCCTTGGTCATCAGCGTACCCCTCACCTTCTTCGGAGGTATCGGCGGTGCCTCGCGTAAAGGTCTCCTCATCAAAGGTGCCAACTACATGGATGTGCTTGCCAAGATTGGCACAGTCGTCTTCGACAAGACAGGTACACTGACCCACGGACAGTTTGCCGTGGAGACAGTACATCCTGACACCTGTGACGAGCACCAGCTCTTGCATCTCGCCGCCCACGTGGAACACTTCTCCACGCACCCTATCGGAGCCGCCCTGCGTGACGCCTTCCCCGATGAAGCGACAGACGGTTGTGAGATCACTGACGTGGAAGAGATTGCCGGACACGGCATTAAGGCAACTGTAGAAGGAAAGGTGGTCTGTGTAGGTAACACGAAGATGATGGATGCTATCGGAGCGAAATGGCACGACTGTCCACTTTGCGGACATAAACATCATTCTGTTACGGGGACTATTATCCATATCGCCATCGACGGAGTCTATGCCGGCCATATCGTCATCAACGACAAAATCAAGGACGACAGTGCCGAGGCGATACAGCAACTCAAGCAACTGGGCATCACCAAAACCGTCATGTTGACGGGTGACCGCAAAGAAGTGGGCGAACATGTCGCCCGACAGTTACAGTTGGACGAATACCATGCCGAACTCCTCCCTGCCGACAAAGTCGCCTTCCTTGAGAATGTAAACTCGAAACCCTACACTATCAACTCTAAACTAAATAAAATCGCCTTCGTCGGTGATGGCATCAACGATGCGCCTGTCCTGGCACGTGCCGATATCGGCATCGCCATGGGTGGACTGGGCAGTGATGCCGCTATTGAGGCTGCGGATGTGGTATTGATGGACGACCATCCCTCGAAGATTGCCCTTGCCATCCGTATCGCCCGACGTACATTAACTATCGCCCGCCAGAACGTGTGGTTTGCTATCGGTGTCAAAGTTGCCGTACTTATCCTTGCCACCTTCGGTCTCGCCACCATGTGGCTTGCTGTTTTTGCCGATGTCGGCGTGACAGTACTGGCGGTGCTGAATGCGATGAGAGCATTAAAATAGTTAATAGTTTATAGTTAATAGTTCATAGTTAAGAATTATTTTGTATCTTTAAGTCTTCTTCGAAGCCTTGAAGATAGGCTGCATCTCGGAAATACTCAAAATAATTTGGTATTTCTCTCAATTTGGATAAATTTCTTGCACTCAAAAATGAAAATACATTCTCATTTTGTTCGCTTACTCGAAATTTTGCACTATCTTTGCAGATGTTATGACACAAGAAGAGAAAACAAAACTGGAAGAGCGAATTGTGGATGTGTTGAAGACCGTCTATGACCCGGAGATTCCTGTCAATATCTATGACCTCGGCATGATCTACAAAATAGACGTACAGGAGGATGCTTCCGTAGACCTTGACATGACCTTCACGGCACCCAACTGTCCTGCTGCCGACTTTATATTAGAAGATGTACGCACAAAGATAGAGAGTGTCGACGGTATCAAGGGCGCGAACGTCAATCTCGTCTTCGAGCCTGCCTGGGACCAGTCGATGATGTCAGAAGAGGCAAGGGTTGAACTGGGCTTCGACTAAGTCGTTATATCGTTATTCCGCTATACCGTTATACCGAAGAATATGAAGAACGTCTATTTCCTTTCCGATGCCCACCTTGGGTCACTCGCCATCCCCCACCAGCGAATGCAGGAACGCCGTCTGGTGCGTTTCCTCGACTCCATCAAGGAGAAGGCGACTGCCGTCTACCTGTTAGGCGACATGTTCGATTTCTGGTATGAATACAAATACGTGGTGCCCAAAGGTTTTACCCGTTTCTTAGGCAAATTGTCGGAATTGACGGATATGGGCGTAGAGGTGCATTACTTCACAGGCAACCACGACATCTGGGCATACGAATACCTGGAGAAGGAATGCGGTGTCATCCTGCATAAGAAAGAGGAGACCACGGAAATCTACGGAAAGGAGTTTTTCCTTGCCCACGGTGATGGGATGGGCGATCCTAACAAGTCATTCAAGGTCATCCGTGCCGTCTTCCATAACAAGATGTGCCAATGGCTCTTTTCCAACCTGCATCCCCGTTGGGGTATGGCATTCGGAAAGACCTGGGCAAAGCACAGTTATATCAAGCATAAAGAGACGGACGACGTCCATTATATGGGGGAAGACAAGGAACATCTGGTACTCTTTGCCAAAGACTATATCGAAGACCATCCGGATATCGACTACTTCATCTTCGGACACCGCCATATCGAACTTGACATCAAACTTGCACGTCATACCCGTCTGATGATTCTCGGTGACTGGATCAGCCAGTTCACCTATGCCGTTTTCGACGGCGAACATATGTTCTTAGAGGAATACGTAGAAGGCGAGAGCCAACCATAAGAAAACTTAATTAACAACCAATGAAGAACTATTTAGTAATCATCACCACATGCAGCAGCCACGTTATGTCATCGGAGTCTCCCAATGCTCAGCCGATATTTGGCGAGAAAAGCAAAATGCAGAGTTGCGTATGGGTGCCTATATCCAAGACGATGTGGAAATGCGTTTCGCTGCTGCCTATGACAGTGACGAACGACAGATACAGCAAATTGACAGCCTCGTCGCCACAGGCATCGACCTGTTGATTGTTGCACCAAACCAAGTAGCGACTATCTCACCGGCTATCGACCGCGCCTATGACCAAGGAATTCCTGTTATCGTCTTTGAACGCAAGACCAATTCCAAGAAATACACTGCCTTTATAGGTGCTGACAATTATGAGATGGGGCGTACCATGGGAGAATATATCGCCCGTCAACTGAAAGGGAAAGGACGTATTCTAGAGATTAAAGGACTTAAAGACTCCTCTCCTGCCATTGAGCGTCATAATGGTTTTGCCAAAGCACTCAGCCAATACCCTGAGATACAATTGGTTGAGACCTTGCAGGGAGACTGGACCGAGGACAGTGGTTACAAGGCTGTCAAAGACTATCAGGGCGACCTCAGCAAGATAGACTTCGTCTTTGGACAGAATGACCGTATGGCAATGGGAGCACGCAAAGCACTTTCTTCCCTTCATGCCTCTCCCTCCGCCAAATACTGCGGTATTGACGGTCTTCCTGGGAAAGACGGAGGTATCGAATTGGTACGCGACTCCTTGTTGAATGCCAGCTATATCTATCCCACCCATGGTGACCAACTCATCCAACTTGCCGTTAACATCCTTGAAGGCAAACCCTATAAGAAGGAGAACCTCTTAAAATCGGCACTTGTCACCCGTGACAATGCCAATGTACTGCTATTGGAAAGTGAGGAAATCATGCGTCAAACAACCTATCTAGACCAACTACATGAGAAGGCTGACACATACCTGCAAAAACTTGACACCCAGCGTACAATCACATTTCTTGCCATTGGCATCATCATTTTGCTGCTGATTACCATGGTACTCTTCTACCTTTACCACATAGGTCAGATGAAACTACGCAGAGAACGTGTCGTCAATACCTTATGGAACCTGAAACCAGAGGAAGTTCCTCAGATGGCACCTGAGACATTGGCGAATGAGGAGAAAGCTGATGACAACGAACCGGCAGTAGTTTCCGTCTTCATTACCCGTTTCAAGGAAGCGGTGGAAGCACGTCTGGATGAAAGTGAGTTAAGTATAGAGGACCTGGCTGCCGACATGAACCTCAGCCGTGTACAACTTTATCGTAAGGTGAAGTCCTTTACAGGCTCTACCCCTGTGGAACTGTTACGTACGGCACGTTTGAAACGAGGTTACCGTTTGTTGATGACCACTGATAAAAGCGTCAGTGAAGTAGCCTATCAAGTAGGGTTTACAGCCCCCTCCTATTTCACCAAATGTTTCAAGGAAGAGTATGGTGTACTACCTGGTGATGCCCGCCACTAACATCATCTTTTTATACAACTGATAATAAAAATCGTTCAATATTTAACACAAATGTTACATTGAACGATTTTTTTAGTTGTTTGTAACATCTGTTACATCCCCTGCCTATAAATAGAAGTACTTTTGCGACAGTTAACAAAAGTACTAACCAAATTAACAAGCAAATGAAACAAGCGAAAAGATTCACTTTAAGCTTCCTCGCCTTGGCGCTATGTACAATAATGTACGCGCAAGAGGCAATCACGGGTAATGTCGTCGACCAGACAGGAGAGCCTGTCATCGGTGCTACCGTGATGGAAAAAGGAACGTCAAACGGTACAGTAACCGATTTTGACGGTAATTTCTCGTTAAAGGTAGCTGCAGGCAAGACCCTCGTCTTCTCCTACATCGGTTACCAGACTGTTGAGTTGCCCGCTGCCAATGGTATGAAGGTGACGATGCAAGACGATGCCTTCTCACTGAACGAGGTTGTCGTAACGGGTTACACTACCCAGCGTAAGGCAGACCTGACAGGTGCCGTATCGGTTGTCAGTGTCAGTGAGCTTGCCAAACAGAATGAGAACAACCCCATCAAGGCTATGCAAGGACGTGTCCCTGGCATGAACATCTCTGCAGATGGTGCTCCCTCTGGTGCTGCTACTGTCCGCATCCGTGGTATCGGTACATTGAACAACAACGACCCGCTCTACATCATCGATGGTGTGCCCACAAAGGCAGGCATGCATGAGTTGAATGGTAACGACATTGAGTCTATCCAAGTATTGAAGGATGCAGCCTCAGCAAGTATCTATGGTAGCCGTGCTGCCAACGGTGTTATTATCATCACTACCAAAAAGGGTAAGGAAGGTAAGATCAAAATTGACTTTGATGCCAGCATCTCTGTTCAGACCTACGCACACAAGATGGAAGTGTTAAATGCCAAAGAGTTCGGTCAGGTAATGTGGCAGGGTTATGTCAATGACGGTCTCGACCCCAACATGAACGGACTGGGTTATCACTATGACTGGAGTTACAATCCACAGGGTATGCCAGTACTCAACGGTATTACCATGAATAAGTATCTGGATCCTGCAGGCACTACTCCTGCTGCCGATACCGACTGGTTCAAAGAAACCACTCGCACTGGTCTGATACAGCAGTATAACGTATCACTGAGCAGTGGTTCTGAGAAAAGTTCCTCTTTCTTCTCTGTTGGTTACTACGGTAACAAAGGTATCATCAAGCAATCTGACTTCAGCCGTATCTCTGCCCGTATTAATACCGAATATAAGTTATTGAAAGTGAAGGATCTTGATGTGATTACGGTAGGTGAGCATTTCACCCTAAACCGTACCAGTGAGGTTGCTGCCCCTGGTGGTTTCCTGGAGAATGTGCTTCAGTTCAACCCGTCACTGCCCGTACGTACCATCAACGGTGACTATGCAGGTCCTGTAGGCGGTTATCCCGACCGTGAGAACCCACTCGCCCGTTTGGATCGTAATGCCGACAACCGCTACACATACTGGCGTCTGTTCGGTGATGCCTATATCGATATCAATCCCCTCAAGGATTTCCATATCCGTTCCAGTTTCGGTCTTGACTATAGCCAGAAGGAGCAGCGTATCTTCCAGTATCCTATCACTGAGGGTACTGTAGCCAATCCCATCAATGGCGTAGAAGCCAAGCAGGAGCACTGGACAAAATGGATGTGGAATGCCATTGCCACTTATAATCTGGAAAAGGGCAAGCATCGTGGGGATGCCATGGTTGGTATGGAGATTAACCGCGAGGACGACAAATGGTTCAGCGGAAAGAAATACGACTATGCTGTGCTGAACCCCGACTATATGTGGCCTGATGCCGGTGTCGGCGAGGCAGAAGCTTTCGGTAATGGTGGTGGTTACACCCTGGTATCATTCTTCGGTAAGGTGAATTACACCTACGATGACAAATATATGGCTTCGTTCACTATCCGTCACGACGGTTCCAGTCGTTTCGGTAAGAACCATCGCTATGGTACTTTCCCCTCTATTTCTGCCGGTTGGCGCATCAACCAGGAGAAGTTCCTGAAGGATGTTTCTTGGATTGACAACCTGAAGCTGCGCGCTTCTTGGGGACAGACAGGTAACCAAGAAATCGACAATATCGCACGTTATACCCTTTATGTAAGTAACTATGGTGAGGCAGGCTTCGGTGGTCAGAGCTATGGTACCAGCTACGACATTGCTGGCACCAACGGTGGTCAACAGCTGCCCAGCGGTTTCAAGCGCAACCAGTTAGGCAATGACGACCTGAAATGGGAGACCACCACACAGACCAACCTCGGTCTCGACTTCGGTCTGTTCCGCAATGCTCTCTACGGCTCGTTCGAATGGTACTACAAGAAGACCAAGGATATTCTGGTTTACATGCCAGGTATTGGTGTAATGGGTGAAGGCTCCAGCCAGTGGATTAATGCCGGTGAGATGAAGAACACTGGTGTCGAGTTCAATCTCGGTTACCGTGGTGAGATCGGCAAATTGTCATATGATGTAACAGGAAACTTCGGTACTTATCGCAACGAAATAACCAAGATTCCTGAGACTCTTGCCGCCAATGGTACATTCGGTGGTAATGGTGTGAAGAGTGTGATAGGTCATCCTATGGGTGCTCAGGTAGGCTATGTCTACGATGGTATCTTCAAGAGCCAGGCTGAGATTGACAACCATGCCACACAGAATGGTGCCGGTCTGGGACGTATCCGTTGGAAGGACCTGAATAACGACGGTGTCATCAACGAGGCTGACCAAGACTGGATCTACTCTCCAGTACCCGACTTCACATGGGGTCTGAACATCTACCTGCAGTATAAGGATTTCGACTTCACCATGTTCTGGCAAGGTGTTCAGGGTGTTGATGTCATCAGCGACCTGAAGAAAGAGACCGACCTCTGGAGCGGTCTGAATATTACCAACCTGAACAAAGGCCGTCGTCTGCTGGAAGCATGGAGTCCTGCCAACCCAGGTTCTAATATCCCTGCTGTCAGTACGATGGATAACAATAACGAGAAGCGCGTCTCCACCTATTTCGTTGAGAACGGCTCTTATGCCAAGCTCCGCACGATCCAACTAGGCTACAACTTCCCAAAGAGCATCTGCGAGAAGATTCACCTGTCACGTCTGCGTATGTATCTCTCTGCTCAGAACCTGCTCACCATCAAGAGCAAGAACTTCACGGGTGTAGATCCTGAGAATGCCAACTTCGGCTATCCTATCCCCCTCAACATCACGTTTGGTCTCAATGTATCATTCTAAATATAAGCAATCATGAAAAAGATATTATATATCATCTGTGCTATCAGCGTCATCTGCGGCTTCACGGCTTGCAACAGCTTCCTCGATGAGCACACACCGCAGGGAGTCCTTAGCGACGAACAGGTGAAGACTCCCGAGAATGCCGAGGCTATGGTAGTTTCTGCCTATGCTATCTTCACCTCCGCCGAGGATATCAACTCCTCCTTCTCTATGTGGAATTTCGACGTACGCTCTGACGATGCCTACAAAGGTGGTAACGGTACCAGTGACGGTGACGTGTTCCACCAGCTGGAGATACAGCAGGGTGTACTGACCACCAACTGGAACATCAACGACATGTGGGTACGTCTGTACAACTGCATCTCACGTGTTAACAGTGCCATCGCACTGCTCAACACCACTGGCGACGACTTTAAGATGAAGAGTCAGCGTCTTGCCGAGATGAAGTTCCTCCGTGCCTACGCACACTTCCTGCTGAAGCGTCTCTACAAGAATATTCCTTTCGTCGTGAATGAGAATCTTACCTATGAGGAGTATAACACCTTGTCGAACACCGAGTACAACAATGACGAGGGCTGGCAGGTCATCATCGACGACCTCATGGAAGCCTACAACACCCTGCCTGCCACTCAGCAGGATAAAGGTCGCCCCACCAAGGCTGCCGCTGCTGCTTTCCTGGCTAAAGTATATCTCTACAAGGCTTACCGTCAGGATGATGAGAAGAGCAATCAGGTAACCTCCATCAACAAAGGTGACTTAGAGAAAGTCATTGAGTTTACCAATCCCACGCTTTATGCCAACTACGGTCTGGAGAATGACATCCATAATAACTTCCGTCCTGAGGAGCAGTACGAGAACGGCATTGAGAGCATCTGGGCTATCCAGTATTCTCGCAACGACGGTTCCACCTATGGTAACCTCAACTGGAGCTATGGTCTGATTCCTCCCAACATCCCTGGTGCTACCGATGGCGGCTGCGACTTCTACAAGCCCTCCCAGAACCTTGTGAACGCCTTCCATACAGGAGATAACGGACTCCCATTGTTTAACACCTTCAATCAGAAAAAATACGACATGGCTGTTGACAATGCTGACCCACGTCTGTTCCTTACCGTTGGTATGCCAGGACTTCCCTATATGTTCAACAAGAACTTCATGATGGAAGAAACCAGTATCTGGAGCCGTTCAAACGGTCTCTATGGCTATCATGTCTCACTGAAGCAGAATGTTGATCCTGCCCTCATCGGTGAGTATCTCATCAAAGGTTCCTACTGGGCAAGCTCTATGAACCGTATCGTGTTCCGCTATGCCGACGTATTACTGATGCGAGCTGAGGCTTATGCACAGCTGGGTAACACCGATCAGGCTATTGCACTGGTCAACCAGATCCGCACTCGTGCTGCCGGCAGCACCCAGATGATTTCCAGCTATCCTTCCACCTATGGTGTGAAGATGTATATCGCCAACTATAAAGGTTCCTACAACAAGGATGAGGCTGTCGAGATTGTGAAGATGGAACGCCGTTTGGAGATGGCTATGGAGTCTGAGCGTTTCTTCGACCTCGTCCGCTGGGGCGATGCTGCCACAGTACTCAACAAATACTTTGCAGAGGAGATCAGCAGTTGCGCCATCTACAGCAACGCCCATTTCACCGCCAATAAGGACGAGTATCTGCCTATCCCATTCAGTCAGCTCTCTGCCTCTAACGGACATTACACCCAGAACATTGGAAACTGGTAAGATAGTTTAGAGTTTAAAGTTTAAAGATTATAGAATTATGAAAACGAAATTATTAAATATCATAGGTGCGATGATGGTCATGCTTGCCTTTGTAGCATGCTCCGACGACCATACCAGTGACCTGCGACTCAGCGGTGACTGTAAGGTAGAGACATTCGCACTCGACGGCTACGAGGGGACCATAGATTTCACCACACGCAGCATCGTGGTACGTCTTCCAGAAGTCTACGATATCTCTGCCATGAAGGTTACCTCGCTCGCTATCTCCAATGGTGCCCTAAGCGACATCAGCCTGGGACAGACCCTGAACATGGAGGCAACCAAAGTGATGCACGTCTCCAACGGTGATGTCTTCATCGACTGGACCATCAGTGTTCTTCGCGATGAGGCTCGCATCTATCAGTTTGTTGTCAATGACATCTATCGTGGCAATATCGATCAGGATGCTAAGACCATCACGATTTACGTACCCGCTTCTGTCGATATCACCAGTCTCGTTCCGACCATTGAGTTCAGTGCCAATGCCACTATCACACCGGCATCAGGTGTGGCTCAGGACTTCTCACAGCCTGTCACCTATAAAGTGACCAATAATTCGGCTGAGAGCACCTATACCGTAACAGTGATTGCCATCGATAAGCCAAAGGCACTCTTCATCGGTGCAGCAGCTACGATGGACGACCTTGATCTGGAGGCTAAGGAGGCATGCACTTGGATGATGAGCAACGTAGAGGGAACACTCTATGCGTCATTCGCCGACATCCATGCCGGTAGTGTCGACCTCTCTGAGTGTAAGATTATGTGGTGGCACTATCATAAGGACGGTGGTGTCGACGGACACGACCAGTTCGTCGCCAATGCCCCAGAGGCACTTGAGGCTAAGAATGAGATTCGTGCGTTCTATGAGAATGGCGGAGCACTCTTCCTGACCCGCTATGCTACCAATCTCCCATCGTTCATCGGAACCACTGGTGACGACGAATGGACGACACCTAACAACTGTTGGGGACAGGACGAGGACAAGGCTGAGCTTTGCGGAGGTCCATGGGACTTCAAGATCTATGGTGGACAGAACAACCATCCACTCTATGCCGGACTTATTGCCGGTGACGATCCTAATGCCGTTTACTGTACCGATGCCGGTTACCACATCACCAACTCTACCGCTCAGTATCACATCGGTACCGACTGGGGAGACTACCCCAACCATACCGCATGGGAGACCCGCACCAAGGGTACTATCCTCGGTGTAGGTGGCGACGGTGCCGTTGTTGCTTGGGAATATCCTGCCAAGGACGGTAAGGGTGGTATCATCTGTATCGGTTCCGGTTGCTACGACTGGTACTCCTACACCTACGAGGCAGGTTATGTGGAGAACTTCCACAAGAACATTGCCATTATGACAAAGAATGCTATCAATTACTTAACGAAATAATGATTATGAAGACGAAGATATTTTCAACATTCGCTATCATGCTGTCAGCACTTACGCTGACAGCGTGCAGCGAGGACAGCTTTGGTCCCGATCCCGAAAAAGACTGGGCAGGAACTACCGCCTTCTTCAACTCTACCGACGAGAAGGGTTTCCTCACCTACTATCATCCTGCTGTCGGACGTTGTGGTGACCCCATGCCGTTCTACGATGAGAAGGAAGGTGAATATAAGGTGCTTTATCTGCAGGAGTACGACAACAACGGTCCTTGCTATCACCCCTTCTGGGGTATCAGTACCACCGACGGTGCTTACTATGAGTCTCTGGGTGAAGTGTTGCCGACAGGTACGTCCGTTCAAGAAGCTGACGCTGCCCTCGGAACAGGTTGTGCCATTTATAACGAGGCAGACAAACTGTATTACATATACTATACAGGACATACTTCCAAGGAAGTCGTTTTGCGTGCTACCTCTCCCGATTTCAAGACATGGACGAAAGACCAATCATGGCAGTTGAAGGGTGAGGACTATGCCTCTGCCAGCGATTTCCGTGACCCTCAGGTTTTCAAGGCTGACGACGGTCTGTGGCACATGGTCATTGCTGCCAAACTGAAGTTCGTCGACTTTAAGTCAAGCGACCTGAAGAACTGGGAGTTTGCAGGTCAGTTCAATATGATCTGGGACCGTATGTGCGAGTGTCCCGACATCTTCAAGATGGGCGATTACTGGTATCTCGTCTACAGCGAGGCCTATCGTACCGACTGGAGTCGCAAGGTGAAATATATGATGGCAAAGAGCTATGACGACCTGAAGGCTTGCTTCAACGATCCGGGTGCCAACTGGCCTAAGGATGGTAAGGAGGGCGTACTCGACAGTCGTGCGTTCTATGCTGGTAAGACCGCTTCCGACGGTACTGAGCGTCTCATCTGGGGTTGGTGTCCAAAACGCGAAGGTGCTACCATCTTCGACAAGAACGTCAATGTTGGTGCTGACGGTGAGCCTGCATGGGCTGGTGCATTGGTATGTCACAAGATTATCCAGCATGCCGACGGAACCCTCACCCTTGGTGCCGTTCCTGCCCTGGCAAATAAGTATAGCCAGGCTCAGAGCGTCAATGTGATGGCAAGCAACGGTTACAACAATGGCTCCCTCTCTGGTGACGGTGCCTATGTGCTCTACAACCGTCTGGGCAACCACAACCACATCTCTTTCACTGTCACCACCAGCAACAACTGGGATAAGTTCGGTATCTCACTTGTTCGTGGCTCGGATTCCAACAAATACTACACGATGGTAGTTAATCCCGAGAACGAGAACTGGCGTAAGATCAACTTCGAGGAAGAAGGTGAAGACGGCATGGGATTCATCCGTGGTATCGACGGCTATGGTTTCGCCCGTCCTGACAATAATGTCTATAAGGTTGATATCTATACCGACAACAGCGTGATGACGATGTATATAAACGACAATGTCTGCTACACCCAGCGCATCTACGGTATCCAGAAGAACTGCTGGAGTATCAACAACTACGGTGGTTCTATCAGTGTCAGTGACGTGGAAGTCTCACAATATTGATTAGTTAGTTTTGGTTAATAGTTAGTAGTTCTCGCAGAGGTGAGTAGATTGTTTCAGGATAACATTTTTAGTACTAACAATTAAATACGCGAAAGAATATGAAAAAACAATTACTCACATTATTCTTGATGCTGGCAGCCGTTACTGCCTCGGCACAGATAGTACTATGGAATGGAGACGATAAGGAAGTGGGCTCAGACGGTGGATTCTGGAACCGTGCTGATCCTACTGTAATAGAAGATGGAAGCAATAAGTGTCTGAAAGCAACCTTGAAAGCCAATCCTGGTGGTTGGGATCAAGAGCATCACAATATCGCACTGCCTGTTGGTGATGCTGATTTCAAAGGATTGCGTCGCCTGACTTTCCGAATGAAAATGGTAGATAAGCACAACGTGATGGTGCAATTGGAAGGTAAGGATGGTGCATATAATGTAAAACGTATCTTCTGGTATGATACTCCAGGCGAATGGCAGACCATGGTCTATGAATACAGTGTTGGTCCTGACGAGGACAAAATTACTGATACAAGCAACAACGTCATTGCTATTTGGCCTTATGAAGAAACAGCCGATGGTGAGGGTAAAACCATTTATATTGACGATATCCAGTTAGAGGGTCCTATGCTGAAAGATGGTGCTGCTATCCGTACGCTGGCTGATGGTTCACTGACCTCCAAGCAGGTTGAGATCACCGGTTCATTAAGCAAGGGGAAGTATCAGTGTACTTGGGATGGTGACTGGCACACCGTGGGTTACGACGACTATTCCTTGCTGCTTAGCAAACTGTCTGCTGATGTGTGCTTCCTCAACCTGACAGGTGCTGCCGTCGCCGATGGTGATGGTCCACAATTGCGCACGAAGAATCCTAACCTGTTGATTCTCTCACCCACCGACTTCTTTGACACCGACAATGTTATCCGCTGGGATGGAGAGAAGAACATTACACCGAAGATGGTACTCGACGAGCGTTATCCTTTCTATACTCCGATTGATTTCACCGCTACTGCAGTACAGGTAACACGCAGTATCATGGCTGGCATCAACACCATGTGTCTGCCATTCTATGTGGGACAGGCGGAAATCAGTACCAACTGTAAGATTGCCACTTATACCTCTTCAACGGCAGATGCCGTCAACTTCACTACTGCCGACCATGCGGACGCTAACGTTCCTTTCCTTGCTACTGCAGTTGATGCTGCCGCTACCGAGTTGAACTTCACAGACAAAGGTGTTGTGAACACTCCCGAGTCTTTCTCTGAACCATTCATCGGCATCTATGTTCCTCAGAGTGCGGAGGGCAAATATGGTATCAATAACGACGGAAAATTTCAAAAGGGTGCCTCAGGTGCCACAGTCAAGAGCTTCCATGCTCTGATGACCACTATTCCTGCAGAAGCAAGAAGTATCACCATTGACGGCATATCAACAGGTATTAACAATATATCTGTTAAGAATCCAGTTCAGAATATTTTCAACCTGAACGGTGTCCGTGTGGACAAGGTGGGCAATAAGGGTCTCTATATTATCAATGGCAAAAAGGTGATTGTGAAATGAATTAGGAACTGACACCTTCTGATGACTCCGCCCAAGTTCCGTGATGGTACTTGGGCGGAGTTTCTGTTATCTCACATTCACCGTGAGCCGGGAGCCATTGACGGTGATGACAGCCTTGCCCCGTTTTCCGTTACTGCGTATCACAGCCATGGCACGTCCCTGCCATGTATGGTGCTGGGTGTCGAAGTAAGGATCGTTGTCCCTGACATTCGCATTACCTACACCCAACAAGGCGGCACTGCCCGCAATAGGCTGCGTGCCAGAGGTATAGCGGAATTTATTGGTTGATGCCACAAAGATACATATTTTATGGAAAAACGCTACAAAACGACTCCCCTTCTCCCTTTTTTTCCTGGAAAAAAGACATACAAGGTACTCTAAAACTCTTGAAGCCCGTACCTTCGTCTCTCGAAGGCGGCACCTTCGACCCACGGAGGCGGCACCTTCCTGTTTGTTCCATGGGGTGGAATACTGAATTGGGATATCTGTGCAACCCACATGCAGTATTTTGGTAAACACAGAGACACGGAGAAATAATAAAAACTCTGTATCTCTGTACCTCTGTGTTGAATGAATCTATGGGCAAAAACGTCATTCCTTGTCACCCTTGTCACCTCGTTGCCACACGTAACACGCTGATTCTCAAGTAGTGTTGCAAGGTGGCAACGGTTGCAAGGGTAAAAAACTTTATGTATGCGCGCGTGCGCGAGAGGAATTCTGATATTCCTATTAAACAATACGAGTAACTTATCATGCCTGCCCTGAATTAACAACCGACATTGTCTTTGCCTTTTAGATTTAAATTACCCTCGTCCCATAAACGATCTGTCTCCGCATCCAGTTTCTCTTGGAAATACCGAGTCAACACCTGCTGTATTTCTTTTGCAAAATCTTCACTCTTGTTAAATGAAAATAGTTTCAGCAGATGCATCTGGGTGGGATTTAATAATCTTTCAATGGGCAATGAAAAGAGGGGAAAGATGTCTGTTTTTATAGCAAAAATGTTTCAATGAACGTTTTTTGTTAGTTTTTGTATCAAAAGTTACACGATGAAATGGCAGATTCTTGTAATTTTGCAGCAGATTGATTGGAAATAACTAAAAACGAAATGCAAATGAAGAAACTGTTTTTAACCCTGATGGTGATGCTGTTTGCCGTGATGACTGTCAGCGCACAGCAGAAACCTCTCGTATTGGGAAAGAGTCACGCCATGCAGCGGGTAGAGGTGAACAGCCGCTATCTGCTGCTTCCCGTACAGGAGCGGGAAGACAATGCCAACATCCGTGTGTTGGTAAAAGGACAACAGGTCCAGTCGCTGAACATGAGACTTGCCGTTGACAAGGTGGACTATTACGTGCCCCTGGATATCCAGCGCTATGGCACGAAAGAGCTGTTGCTGGACATCACGTTCTACGGTGACCGTCGTTTCACCGGTGCCATGAAGGACTTCCTCTGCTGGCAGGAGATGAAGCAGAGCAACACCTTCGACACTGCCAACCGTGAGAAATACCGTCCCAAGTACCACCACACCCCCGTCTACGGATGGATGAACGACCCCAACGGTATGTTCTATAAGGATGGTGTCTATCACCTCTTCTACCAGTGGAACCCCTACGGCTCTATGTGGGAGAACATGACATGGGGACACTCCACCAGCCGTGACCTTATTCACTGGGAGGCTCAGCCTACCGCCATCGAGCCGGACGCATTAGGTGACATCTTCAGTGGTTCGTGCGTGGTGGACAAGAAGAACAACCAGGTGGTCGCTTTCTACACCTCAGCAGGAAAGAGTCAGGTGCAGTCAATGGCAATCTCCAAGGATAACGGTAAGATGTTTGAGAAATATGACGGCAACCCCATCCTCGTCAGCAAGGAGGAGGACTTCCGTGACCCGAAGGCGTTCTGGAATGCAGATATCCAGAAATGGAACATGGTTCTTGCCGTCGGACAGGAGATGCACATCTACTCCTCCGACAACCTGAAAGACTGGACGTATGAGAGTGCCTTCGGTAAGGAATACGGTTGTCATGACGGTGTATGGGAGTGTCCTGACCTCATGAAGATGACCGTCCGTGGTACCAACAAGCAGAAATGGATGCTGATATGTAATATCAACCCCGGCGGTCCCTTCGGCGGCTCCGCTACCCAGTATTTCATCGGTGACTTCGACGGAAAGAAGTTCACCTGTGAGCATACAGACACCCGTTGGATGGACTATGGCAAGGACCATTATGCCACCGTCACCTTCGACAACGCCCCAGAGGGAAGACATATCGCCCTGGCATGGATGTCGAACTGGCAGTATGCCAACCAAGTGCCCACCAAGCAGTACCGCAGTGCCAACAGCATTCCCCGTGACCTCGACCTCTTCGAGTATAACGGACAGACCTACTGCGGGGTGACACCCTCGAAGGAGATGCTTGCCCTGCGTGGCAAGACCACTAACAAACTGCCACAGACCGGTGAGCTGGTCATCGACCTGAAAGGCTCAACGGAAATCACCTTCTCCAACTCACTCGGCGAGCAGGTGGTGATGGAGTATGACGCTGTCAAGAACACGTTCTCGATGGACCGTACCCGCAGCTATGCCAGCTTCAGCGAGGCATTCCCCTGCAAGACCGTCGCACCCACCTATGGTGCCGTCAAACAACTGCGTATCTTCATCGACCACAGCTCTATCGAGGCTTTCGACGCTGATGGACGCATGGCAATGACGAACCTCGTGTTCCCCACAGAGCCTTATACGCAGATCAAAGTGACCAATAACGCAAAAGTAACTATTTATCCTTTCTGAAATGATGGCAAACAACACCAATAAATCGATTTATCTGATTCCTGTGATGCTCTGCTTCTTCTGCATGGGCTTCGTAGACCTTGTGGGCATCGCATCCAACTATGTGAAGGAAGACCTCGGACTGTCTGACTCCGTCGCTAATATCTTCCCCTCACTGGTATTCTTCTGGTTCCTCATCTTCTCCGTACCTACGGGTATGCTGATGAACAAGATAGGACGTAAGAACACGGTATTACTCTCACTGATTGTGACGGTGGTGTCCTTGCTGATACCCCTCTTCGGCAACTCCTTCACGGTGATGCTCATAGCCTTCTCACTGCTGGGTATCGGTAACGCACTGATGCAGACGAGCATCAACCCCCTTGCCATGCTGATTATCGGTGACAAGAACCTTGCATCGACACTGACTTTCGGACAATTTGTGAAGGCGATAGCCTCGTTCCTTGCCCCTTATCTCGCCATGTGGGGTGCCACACAGGTCATCCCCTCGTTCGGCTATGACTGGCGTGTGCTGTTCATGGTATATTTCGTCGTAGGTCTGTTGTCCACCGCTTTGTTATGGGCAACCCCTATTCAGGAGGAGCTCCCCACAGGTAAGTCGTCCTCGTTCGTGGATTGCCTTCGTCTGTTGAGCAAACCCATCGTACTGCTGTCATTCCTCGCCATCATGTGCCATGTGGGTATTGACGTGGGTACCAACACCACGGCACCGAAACTGCTGATGGAGCGTGTCGGCATGACCCTTAACGAAGCTGCCTTCGCCACTTCCCTGTACTTCATCTTCCGTACCATCGGTGCACTGACAGGCTCTTTCTTCCTCCGTGTGATGAAGACCCGCTGGTTCTTCATCATCAGTGTCGTGCTGATGGCGGCAAGTATGATCCTTATGTTCAGCGGTCAGTCGAAGATGGTACTGTATATTGCCATCGCCCTGGTCGGTTATGGTAACTCCAATATCTTCTCCATGGCATTCTCCGAGGCACTGCTCTCCGTTCCCGACAAGCAGAACGAGGTATCTGGTCTGATGATTATGGGACTCTTCGGCGGTACGGTATTCCCCCTTATCATGGGCTTCATGAGTGATGCCATGGGACAGGCTGGTGCCGTTGCTGTGATGGCTGTGGGTGTCATCTATCTATTCACCTATATCAAACAAGTCAAGAACTAAAATACAATAAAACTATGAAGAATCTGATTATAGGACTGGGCGAGGCATTATGGGACATGCTGCCCGAGGGAAAGAAACTGGGTGGCGCTCCTGCTAACTTCGCCTATCATGCAGGGCAGTTTGGACTGGACACCGTTGCTATCAGTGCACTGGGTGAGGACAAGCTCGCTGACGAGACGATAGAGGCGCTGGAACAGAACGGACTGAAATACCTGATGCCACGGGTACCGTATGCTACTGGCACCGTACAGGTGACCCTGACTGGTGAGGGCATCCCCACCTATGAGATCAAGGAGAATGTGGCTTGGGATAATATCCCTTTCAATGACGAGATCAAAGCGGCGGCAAAGAACTGCCGTGCCGTGTGCTTCGGCTCCCTTGCCCAGCGTAACATCGTGAGTCGCCAGACCATCCAGCAGTTCCTCGACGCTACTCCAGAGGACTGTATCAAGATATGTGACATCAACCTGCGCCAGCAGTTCTTCTCCAAGGAGATTCTGGAGGAGTCGTTCAAGCGTTGTAATATCCTGAAGATCAATGACGAGGAACTGGTGGTCGTCACCCGTATGTTCGGCTATCAGGAGTTGGACGATGCCAAGATCTGCGAGAAGATGGTGAAGGAATACAACCTGCAGATGCTCGTACTGACCTGTGGCACCAATGGCAGTCATGTGTTCACTGCTGACGGCAAGCATTCCTTCCAGCCCACTCCGAAAGTGGAGGTTGCCGATACCGTAGGTGCAGGCGACTCCTTCACAGGAAGTTTCTGTGCCGCCATCCTGAACGGCAAACCCGTCGAGGAAGCACACCGCATCGCCGTGGAGGTGAGTGCCTATGTATGTACCCAGAACGGTGCGATGCCGAAATATCCCGCAGAACTGGTTGCGAAAGTGAAATAAAAAAGAAAACGGGGCTCAAACGAGTCCCGTTTTCTTTTTATCATATCACTTGCTTATTTCAGTAAGTTCATCGTATCGGTGGCAATCATCAGCTCCTCATCGGTAGGAATGACGACGACCTTTACCTTGGAGTCGTCGGCAGAGATGACGGCTTCCTCACCACGCACCTTGTTCTTTGCCTCGTCGAACTTGATGCCAAGGAACTCCATGTCCTTACAGACCTCAGAACGCATGCCAATCTGGTTCTCACCGACACCGGCAGTGAAGACGACGACATCCAGACCGCCCATGGCAGCAGCATAGGCACCAATGTACTTCTTAATACGGTAGAAATACATGTCCTGAGCGAGTTGGGCGCGCTCATTACCTTCCTTGGCAGCATTCTCTACGTCACGCATATCACTGGAACCACCTGTCAGGCCGGCCACACCACTCTTCTTATTGAGCAGGTTCGACATGCCGTCGGCATCCAAGCCCAGCTTCTTCTCAATGAAGGTCACGGCACCACCGTCGATATCACCGGCACGAGTTCCCATGACCAGTCCCTCCAACGGGGTGAGACCCATAGAAGTATCAATACACTTACCGTCCACGACAGCAGCGATAGAACCGCCGTTACCCACGTGACAAGTCACCATCTTTGTTCCCTCGGCAGGAATACCCAGGAACTCACAGGCACGCTGAGACACATAACGGTGAGAGGTGCCATGGAAACCATAACGGCGGATGCCGTATTTCTCATACAACTCATAAGGAATGGCATACATATAAGCCTTCGGCGGCATCGTCTGGTGGAAAGCAGTGTCAAAGACACCCACCTGAGGCAGACCCGGCATCAATTCCTTCACGGCATTCACACCCTTCAGGTTGGCTGGGTTGTGCAGCGGAGCCAGGTCGGAACACTCCTCGAAAGCTTTCAGTACCTCATCCGTCAGTATTACTGACTTGTTAAATTTCTCACCACCATGCACCATACGGTGACCAACGGCATCAATCTCATCCAGCGACTTGATGACACCAATCTCAGGATCCGTCAACAGGGAGAAGATGAACTTCACACCCTCGGTATGCTCGGGAATATCATGCATGATCTGCTTCTTCTCTCCGTTGGCGAGTTTCACCTTCACAAAGGCACCTTCCATACCCACACGTTCGGCACCGCCTGATGTCATCACACTCTTGTCGTCCATATTATACAAGGCGTACTTGATAGACGACGAGCCACAATTCAATACCAATATTTTCATTTTTTCATTTTTAAATTATTACACTATTTTTTCGCATCCATGGCCTGGCAAGCCGTGATGGCAACCATGTAATAGATATCCTCTACTGAACAGCCACGGGAGAGGTCGTTGACCGGACGGGCAATACCCTGCAGGATCGGGCCGATGGCGACTGCATCACCCAGACGCTGTACGAGTTTATAACCGATGTTACCCACCTCCAGGTTGGGGAATACCAATACATTGGCATTACCGGCAATCTCAGAACCGGGAGCCTTCTTGCTGCCTACAGAGGGAACGAGAGCGGCATCAGCCTGTAACTCACCATCAATCTTCAAGGACGGATCGAGTTCCTTGGCGAGACGCGTAGCCTCTATCACTTTGTCGACCACCTCATGCTTGGCACTGCCCTTCGTCGAGAAACTCAGCATAGCCACCCTGGGATCTGCAAAGCCAGCCACCGACTTGGCGGTCTGAGCGGTACAAACGGCAATCTGTGACAACTGGGCAGCATCCGGCATAGGAGTAACAGCAACGTCACCGATGACAAGAACACCATTCTCACCATACTGGGGCTGTTTGGAAATCAGCAACATACCACCACTGACACAAGTAATGCCAGGGGCACACTTGATAATCTGCAAGGCAGGACGCAGGGTGTCGCCTGTCGTGGAGAGAGCACCACTGATCTGTCCGTCGGCACCTTCCGTCTTGATAATCATACAACCGAGATACAAGGGGTTCTTCACCAACTTACGAGCCTCCTCGATCGTCATACCCTTGCTCTTGCGAATCTCTGCCAGTTTCTCAGCAAGTTCCTCACTCCGTTCATAGTTCTCCGGGTCGATGAGTGTTGCCTTGTCGATATTGGTCAGTCCCTTCTCCTTGGCCAGTGCATGTACCTTCTCCGGGTTACCAATCAAGATAATATCCGCCATATCCTCAGCCAATACTCTGTCGGCTGCACAAAGGGTACGTTCCTCCTCTGCTTCAGGGAGCACGATGCGCTGCTTGTTTGCCTTAGCACGCGCTACAATTTGACTTAATAAATCCATAGTTTGTTTTATTATAATTAGTTTTAAGACATATACTGAATTGCAAAGATACGAAAAACTTTCGACTTTAAACTCTAAACGCTAAACTTTAAGCTTTATTTACATCATTTCCTTGGTCAGGATACTCTCCAGTTTCTCTGCCGACAGGCGAATCTGAAATTCAGACTTGATAGCGACAGTGATACCGCCCGTCTCCTCACTCACCACGACAGCCACACAGTCTGACTCCTGTGAGATACCGAGGGCAGCACGGTGGCGAAGACCAAGTTCCTTGGGGATGTCCAGATTATGACTGACAGGCAGGATACAACCGGCAGCCTTGATCCGCTTGTTGGAAATAATCATCGCTCCGTCATGCAACGGTGAGTTCTTGAAAAAAATATTCTCAATCAGTTGCTGACTGATCGTGGCATCTATTCGCTCACCAGTGACCACGACATCGTCCAACGGCATGTTACGCTCTATAACGATCAAGGCGCCCACCTTACGCTTACTCATGTTCAGGCATGCCATCACAATCGGCATGATGACCTGTTTCAACGCTTCTTTGTCATGAGACTTGTCTTTACCGAACAAACGGGTAATGACACGCATCCGTTCATGGGCACCCAGGTTAAACAGGAACTTACGGATATCCTCCTGGAACAAGACAATCAAGCCGATAACACCCACACTGACCAGCTTGTCCATGATGGATCCCAGCAACCGCATCTCCAACACCTGTGAGACAATCAGCCACAATACCACGAAAAACATGATACCTATGAACACATTCAGGGAACGTGACTCCTTCATCAACCGGTAGACGTAATACAACATCACGGCGACAAGGAGAACATCGATAATGTCTTTTATTCCAAATTCTAAAAGCATATTCACTCTATACGCTACATTCTACACTCTCCACTAAAGCCACGACCTCCACCGCCTCTTTGACATCATGGACACGCAGGATACTGGCACCCTTTGTCAAGGCGATGGTATTCAAGACGGTAGTCCCATTCAATGCCTGCGACGGATCTGTCTCCAACAGCTTATATATCATCGACTTACGGGAAACACCCACCAATATAGGCAGGTGCAGCATATCCAACTGTTCCATTCCCTGTAGGATCTCGTAATTCTGCTCCAGCGTCTTTCCGAAACCAAAACCGGGGTCGAGGATGATATCTTTCTGTCCATAGGAGCGCAGCACATCCACCTCCCTGGCAAAATGCAGGAGCATCTCACGCATGGTGGGCTGCACAGACATCAGGATATAAGGTACACCCAAGCGTGCCACCGTACGGAACATCTTTGCATCAGCACCTTCCGACACGTCGTTGATGATATCTACGCCGAACTCCTCGACAACCATGCGGGCCACCGCAGGACGGAACGTGTCGACACTGATGATTGCCTCCGGAGCCTCACGACGGACAAGGGCAAGGGCTTTACGCAAGCGCTCCATCTCTTCTGCCTCTGTAGCAGGCTCACTGCCGGGACGAGTGGAACAGGCACCCACATCAATAATACTGCCACCCTCTTGCAGAATCTGCCGGGTACGCAGGACAATACCTTCCTCCGTTTGCTGGCGACTATCTGCATAGAAAGAGTCGGGTGTCACATTCAGGATACCCATCACTCGCGGCGTACTGAGGTCCAATAAGCGCCCGTTACAATTCAGTGTGTATTCCATAACAGCCACAAAGATACAAAATAATTGATAATTGACAATTGATAATTGATAATTATTTTCTACCTTTGTACCAAAATTGACTGAAGAGGATGGATATTCAAGAACTTTATAAGCTGTATCAGCAGCATCCATGCATTACGACAGACTCCCGTAACTGTCCCAAGGATAGTATTTTCCTTGCCTTGAAGGGGGAGTCGTTTGATGGCAACAAGTTTGCCCTGCAGGCACTTGAAAAGGGCTGCGCATTTGCTATTATTGACGAACCGGATATTCTAGACAATCTAGAAAGTCTAGAACATCTAGAGAGAAAACTTATCCTCGTCGACAACTGCCTGCAAACCTATAAGGACCTGGCACGTGAGCACCGTCGCCAGTTCAATATCCCAATCATCGGCATTACGGGTACCAATGGCAAGACGACGACCAAGGAACTCATCCGTGCCGTCCTCTCGGAATGCTATAATGTGATGGCGACGGAGGGCAACTTCAACAACGACGTGGGAGTCCCCAAGACATTGTTCCGCCTCAACGACGACTACGACATTGCTGTCGTGGAGATGGGTGCCTCACATCCCGGTGATATCAAGACTTTGGTTGAGACGGCAGAGCCTACCAGCGGACTCATCACCAACGTAGGACGTGCCCACCTGTTGGGTTTCGGTTCCTTCGAGGGTGTCTGTAAAACGAAAGGTGAGTTGTATGATTTCCTCAAAGCCCATGAGTGTCCTGTCTTCGTCAACCGTGACAACGAGCATCTGATGAAGATGACAGACGGACTTGCTGATATTTACTATTATGGTCAAAGCGACTCGAACGACATCTTGATTCATGGCGAGGTCGTCAGTTGTGCTCCCTTCCTGAAATTCCGCTGGCGTGAACAAGACCATGAGGCAGGCTATCAGAGTGAATGGATGGAGGTTCAGACCCATCTCATCGGGGCCTATAACCTCGACAATATGCTGGCTGCCATCACCATCGGCTATGTCAATAACGTACCATTTGAACAGATCAACCATGCATTAGAAAACTATGTGCCTTCGAACAACCGCAGTCAGATGACCGTCACGGAACATAACCACCTCATCGTGGATGCCTATAATGCCAATCCGACGAGTATGAAGGCTGCCATCGACAACTTCAAACTGATGGAGGTGCCGCATAAGATGGCGATTATCGGAAAGATGGGGGAGTTAGGCGATGTCGTTGAGGAGGAGCATCAGAAGGTTGTCGATATGCTTAACGATGCCCATTTCGAAGAAATATGGTTGGTAGGTGAGGAGTTCCAAAACATCCCTTGTAATTTCCGCAAGTTCAAGGATGTCGAGGAAGTTAAAGAAGCTATCCAGGCACAGCAGCCTCAGGGACGTTATATCCTCATCAAAGGCTCGAACAGTAATAAACTCTTCCAGTTACCAGAACTGCTATGATCAAAAGACTGCTACTCTTCTCAACCATACTCTTATTACTTGCCTGTCAAGGCAAGCAATCGCCTATGGAGGAGGATAATGCCGTCTATTACTGGCGTACGGACTTACGACTCGACTCTACGGAGCGTGCCTTCCTGAAACAGTATCATATTGATAAAGTATACTGCCGCTATTTCGATGTGGTGATGAACGACAGCCTCGGTCCGATGCCCAATGCCACCCTCACCTTCAATGACACCCTGCCCTGGGGCATCGAGATAATCCCTACCGTCTTTATCGTCGAGAACTGCATGCACCAGAAACCGGAAGGACTTGCAAAAAAACTCGTCGACCGCATCGTACAGATGAACGAGACGAATGACATCATGGGTGTAAAAGAGATACAGATAGACTGCGACTATACGGCACGGAGTCGCATGTTCTACTATCAGTTCCTGGAGGAAGTGAGGAAAGAGGCGAAAGAGCACGGTATGCGTCTCTCCACTACTATCCGCCTGCATCAGTTGTCGATGAAGGTACCGCCTGTCGACTATGGTGTCCTGATGCTCTATAACACTGGACACCCGATGAAGTTCATGGAGCGCAACCCCATCCTCGACATCCGTGACGTGGCACCTTACCTGCGGTATCTGGAGGATTATGACCTGCCCCTTGCCGCTGCCTATCCTGTCTTCCTCTGGCATCGTATCATCCATGGGGTGGATATCGAGCATGTCGCTACCGCAGAGGAGATCCTCAAGGTCAAGAATGCCGTGGAGAAGGAACGTGAGGAACTGAAACGCTGCATCCTCACGTATGACTTGGCAACAGATAATATTAACAGATATAAACCGGAAACCTATGAAAAAATCTATTCTCATTAGCTTGCTTGTCGTGCTCAGTCTGCCGATGACGGCATGTGGCTGGTATGGAACGGACAATGTCTACCTGTTCCGTCTGTACGACGGTGACGAATTCAGTGAGCGTGTCGATAAGATCACACGCGACAACTGGAAAGCCTATCTCGGACTTGACCAGGACTATTACTGGTTCAATGCCGACGAGGTCATCAAGGCTGCCCAGCAGAAGGGCGACGCCCTGATGGTCAGCTACGTAAAGAATCTGAAACGCTACCTCGACGTCTGCTCCAGTGTCAGAGACGACTCCTGGAACTATCCTACCAAGGAGGATCTTGCCAAGCGTAACCAAACACTCCGTGAGGTACAGGCTTATGCCCTCAGCAAGATCAAGACAAAACTGCGCTCCCAGCATGCCCTGCTCTATATGCGCTGTAACATGGTACTCGGTCTGAACCGCGAGAATGTAGAATTCTGGGAGAAGACAGCCAGTCAGTTCATTGAGACTGTCTATAAAGATATGATGAAGAATATCTATGCCGGTGCCCTGTATAAGACAGGCAAGGATGCCGAGGCAGGAGAACTCTTTGCGGAGATGGGCGACTATAATAGTCTGATGACGCAGTTCTACAAGCGTCGCTCCTTCACTGCCATCCGTCAGGAATACCAGCGTAACCCGAATGCCGGCGTACTGCCCTTCCTGTTGCAGGACTTCGTGAACAATGCCCAGGAGGCGATAGACCAGGATATGGAAGGCAAGCTCTTCGTCCGTGACATCAAGGAGGACGAGGCGATGCAGATGGCACAGTTTGCAGGACAGGTAGTCAGGGAGGGTAAGACCAACAACCCTGCCATGTGGAAAGCTGCCCAGGGCTGGCTGGAATATCTCTTCGGCAAGAAGAAACAGGGATATGACGACATCCAGCAGGCTCTGAACATGGACGGTACGGAATGGGCAAAGACCAGTGCGCGTGTCATCCATTTCTATATCAAGTCGGATGTGGCTCCGCTAAACGATGCCTTCGATAAGTGGTTGACCAATGAGTTGCAGTGGATCAACGGCGGCGAGGAACCTTTCGGGGGTTTCAAGGGTGGAGCACTGACACGTGCCATCAACCAACAGCTTGTCAGCAAGTACGACAAAGCCGGACGTGACTTCACGACCAACGCCCTGCTTAACGTCACCAACAACTATGCCTTTGAAGCTCGTCTCAACTCGATGAAAGTGGAGCGTCTGGAGGATTTCTTCACCTATACGAAGTCGCCTTCCGACAACGAACTGGACGAGTATCTGAAAAGCCAGATGAAGATTAGTCCTACGCAGATGTATGAGTTGATCGGTACCAAGCACCTGCGTGTCTGTCAGTGGGAGCAGGCGATCAACTGGTTGCAGCAGGTTCCCGTTTCCTATATGGCGGAACAGACACAGGTCGTCTATGCCGTCAACCGTACATGGACCATCGAACCGTGGATCACCCGTCAGTGGCTGAGTGACGAGGTGGAGTACAGCAACGAGAAACTGAAGCTGAAGAGCAACTACAAGCTCGACTTTGCCAAGGAGATGCTGGCGATGGAGAAAGAGGCTGCCATCTTGAAGGGACAGGCACAGTGTCAGCGTTACTACGACCTTGCCATCCGCTATGCACAGGCATCGTATTCAGGCGACTGCTGGTATCTTACCCGCTATAGCAAGAGCTGGACAGACTCCGTGGAAGTCAACGAGGCAAACTTCGCCGCCATTGCCAAGGAGCTGTTGATAAAGGCAAGTGACACCAAAGACCCCGTGCTGAAGGAAAAGGCACTCTTCGGCAACTGCTACTACTACCTCAACGAAGGGGGATGGTATGAGGAGTTCTGGAACGACCAACTGAACAAGTTTGACCATAGGATACTCCCGCAGTCCAAACAGTACCAGGCCCTCAAGACGTTGGCAGACTATGAGCACAGCCGCGGAACGACCAGCGCCTTTGTCAGCAACTGTGATGTCTATACGACTTTCCTCAGCGCCTACAAGCGTTAATCCGCTTTTCCCATAGACGGACAACCTTGTCCGGCCGCCAGTCAGGAAATACATTTTTCACCGTGTATTTCCTGGCTTCTTTTTTGGACAGGATGGTCTCTGTCGTATGAGTTGCCTCCTGGGTCTCAAACGTCACCACGTTACTCTTCGGGGTGATATCCCTGCCTCGGGCATCCTTCGTACCATACTCCTTGAAATCGTTCTGTACCGTACGCATGCCACGGTAGTCGAAACGGGTCTTGTTCAGTTTCTCCGGTGTCAGCAGGGTGGTATTGAGCCAGATACAGTGCGGCGTGTCCTTCCAGCCGCGGGCATACTCGAAGTTCGAGACGACGTTCTCCACCGTACAGCCATGGAAGATATACCCCCATGGAGTCTTCGAGGTTCTGGGAGCCGCTATCACATTACGCCCGGAACCGTCGACAGTCCGCTTCTCTGTCACGATACGGCAGCGCTCGAACCACACATCCCCGGCACCGCAGATAAAGTCCACCGTGCCGTGGATCTCCGAGTCTACAAAATAGTGCTGACAATCGTCTCCGTCCGAATAATAGGTGTCCTGATAGGACAGCATACGCACCCTGTTACAGATGGTCCGTGTCCCCTTGTCGTGCAGACAGACAGCCCTGCCACTCGCTCCTGCCCCGTAATAGTCCAGATCATTACGGAGTGTCAGGTCCTGGAAATAGTTGTCTGTACCCCGGTTCTGGAGGACGGCGCTCTTGCTGAGGCTCTCCTTCTTGACATCCGGCGCATTGCGGATCACCGTGCCTTCCATGCTCTGTCCGACAAGGGCGATATGATGACCTGTGATACGGGTCAGCACCGTCTCTCCCAAGTCATAGTAACCGTCCGGGATCATGATCACGGTGCATTCGGCATTCTTGTCCGCATTGCGCTGGTTGGCCTGGGCGATGGCATCCAACAGACTTTGTGCATTATCTTTCTGCACTTCTATCACATATTGGGAACGACTGGTCATGACGACCGTCAGGCATAAGACGATTAGCAGGTATTTTCTCATTCCATTTGGTATTTTTTCTTCAGTTTCCTACATGTCTTCTCCAACTTCCTCAGCGTCTTCGCAGGCTGCCAGTCGCCAAAGACATTCTTCAGCGTATACTGCCTTGCCTCCTCCCGTGTCATGATGGTCTCGGCGACATAGGGCTGCGTATGGTCCCTCAGCGTGAAGGTCACGACATTTGTCGAAGGGGTGATGTCATGTCCCCGTGCATCTCTGGTCATGTACTCCTTGAAATAGTTGCCACAGGTTTTCATCCCCTCCGCGTCAAAACGGGTGGGAACCAGTTTCTCCGGAGTCAGCAGGGTGGTATACATCCATACACAGCGGGGATTGGTATGCCACGAGCGCCCGTAGTTGAATACTGATACCCGGTTCTCTATCGTACAATGGCTGAACACATAGCCCCACGGTGTGTCCGAGGTGCGTGTTGCCGTAATGATATTACAGCCGCTGCCGTCAGGATTACGTTTCTCCGTCACGATACGGCAACGCTCGAACCATACATCCCCGGCACCGCAGATAAAGTCTATCGTACCGTGGATCTCCGTATCCTGCAGGTAATGCTGACACTTCTCGTTATCGGAATAGTAGGTGTCCTGATAGGACAGCATGCGTACACGGTTACAAATCGTCCGCATACCCTTGTCCTGCAGGCATACCGCACGACCGTCCGGTACTGCCGAGTAATAGTCGAGGTCGTTTCGGAGCGTCAGGTCCTGATAGTAGTTGTTCGTCCCCCTGTTCTGGAAGACCGCCGTCTTGCTGATGCTCTCAATCTTCACGTCCGGCTTGTTCCTGATAACGGTTCCTTCCATGCTCTGCCCCACCAAAGCGATCTGATGCCCTGATATACGTGTCAGCGTCCGGTCGCCCAAGTCATAGTAACCGTCCGGAATCAATATCACGGTACGTGCCGCATCCTTTTCCGCATTAAGCCTATTGGCCTCATCAATGGCCTGGAGCAGACTTTCCACATCGCCTTTCTTGACAACAATCACATGCTGCCCAAAAATTACCAAACAACACAGTAGGCAAGAAAAGGTCAGTAGTACTCGTTTCATTTTTAGTTACTTTGTCTGCAAAGATAGTTCTTTTTCACCTGATAAACAAATTTTTATCTCAAAACTGCACAAAATTAAAAAAAATGGTGTACCTTTGCAACCGATTTTCAAAAATCGAATGCAAAGCGGGATGTAGCGCAGTTGGTAGCGCACTACGTTCGGGACGTAGGGGTCGGGCGTTCGAGTCGCCTCATCCCGACACTCATGACCCGCAATTGCTGACCGGCATCAAGAGCTGCCTTGATATCCTTGCCGCCGCTCTGTACCTTACAGCGACTGATATCACTGCCCTCTACCTCCTCTATCTTCAGCTTGCCGATCTGCGATTTTGCCTCACGTCCCGCAACGGTCTTTACCTCATAGACCCCCATGTGGAGTCCCTTGAAGGCACCCTCGCTACTACCCAGGTCGATATAAACTTCCTTCTGTTTGTCCTTCTTGGCAGTGGAACCCTCGATGATATTTGCCTGCAGCGGGGTCCTTTTGTTGAGCCAAGCAGTAATCTGGCTTGAGAGTCTGTCAATGGCTTCATGGATAGCCTGATCAGAGGTAGAGTAGGTAGAAACGCCCATGCCATGACCATTGAATGAGGGGTTGGCTATCACCTCGCCCGTCTTCGCGTCCTTCAGGGTGAGCACCACTTCGACTACACCCGTATAAGAAGTCGTCACCTGTGTCTTACCGTCCTTGTCTTTCCAGGTACGGCTGCTCGAACTTGCATTGATGTTGGTGATAAGGGCATCCGCCACGACATTACCCTCCTCCACGACATCGCTCACCTGTAGCAGACCGTCATTGTAGCGGTAACGATGGGCACCGGAGAGTCCCTTGATGATACTGCTCTTCACATCTTCCTCGTACTTGGTGGCCTCTATCGAGGTCTTTCCTGTCAATACGCCTGACAATACCTGACCCACGGCTTCACCTGCCGACATCTTCTCGTTGTGGTGGGCATATTGTACGTCACCCAACGTGATCCGATACGTACGGTTCCTGTCCTTCTGGACTTCTTGAGCAGAAACAGTGACTACACTGCAAAGGATGGCGATGAGCATCCAAAGTTTTCTTCGTATTTCCATTATATTGCTTTTATTTGATGATACGCCAAAGAAAAGGACAGAATGAGGTAATTAAGGGGTTTTAACCGTTTTAGTCAAATGCATCACCTCATCACACAGTTCACAGACGGTAGGTCTGTGGGTAATGAATATCATTGTTTTATGCTGATAGGAGCTGAACAGGCGCCGATAGAGTTCCTCTTCCGTCTGTTCGTCAAGCGAGGCACTGATCTCGTCCAGCAACATGATATTACCCGGTCTGAGCAGTCCCCGAGCGATGGCGATGCGCTGTGCCTGTCCCTCACTCAGTCCACCGCCCCTCTCGCTGCACTCCGTATCCATACCGTCCGGCAGTGAGAAGACGAAGTCCGCCATGGCGATATGCAGCACTTTCCGCAACTCGTCATCGGTGACGTCCGGTTTGGCGAGCATAAGGTTATAGCGGATAGAGCCGCTCATGAGAGTGTTACCCTGTGGTACGAAGACGAAGTTCGAGCGGGAATGCTCGTTGACAGGCTGTTCCCCTCCGGCATTGAAGAGCGTCATGGTACCCGTCTGGGGCTTGATGAGTCCGAGCAACAGTCGGAACAGTGTCGTCTTTCCTGCCCCCGTCTGTCCCATCAGTGCTGTCTTGCTGCCCGGTTCGAATACCCGGCTGAGATGGGATACCACCTCACGCTCGTCGGGAGCATAACGGAAGGTGACATCGTGGAGCTTCAGTCCCAGCGGTCCTTCCATCCGTCCTTCGGCATCATGGCTCTCCTCCTCCACTTCCATATGTTCCATCTCCTCCAGACGGTCGATGCTGGTCGTCGCCTGCAGGATCTGCGGCAACATGTTGATGGCCTGCAGGATCGGCTGTTGTATCTGACCGACCAGTTGGAGGAACGAGGTCATCACGCCGAAGGTGATGACACCTGCCCTGAGCTGCAGGGCACCCCATATAAAGGCAATGATATAGCCGAGGCTGAAACTCACGGCGATGGCAGAGCGGAAGATGACGGTGAAGCGTGCCCTGCGGTTGATCTTTCCCTTCAGACTGTGCTGCATGTCGTCGAGACGCTCTGTCACCCAGTCGCCGCTCTCCATGGTACGCAGCACCATATTATGCTCCATCGTCTCCTGGACGAGCATCTGTATGACACTCTCCTGCTGTCGGATGTCCATCGTCATCTTACGGATTTTCAGCGCCACCAGTTTGCCTACGATGATGAACAGCGGGGTGACCAGGAGCAGTGCCCATGCCAGCCGTGCATCCATCGACTTCATGAAGAGGAAGGCTCCGACAAGTTGGAAGAGGGTGACACAGAGGTCAGGGATGACCGATGTGGTGGCGTTGCTCACGGTACTGATGTCCTTCTCAAGCCTGGAGGTGACATCACCAGAGTGCATCGCATTGCCGTCGAATATCTGGCGGCGCAGCAAATGACTGAAGATACGCAGTCGGATGGCGGTCGTCTGTATCGCCTCCGCCCTGACCGCCATATAGTAATATGCCTGTCGGCAGAAGATGGCGGAGAGCACCACCGCTATCAGGGCGGCAATCATCAGGGCGATGTCATACGCCGTGCCTGTCCTGACGGTCACGTCGATGAACTGTTTACAGAGCCATATCATCAGCAGACCGAACGACACCCGTGCGGTTCCTGCCACGATACGAAGCACCATATTATACCTGATGCCGACCGTGTTATGCCACAGCCATTTCACGTATTTCATGTTTCCTGTACTGTCACTTCCTGCTCACACAACCGTGCTGCCGCCTCATCGGGCAGACAGTCCAGATGCCACATGGCAACATGCGAAATCAGTTGGTTCTCCGTGTCGTGCAGTCCCTCCGCCATCCGACTGTCCCACCGTTTACCGGAGATAGATGTCATCAGGGCGGCGTATGCCTCCAGGGGTCTGAGACGGCGGATGGCGTTCTGCGGTGCCTGACGCAGCATGACGAGGGCGCCAAGCGGATAACTGACGTTACGGTAGCAGGGCGTCTTGCCACTCCAGGGCGAGCCATAGACACGGATGGTGCCGTCGTCGTGGATCCTCACCACGGGATTGTCGTCGTTCACCAGTTCCGTACCGTCGATATATCGGAGCCATAGACGGGCATGGGTACTCTTTCCCGTACCGCTCGTCCCCAGGAACATATAGGCATGTCCCTGATGGCTGACTACCGCCGAGTGGAACAACACCGTATGTTTGTCGGCAGTAGCGAGGGCATACATCACCATCATCGCGTTGTTGATGCCGAATGTGTTGTTGTCATCCGACCACAGCACCCCCTGCCGGTAGTCGGCACTGCATGTGAGCACCGCCATCAGACTGTCGCGCAGGAAAAAACGAAAGCAGGGCTTCTCCCCCACATGTCCTGTCTGTATCTGTTGTCCCTCATCGTCCTGACTCACCTCCAGGGTGAAGTCGCCATTCTCCTCCTTGACATCGGTGAGCTGCAGGCGGAACAGGCAGTCTGCCACAGGATCCGTCACAAAGGGCTCATACTGTCTGAGACTGAGCACTACCCCTTCATGTCCGTTGGTCTCCAAAGCAAACACATGGTCTGCTACCTTATAATATATCTCTTTCATAACTTGCGGTGCAAAGGTAGCGCATTTTTTTCATATACTACAAAATCAGGGCACTTAATTTCAGTATCGGGAATAAAAAGCCTGCCCATGACCCCGAACATTTATTTCCTCGCCTTATCTTCTTCGCCATTCTTCCCAACCAGTTAAACCTGCCGTCGGGTGTCTTGCAGAGACAGGTGATAACGTAGGAGACAAGGTAGCTGCCCTTTGCCGTAAAGGGGGCAAGGGGACGTGTCCAGAAGAGGTCGGAGGGATGATGGATAAGGTATGAAGTCGGAAAGATATGGTTGGAGGAGTGAGAGACAATGGAGAATGTATGATGTCGGAGGGGCTTGCGGAAAGTATAGGAGGCATAGTTGCTCCTGTCACGGCGATGATAGCCTGTGATGTAGTAGCCGTTCTTCAGGTGCCATTGGACACTCCAGGTGGCAGG